>NZ_JAIEPN010000105.1 GCF_019748365.1 Novosphingobium sp.
TGTCAATCGGCGTCCAATCGGGCCCCCCTATCGGCGCGCAAAAGGGACCCCCTTGCGGTCATGTGGATCGGTTGATGCTGGGCGCAGGTTTCGCGCTGCTGGCGGCGTAGGGAGGGCGTAGCCCGACCGGAGGCGGCAGCAGCACGAAGATCGTTTTTCGGGGTTGGGTCGGCTCAGTTGCGGTGTTTGAAGCGCCAGCTGTCGTTGCCGGTCTCGACGATATCGCAATGGTGCGTGATGCGGTCGAGCAGCGCGGTGGTCATCTTGGGGTCACCGAACACGGTGGGCCATTCGCCGAAGGCCAGGTTGGTGGTGATGATGACCGAGGTCTTCTCGTAGAGCTTGCTGATCAGGTGGAACAGCAGCTGTCCGCCTGATCTGGCGAACGGCAGGTAGCCCAGTTCATCGAGCACCACGACGTCGAGCCGGCTGAGCTGGGCGGCCATGGCACCGGCCTTGCCGATGCGGGCTTCCTCCTCGAGCCGGGTGACAAGATCGACCGTGTTGAAGTAGCGCCCGCGGGCGCCGGCACAAACGACGCTGGCGGTAATCGCGGTGGCGAGGTGAGTCTTGCCGGTGCCCGTGCCGCCGATGAGCACGATATTGCGCCGTCCTGGCAGGAAGGAGCCGGCGTGGAGGGAGCGGACCAGGCCCTCGTTGATCGGGGTGCCCTCGAACACGAAGGCATCGAGATCCTTGACCACCGGTAGCTTGGCTGCGGTCATGCGGTAGCGGATCGAGGCGGCATGGCGATGTGCCGCTTCCGCCCGCAGCAGGTCGGTCAGGATCTCGTGGGTCGTGCGCTTGCGCTGCAATCCCGTGGTGACGGCTTCATCGAACGCACTGGCCATGCCCCTGAGGCCGAGCCCGCGCATCGCCTCGATCATCTCATGCCGCTGCATCGAGGCCTCGCACCGTGTCGTAGCGGGCGCAGTCCGCGATCGGCGGATGGCTGAGCTTGAGGTCGACGACCACGTCGAGGGGCCGGTCGGTTGCTGGCTCGCGGTATCGCGCCAGGATGTTGAGGATCACCTCGTCGCTGGCGGCACCGGCATCGAGCGCCTCGCGGATCGCAGCCTCGACCGCTTCCAGGCCATCGGTCAGCACAGCGGCCAGAACGCGCACGAAGCGCCGGTCGGCCTCGTCACCGCTCCCCAGCTTGCGGCGCAGCCGCGTCAGTGCCGGCGGCAGGTCCCAGCCATGGAAGGGGGCGCCGTTGCGCCAGGCGCCGGGCTTGTTGGCGAGGACGGGGAGATAATGCCAAGGATCGTAGATCGTCCGGTCACGGCCGAAGTGCCGGGCATGCTCGGCGATGACCTCGTCGCCGAGGCGCACGACGATCCGGTCGGCATAGGCACGGACCTGAACGGCCCGCCGCGCCGCCTTGGCCATGACCGAGTAGCGGTTGCGGTCGAAGCTGATCAGGCAGGTGCCGGTCACGGCATGTGCGGTCTCGTGGAAGCCATCGAACGGCGCCAGCATCGGCTGTAAAGACGGCCGTTCGAGATCCAGCGCCTCGGCAACGGTCAACTCCTTCTGCTCGGGATGCGGATGCAACGCGGCCCAGCGCAGGCACTCGGCCTCCAGCCATCCGTTGAGCTCCTCGATGCTGGCAAAGCGCAGGCGGGGCTGGAAGAAACGACCCCGGATGGTCTGGACCTGGTTCTCGACCTGACCCTTCTCCCATCCCGCCGCCGGCGAGCAGGCCGTGGGCTCGACCATGTAATGATCGGCCATGACGAGGAAGCGGCGGTTGAACACACGCTCCTTGCCGACGAACACTGAGGTCACCGCGGTCTTCATGTTGTCGTAGATCCCGCGCAGCGGAACGCCGCCGAAGAAGGCAAAGCCCCGGGCATGGGCATCGAACACCATCTCCTGCGTCTCGCGCGGATAAGCCCGGACGTAGACTGCCCGCGACGCGCATAGCCGCATATGCGCCACCTTCACCCGCATTGGCTTGCCGGCGATCTCCACGTCCTCGTGGCTCCAGTCGAACTGGTAGGCCTCGCCGGGTTGGAACAGCAGCGGGATGAAGGCCGGGGCGCCGTCGCCCGCATCCTTACGCCGTGCCTCCATCCACCGCCGGGCGTAGCGCCGCACCGCATCGTAGGACCCCTCGAACCCCTCACGGCACAACAGGTCATGAATCCGCGTCATCCGCAGCCGATCGCGCCGATGCCGGGCCTCGTTCTCCGTCAGCAGCGTGTCGAGCCGCTCCTGGAACGGCCCAAGCCGAGGCAGCGGCTGAACCGTGCGGTGGTAATCGAACGCCCCCTCCGGCGCCCGGATCGCCTTGCGCACCACCTTGCGCGACAGCCGCAGATCCCGCGCTATCGCCTTGATCGCCTTCCCACTGGCGTGCTCGCGCCGAATCCGAACAACTGTCTCCACCACCAACATCCCGATCTCGCCACTTGGAAAACCAGGCAGCCCGCTACACCATCAGAATGAGGGGTCCCTTTTAGACGCCGATCACCCCGCTAACGGGGTCCCTTTTGCACGCCGGTCCA
>NZ_JAIEPN010000136.1 GCF_019748365.1 Novosphingobium sp.
TGATGCCCTTGCACGCCGTTCCGGTATTGTTCGTCCTTAGCGTTGCTTGGCGTACCTCCCACGCTATGCCCTCAATAAGCGGCTGCTCGGTGGCAGCCCAATTCCACGGCATGAGTTCGTCCCAGCGCGAGGCTGGCCAACCGCTGGCGATCTTCTCGATGACGTCAGCGATGTAGGCCTGCGGTTCGATGCCATTGAGCTTTGCCGTTTCGATAACCGAATAGATAGCGGCGGCGCGCTCGCCTCCCGCTTTCGACCCTGCGAAGAGCCAATTCTTCCGACCGATTGCGACGCTGCGCATCGCGCGTTCTGCGATGTTGTTGTCGATCTCGGCCAGGCCGTCATCGAGGAAGCGTGTCAGCGCGATCCAGCGCTTGCGACCATAGGCGAGCGCCTTGGCCATCGCCGACTTCGGCGACAGGCGGCGCAAGGCATCGTCGATGGCCGCGCGCAGTTCATCGACCAGCGGCCTGGTGTTTTCCTGTCGCTTTTGTTGGCGAACATCAGGGGGCTGACCCCGTACCTCGTCCTCGAGCCGGTAGAGCGCCGTGATCCGCTCAAGCAGATCGGTGGTCAACGGTGTTGGGCTGGTCTGGTGGTTCTCGAAGATCTTGCGACGGAAATGCGCCCAGCAGGCGACCTCCTGAATCCGGTTGCCAGCATAGAGCTTCTCGTACCCGGCATAGCCATCGGCCTGAAGGAGGCCGGTGAAGCTCTTCAGCTCGGTTTGCGGATGGATACCGCTGCGGTCTGGCGTGAACCTGTACCACACCAGCGCCGGGGCGGTTGATCCGCTGGCCCGGTCGTCGACGACGTAGGTCCACAACCGGCCCTGTGCGGTCTTGCCCTTGCCGGGTACCAACATCGGCACGGGCGTATCGTCGCTGTGGATCTTGCCGCCCTTCAGGCCTTCCTCGCGGATCCGGGAGACGATCGGGTCGAGAAGATGCGCGGCTTGTCCTGCCCACCCCGCCAGCGTCGAGCGGTCGATGTCGAGGCTCTGCGCCGCCATCATCTCGGCCTGCCGATAGAGCGGGAGATGATGGTCGAACTTGGACACGACCACATGGGCGAGCGTGGCGAAGCTGGCCTTGCCGCGGGCAATCGCCTTCACCGGGGCCGGCGCCTGCACGATCTTCTCGCAGGACCGGCAGCTGTACTTGGGACGGATGGTGCGGATCACGCGCCACTGCACCGGCAGGACGTCGAGCATCTCGTCGCTGTCCTCACCCAGCGGGCGCAGGACGCCGCCACAATCAGGGCAATTGCAATGGCCCGCTTCGGGTTCGATCCGCTGCTCGGCGCGCGGAAGATGGGGCGGAAGGCTGCGGACCGGCGCTGGCCGTTCGGGCTTGGCCGCTGGCGCATCTTTGCGGGCATCGGCGACAGCGGCTTCGCCTTCGAGCTCCTCGAGTGTCAGTTCGAGCTGCTCGATCTGGGCCGACAGCTTCTCCGACGATTGACCGAACGTCATGCGGCGCAGCTGCGCCAGCTGGAAACGCAGCGTGTCGATCAGCGTGTCACGGGCCGCCAAGGCTGCTTCCAGCTCGGCGATCCGGGCATCTTTATCAAGGGTGGAAGTGGCTGCGTCCGACACCGTGACCCACTAGCAAAGTGGGCCATCCCGCACCAGAAAAACCAAGCAAATCCGCGACTTTTTATCCTGCCAGAAGCGGCGCTGCAGTGCGTTCGGGACGGCGCCAGTCGATACCTTCGAGCAGCATGGAAAGCTGGGCCGAGGTGAGGTTGACCTTGCCCGTCTTAGTCACCGGCCAGACAAATTTGCCGCGATCCATGCGCTTGGAAAACAGGCACATCCCCTGGCCGTCGAACCAGAGCAGCTTGATCAGATCGCCGCGCTTGCCGCGGAAGGCAAACAGCGCGCCGGAATGCGGAGACTGCTCCAGCACCTGCTGGACCAGCACCGCCAGCCCGTCAAAACCCTTCCTCATGTCTGTCGCGCCGCAGGCCAGGTAAACCCGCGTCGAGGGTGGCAGCGGGATCATCGGCCGAGCACGGCGATCACCCGGGCAAGGGCGTCGGCATCGACCATCGCATCCACGGTCAGGCGGACACCCGTCGGCAGTTCGATGCCGATGTGCCCGCAACGTGATGGCACCGACGGTGCAACATCGCGGACGACCGGATCTGCGACCTCAACCTCGGAGAATGCCGGCAAGGCCGGTGACCGGACGCCGGTCAGTTCTCCCGACATCGCCTGTCGCCGCCATGTGTAAATCGCCCCGCTGCCAACTTCGTGCCGGTCGCATGCTGCGCGGACCGAACCCTTCGGTCCAAACGCATCCCGCAGGATCGCCAGCTTCTGCTCCACCGTCCAGCGGCGGCGGCCAGACACCCGGCCAGCCACCTCAATCCGAGTAGTCATATGACCACTCATATGACTACTTGCTCGCTCCGCCTCGCTACCGTCCACCCAGACCACCCCATCAAAAGGAGCGGCTATCAGCGCTTCAATCCCGCGCGGTGCAAGGCGGCCTACAGCCCACGGTTACGCTGGAACGCGTTAACCCGCTTCCTCAACGATGGCAGGGTCTGCCTCTCGAACAACGCTGCCGAAAGGTCGCTGCG
>NZ_JAIEPN010000168.1 GCF_019748365.1 Novosphingobium sp.
CTCAGATCGGCATGATTGCACTGATGGGGATTGTGATGAAGAACGGCATCCTTCTGGTCGATCTCGCCAACCAGTATAGGGACGCAGGCATGGATCCCGCCTCGGCGATGCGCAAGGCAGCGCCCGAACGTCTGCGGCCCGTCCTGATGACAGCGTTGGCGGCGGTATTCGGGATGCTGCCAGTCGCGCTAGCTCAGTCGGATGCCGCTGAGTGGCGCAATTCGATGGGCTTTATCATCATCGGCGGCTTGACCACTTCCACATTCTTGACGTTGCTGGTGGTGCCCGCCGCCTACTCTGCTGCGGGTGATCTAAGAGGGCTTACTGGGCGTTTTCGCACCATGGCTCGAAACAGGCTGCATGGCTAAACCGCCTCTCGCCTTTTAGTGATCCCTCCCTATGACCGCTTTGGGTCGGTTCCTAAATGGCAGATTTTTTCAACGAAGGCAGCTTCCTGCCGTTCGGCTTATGGTGACGGAACCTGCCAGTCAGCTTCTGCGCGTTTCTTGCCAGCAGCCGACATTCAGGAAACGACCCCAAATCGGACATTGTCAGGTCAGTGCGGGCTTACCCCAAGCTCGAACCCGGTCTTGTCGTGCAGAGCGAACCTGTCCACGATGTCGGCGCTGGCGCGGTTGTAGCCGACCACGTCGACGTTGCGCCCGTCGCGCCGCAATCTGGCGACGATCTTGTCGAGCGCGGCGACGCCCGAGATGTCCCAGAAATGCGCCGCGGTCATGTCGATGGCCACGTTGGGCGCGGTTTCGGCCACGTCCATTGCGGCCACGAACCGCTCGACCGAAGCGAAGAAGATCTGGCCGCGCACACGGTAATGCGCGGTCTGACCGTCTTCGGACAGGTTCCGCTCCACGCCGAACATCCGCTGCACCTTGCCCGCAAAGAAGATGCCCGACAGCAGCACGCCCGCCAGCACGCCCAACGACAGGTCGTGCGTGCCCACCACCACCGCGACCGTGGTCAGCATCACGACCGATGACGGCCACGGATGGCGACGCAGGTTGGGGATCGAATTCCAGCTGAAGGTGCTGATCGACACCATGATCATGATCGCCACCAGCGCGGGCATCGGCACCTGCCCCACATACGGCCCAAGCACCGCCAGCAGGAACATCAGGAATGCGCCCGCCGTGAAGGTGGAGAGCCGCCCGCGTCCGCCCGACGTCACGTTGATCACCGATTGCCCGATCATCGCGCACCCGCCCATGCCGCCGACCAGCGCGGCGGCGATGTTGGCGGTGCCCTGCCCGGCGCATTCGCGGCGCTTGTCGCTGCCGGTATCGGTCATGTCGTCGACGATTTGCGCGGTCAGCAGCGATTCGAGCAGGCCCACCGCCGCCATCGCAGCCGAATAGGGCGCAATGATCCGCAGCGTGTCCCACGTCAGCGGCACATCGGGCCAGACCAGACTGGGCAGGCCTTGGGGCAGGTTGCCCATGTCGGCGACCGTGTTGACCGGGGCGCCGCTCGCCACCGCCAGGATCGTGAGGATGACGATCGCCACCAACGGCGCCGGGATCGCGGTAGTGAGGCGTGGCAGGAGGTAGATGATCGCAAGTCCGGCAGCGACCATCGCATAGGCTTGCCAGGTCACGCCGGTCAGCTGCGGCAGCTGGGCCATGAAAATCAGGATCGCGAGCGCGTTGACGAAGCCGGTGATCACCGAGCGCGAGACGAACTGCATCACCAGATTAAGCCGCAGCAGACCCGCTACGGTTTGGATGATCCCCATCAGAATGGTCGCGGCGAACAGGTATTCGACCCCGTAATCGCGCACCAGCGGCACGACCAGCACCGCCACGGCTGCGGTCGCAGCAGAAATCATGCCGGGCCGCCCGCCCGTGAAGGAAATGATGATCGCAATCGCGACCGAGGCATACAGCCCGACGCGCGGGTCCACCCCGGCGATGATCGAGAAGCCGATAGCTTCGGGAATGAGCGCAAGCGCTACGACGATGCCGGCCAGAATGTCGGCTCGCGGGTTCGCAAGCCAGTCGCGCCGAAGCGTGGCAGTGAATGTCATGATGCAGTCCAGATACGATCATCGGCAGCAAGGTGCCGGATTGTCCCGGGGATAGGCGCCGGGCCGAGCCACCCGCGATACCGCAGGTCCGTCGATGCGGGCGCTATGGTGCAAAACCGTCTGGATCACAAGGCTTGGTGCCAGCGGCAGCTATCCACCCATTCCCGGCCATGAGCTGGGCCGATGCGCCATCCCGAAAGCGGCATGTCCGCTTCGGGCCGAACTATCAGGCTAGTCTGGCAGCCGCGAGCGGTTGAGCTGCGGTCGTCACCCGAATCGGTCTGCTCGGGCTGCGAATTGTGGCGATCCCAGGATCGCCTCCACATGAGCATCCAGCAATTGCGGCATTCTGACCTCTGACGAGCCGCGCGCTCCAAATCCGGAGCATGCCACGCTTTCCATTCGCGCGGCGACAACGAGTAACCCCGAGGCCTGCGTGAACCGCATATCAGAAGGGGAGGGGGAGGGGATGTGTGCCCGGGTGATTGCCGGGTGCACATCAGGAGTGACCACGATGCTTATTCCCTTTTCCCGGCTCTATCTGAGCGATGCCAATGTGCGCAAAACGCGCAGCGAAGAAGACG
>NZ_JAIEPN010000031.1 GCF_019748365.1 Novosphingobium sp.
CGAGCGGTCGCCTGAAATGTCCAACGGATTCACCCAGACCAGCACCGCGTCGAACGACAGCAACTCGTCACGAATGTCGCGAACCGCTTCGTCTCTGTACAGTACAGGCCTTGTGGTCGCCCCGAACGACCGCAAGGCTTGAACGATCGGCCACTGCCGAGCTTCATGAAAGCGATGCGTCCACTCGGCCGCTTGTCCGCGCCAAAGAAGAGCGATGTTCGGGCCGGATGTCACTGTTGCATCTCCCATCGGACCTGCCCCCTTTGTGGTCGCCAACTCAGGTGTCGCGCAGAAGTGGGTGTTGATCCTCGGCGGACGGGTCAGCCGCCGCCGCGCAAAGCCGCGGCATAGCGGCGGTCGACCACTTCCCAGTCGATGTTGCGGAAGAAGGCGTCGACGTATTTGGCGGCGGCGGTGCCGTAATCCATGTGAAAACTATGCTCGTACATATCGAGCGCCAGCAGCGGCACGCCGGCGATTGCGCCGTGCATATGATCCCACGCCCAATGGTTGTGCAGCGAGCGGGTGTGGAGATTGTAGACGAGCACGCACCAACCTGATCCGCCGGCAAGACTCATGCCGGTGCGGCGGAAGTCGGTCTCCCAGCGGTCGAACGAGCCGAACGCCGCGCCCAGCGCGTCGCGGATCGAGCCGGCTGCTTGACCGTTGCCGCCCAGCCCGTCGAAATAGATTTCATGGAGCACGACCGAGCCGGTGCGGTGCAGCTCCTCGCGCTTGAGGCCGCCATAGACCACCGGCGGTAGGTCCGGGTCAGCGAGCGCGGCGGCAAGGCGTGTTTCGATCATATTCAACGCCTTGACCGAGCCGGCATAATTGTTCTCGTGGTGCGATGTGATCAGCCTTTCGGAGAGGCCGTGGAGCCTGGCGGGATCGAACCTGAGCGGCTTGATCTGATGATTGCCGGCGAATGCGAGGACATTCGTCGGCGCTGCGGTCGGCGTCTGCGCCGAGGCTTCGTTCATAGTCATGGCTGCGGCTCCAATGCCAAGAGTTGCGATTGCACTGCGTCGGGAAAATTGGTCGATCGTCACACGTCACTCCCTTCAGATGATCATTACATATGCGGCCCCGAGGACGGAGCAGACGCCGAGCACCGGCAGCATGCCGGCCTTGAACCGGAACATGGCGAGGATCGCACCCACCGCCAGCGCTAACGCGGGCCAGTCGACGGACGTCAGGACTGGGAGATCGATGGCGCCGGCCGCGAACGGCACTTCGCGGACTTGCCCGAACAAGGTGTGAATCCCGAACCAGACTGCCAGATTGAGAATGACACCCACCACTGCGGCGGTGATCGCCGAAAGCGCGGCCGACAATGCGCGGTTGCCGCGCAGGCGTTCGATGAACGGCGCGCCGGCGAAGATCCACAGGAAGCAGGGCAGGAAAGTGACCCAGGTGGTGAGAATCGCGCCCAACGTCGCGGCGATGAGCGGCGGCAGTCCGGTGGCCTCGCGGAAGGCTGCCAGAAAGCCGACGAACTGCGTCACCATGATCAGCGGCCCGGGCGTGGTCTCGGCCATGCCGAGCCCGTCGAGCATCTCGCCGGGCTGGAGCCAGCCATAGGTCTCGACTGCCTCCTGCGCGACATAGGCGAGCACCGCATAGGCGCCGCCGAAGGTCACCACCGCCATCTGGCTGAAGAAGGTGGCGATGCGGCTGAACACGTCGTCGGGGCCGAACGCGAACAGCAGCGCTGCGACCGGCCCGAGCCAGAGCAGCAGCAGGACGCCGGAGATGCGCAGCGACCAAGAGAGGTTCGGCCGGGCATGGTCGGGAAGGCCCTCGCCAAGAGCGGTGTCGCGGTCGTGGACTATCTCAGCGCCGGCGGGACCATGTCCGCCGCCGCCCTTGAATGCGGCGTAACCAGCGCGGCCACCGAAGAAGCCGATCAGCGCGGCGGCAAGCACGATCAGCGGGAAGGGCACGTCGAGCACGAAGATCGCGACGAACGCCAGCGCGGCAAAACCGCGCATGACGTTGTTCTTCAAGGCACGCGAACCCACCCGGACCACCGCCTGTAGCACCACCGCCAGCACGGCGGCCTTCAATCCGAAGAACAATCCCTCGACCAGCGGCACTTCGCCGAGCAGCACATAGACATAGCTGAGCCCTAAAATCGCGAGGAAGCCGGGCAGCACGAATAGCGCGCCCGCGACCAGGCCGCCCTTGGTCTTATGGAGCAACCAGCCAATATAGACAGCTAGCTGTTGCGCTTCAGGGCCGGGCAGCAGCATGCAATAGTTGAGCGCGTGGAGGAACCGCTCCTCGCCGATCCAGCGCTTCTCCTCGACCAGGATGCGATGCATCACCGCTATCTGGCCCGCCGGTCCGCCGAAGCTGAGCAGCGCGACCCTGATCCAGACGCGCACCGCCTCGCCAAAGCTGATGCCGTGCTCGTGCAGCGTCTCGACTGCGATTTCAGCGCGTGCGCTGGCCTCCATCTTTAGTCCTCTTTTCGCCGGGTGAAGTGAGCATAGAATCCGTCGAGCGCGGTCGATCCGCGCGCGATCCGCTCCTCGTCGTCGTCGGTGCCGGCACAGATGCCGGCGATAAGCGCGCTCACTCCCGGAGTTTCCGGGCGCTCGAACCGAGCATCGGCAATATCAAGGTCGTGAACAATTTCGCCGAGCGCCCGCAGCGCGGGGTCGGTCTCGAGACCGGTGCGGAACACCAAGGTCTCGAAGGAGCAGCGGT
>NZ_JAIEPN010000030.1 GCF_019748365.1 Novosphingobium sp.
ACCGGCCTGATGCGACGAACATGGCGGCACATGCGCAGGCGACATTCTGGTTCGTCCTGCCCTCGTTGCCGATGTTTCTATTGATCCCGGGCCTTCTGCGTCACGGCGTCGGCTTCTGGCCAGCCCTCGCAGCCGGGTGCGGCCTAACCATCCTGCTCTATTTTGCGATGGTCTTCGCACTCCAGCGCCTCGGCATCGCTTTATGACTTCGATCATCAACAAGAGTATCAGCGCAATGATAAACAGCAATCAACGCGCGCTCATTGCTGCTGCTGCAACGATCTTCCTCACCGGATGCGGCCTGATTAAACCACGGGATGCGGGCTACTTCCGGTTCCACGCGGAAGAGGCGAGGCTGGTCGTCACGCGCTGCGAGCGGGGACAGAAAACCGGCAGCGACTGCCAAGCTGCGGCCCAAGCCGTGGCCGAACTCGATGCCGCTGCGCCTCGGCAGGCCCCTGCCAAGGGTGGACGCTGGGTCGAGCATGATCGCCAACAATGAACGGGTGGTGTCGAAGCGAGCCGCCAAGAGCCGGGCCATCAACTGAGACCCCACCACTGGAGAAGAACTGCTATGGTCAGATTTGATAGGACGGTAGTGCTCACGCTGGCAATGGCCGCTGGGCTGATGCCGCTTGCCGCGAGCGCACAACATACCCAACACGCTTCCGGCGCATCGCAGGGTGATGCTTTAGGCCGCCGAGCCGATCCGCCCGCAACCAAGGCCTACCGGGCCGCAAATGCCAAGATGCATGGCGATATGGACGTGGCCTTCACCGGAGATGCCGACGCCGACTTCATGCGCGCGATGATCCCGCACCATGAAGGCGCGATCGCGATGGCCGAAGTTGAATTGAAATACGGCCGCGATCCCGCCGTTCGTCGGCTTGCGGCCGAAGTGGTGGCTACACAGCGGCGCGAAATCGCAGAAATGCGGGCTTGGCTTGCACGCCGGGAAGCCCGCAAATAGCGGCCGACTAGGGCGATCAGCAATCACCGCCGTCAATGGTGGCGGCGGTGATGCCTTGGGCGGGAATGACGATCGTGGTGCCGATCGCGTGCGTGGTAGCGTGCTTGGTATCGGGGATAGTCGGCATAATAGCTATTCCCGTAGTAGGGCTGGGAATGGCGATAGCCATGACTGGAAACCACCACGCCGCCGTGTCGGCCATAGTTGCCGTGGCCTCCATAGCCGCTATGACTGCTGGAATGGCCGCCACCATGATGCTGAGCCAGCGCAGCGCCGGGTGCCAGCGTCGCTAATAGCCCTGTCGCAATCCAGAATAATTTACGCATCTCTACTCTCCCGTCATCGCCATCACGGACGAATGACTTATGCGGCCATGAGTAGAGACTGCCCTTTGAATAGCGACTGAACGTCCTATTGGTCGCGTACAGATGCCACGTGCGCGGCGAAACTGCCGCGCCCGCCCCGAAACTCCCCAACAACTGCGCCCCGATCCCAATGGCCGGACAGAATGCCCCGGCGAGGGATGCTTCCGACCGGCCTCCGGCGCGCGGCGAGTAGCCGCGCGCGGCGCGTGTCACGGTCGATCAGCTCGCCGGTCGAAATATCTACCGCGCTGCGCAGCGGGATCATTCCGGCCGCCATTGCTCGACCAGCGCCGCCATCGCATCGCGGTATCCCCAAGCATCGGGATAAACGGTCGGCTCCTGCGCCAGATACGCCATGTCGATCAGCATATCCTCCGAAATGGATGGATCGCAGTTGCACAGGTGGAGAACCGGGAAGTGCCCCCATGTCGCGCCATCCCACCATGCCAACAAGAAGTCGGCTGCCCGCGATGCTTGTCCGGTATCTGACCCGGCGATCACGATCAGGCGGCAGATAGCCTGACCGACTTCATCGAAGCTGACAGCTCGGATCGCAGGGCGGCGTTGAGGTAGATTCATGAGACTTGGTTCCTGCTGCCTTCAAGGGTGGAAGGGGACGGGGACCAACAGCGCGTCGTCGATCGGCTCGACGTCACGTAGTTCCACCATCACGATCTTCTCTACCCGTTCGGCGCCGGTCGGATCGAGATAAACATAGGTGTGATCCGCAAAGACCGGACTGCACAAGCGCCAGATGACACCTTTCCGACCAACGCGGCGTTCCGCGCGGCCATCATAGGATGCGAAAGCGCCCGCTATGCGGACCCGCTGCGCGATCCGCAGCCAATTGGCTGCGCCGTTGATGACGGCGGCCTGTTCCTCTGGCGAAAGAGCCGGTCGGCCGATGCCGAACGTCGCTTGGGGATCGCGCGCGATCCGGGACAGCTTCTCCTCAACCGGCTCCGGTTTCCAGTCCACGACTGGCCCCGGCGCAGCCTTGTGCATATGCGTCACCGGCTTTCCGCCGAGTAGGTCGGGCTGCACGCCGACAAGGCGGCGGTGGAACATCGCCTTGTGATAGGCGCGTCGCCATTGTGCCTCCGGGGTCAGCGGCTTGCCGGTTGGACCGTCGCGCATGATAGCGACCAGCTCGTTGAAGGTTGCCTCGCTAACGGTCGCGATATTGAGGTCATAGACCAGTCGCGCCGCCACGCCCCGGCCCTCGTCGGGGCCGGGATCGTGAGGGCGCTCATGCCGCCTCGTCCATTTCGGGGGCCGTCTCAACGGCCATGCGGCTCAAAAGCCAATCGGACGCATCTTGCGCGAGGCGGGCGGCGGTGAAGATGCACCGCTTGTCGTTGCGCAGGGCCTGGAGCCAGCTTGCCAGATAGGCGGCATGGTCTTCACGGTCGTGAAGCTTGATGCCGATGGTCGCGCTGACGAACGCCGCTCCAAGCTCGGCAACCAATTCCTCGCGGGCATAGTCCTCGCGATTCGTGGAAATGAGAGACGGGCGGGCAAGTCGGTCAACATGTCCTGTCGCGTGGCAAAGTTCGTGCGCTAGGGTCGAATAATAATCATCGCTGGTGTGGAAGTCGGCAAACTCGGGCATATGTCAACACCGGGATAAAAACGGGCCAGGCACCGGTTTAAAAAGGGGCCAGTTGGGTTGAATAAAAAGCCCCATGG
>NZ_JAIEPN010000046.1 GCF_019748365.1 Novosphingobium sp.
TGTGAAGGAGTATGGCATGGATCGTTCGCAGAAAGCCGAATCGGTCGCCTTCCTGACCGAGGTGTTCAACGAGGCAGGCGCGGTGGTTGTCACCCGCAACCTCGGCTTGACGGTGGCCCAGTCCACCGCCTTGCGCATCAAGGTCCGCGAGGCGGGCGCTTCGTTCAAGGTTGCGAAGAACAGTCTGGCCAAGATTGCCGCCAAGGGCACCGCGTACGAGGGCATGAGTGACCTCTTCACCGGTCCCACCGGCATCGCCGCTTCGGCGGATCCGGTGGCGGCCGCCAAGGTCGTCGTCGATTTCGCCAAGACCAACGACAAGCTCGAAATCGTTGGCGGTGCAATGGGCACGGTCGTTCTCGACGCCGATGGGATCAAGGCACTCGCCACGATGCCCTCGCTCGACGAGATGCGCGCCAAGCTCATCGGCCTCGTTCAGGCTCCGGCGACCAAGATCGCCCAGCTCACGACCGCTCCGGCGGCCAAGCTGGCGCGCGTCTTCGCTGCCTACGCCGAGAAGGATGCCGCGTAAGCGACAACAGTCCCAGACCTGTTTTTCTGATCATTCGCCCATTCGGGCACACCACATTGAGGAGTTATCATCATGGCCGATATCGCCAATCTCGTTGCCGAACTTTCGAAGCTCACCGTTCTCGAAGCCGCTGACCTCGCCAAGGCTCTCGAAGAAGCATGGGGCGTCAGCGCCGCTGCTGCCGTTGCCGTTGCTGCGCCCGCCGGTGGCGGCGAAGCCGCTGCTCCGGTCGAAGAGAAGACCGAATTCGACGTCATCCTGACCGGCGACGGCGGCAAGAAGATCCAGGTCATCAAGGAAGTGCGCGCCATCACCGCGCTCGGCCTGACCGAAGCCAAGGCGCTCGTCGAAGCCGCCCCGAAGGCGATCAAGGAAGGTGTCAACAAGGCCGAGGCCGAGGACATCAAGGCCAAGATCGAAGCTGCCGGCGGCACCGTCGAGATCAAGTAATCTCGATTTGCAGCGCGGCAGGCCACGGCCCGCCGCCATGCACGAAGAGGGCGGGCCGCAAGGTCCGCCCTTTTTCTTTGCGCATTACCCCCCTAAGGCCACCCCATGTTCGAGAATCCCCCCACCCGCTGGAGCGATGAATGGCGCGCGACGCTGCACCTCGCGGCGCCGCTGGTGGCGGCGAACCTGCTGCAGATGGCGGTCTGGGCAGTGGACGTGATCTTCGTTGCACGGCTCGGGCCGGTCGCGCTTGCCGCCTCGGCGCTGTCGGTCTCGCTGTTCGGCTTGCTGGTGTGGAGCCTGTCCGGCCTCGTCGGTGCGGCTTCCCCCTTGATCGCTGCGGAAATCGGCGCGCGCCGCCATGCCGTGCGCGAAGTACGCCGCACGGTCCGCATGGCGGGTTGGGCCGGCGTTCTGGCAGCCGTGGGCGCGATGGGCATCTGCATGCTGGGCGGGCCGATCATGCGCCTGACCGGCCAGAGCGCCGACGTCATCGCGCTCGCCGTGCCGTTCCTTGGCGTGCTGATGTGGGCCATGATCCCTGCCGTGCTTTCGGCGCTGCTGCGCACCGTGGTGTCGACTCTGGGACGCCCGATGATCGGCACCGCGATCAACGGGCTGGCGGTCGGCGTCAACGCACTCGGCAACTATACCTTCGTGTTCGGCCATTTCGGCATGCCGGCGCTGGGCCTGACCGGCTCGGCAATCTCGAGCATCATCACCGGGCTTTTCATGCTGGGCGCCTATATCGCGGTCATCCGCAGCGACCGACGCCTGCGCCGCTACCGCTTCGGCGGACGCTGGTGGCGGCCGGACTGGGTGCGCTTCGTCGACGTGCTGCGCATCGGCTTGCCGATCACCGCGACGATCATTGCCGAAGCGGGCATGTTCAACGGTGCCGCGTTCCTGATGGGCCGCATCGGCGAGGTGGAACTCGCCGCGCACACCGTCGCGCTGCAGTTTGCCGCGTTCACTTTCCAGGTGCCGTTCGGCATCGCCCAGGCCGCGACAATCCGCGTCGGCCTTGCCTATGGCGCGCGCGACAAGGCAGCGATCACGCGGGCGGGCCAGGTTTCGCTGGTGCTCGGCATCGGCTTCATGGCCGCGATGGCGAGCCTGATGCTGGTGTTCCCCAACCTCATTCTCGCTGCCTATATCGACCCGGCGGACCCGGCCAATGCGCGGCTCGTGGCGCTGGCGACGCAGTACATGGTCGTCGCCGCGGCGTTCCAGATCTTCGACGGCGCGCAGGCTGTCGGCGCGGCGCTGCTGCGCGGGCTGCAGGATACCCGCGTGCCGATGGGCATTGCCTTGTTCGGCTACTGGATTCCGGGCATCGGCACTGCGCTCTGGCTTGGCCTGATGACACCGCTGCAGGGCCTTGGCGTGTGGATCGGGCTTGCCGTCGGGCTCATCGTGGTCGCCGCGCTGATGCTCTGGCGCTGGTACCGGCGTGCCGGTCTGGGGCTGCTGCCCGCCTAAAAAACTTGGGCGCGAGAGGTTGACCTCGCATTGCCCCCCACCCATATGCGCACCGCTGGCACTCTCCCCCCGAGAGTGCCAAGTGCCATTTCTGTATCATGGAACAAGGGAGATACCCATGACCTTCCGTCCGCTGCACGACCGCGTGCTCGTGCGCCGCGTCGAAGCCGAGGAAAAGACCGCCGGCGGCATCATCATCCCCGACAGCGCCAAGGAAAAGCCCGCCGAGGGCGAGATCGTGGCGATCGGTTCGGGCGCCCGCGCCGAGAACGGCACGATCACCCCGCTCGACGTCAAGGTCGGTGACCGCGTCCTGTTCGGCAAGTGGTCGGGCACCGAAGTCAAGGTCGGCGGCGAAGACCTGCTGATCATGAAGGAATCCGACATCCTCGGCGTGATCGGCTGATCCAGCCGGACCTTCTTCCCCACCTCCATTTCATTCAAAGGAAATCATCATGGCTGCCAAGGACGTAAAGTTCGGCCGCGACGCGCGTGAACGCATTCTGCGCGGCGTCGATATCCTCGCTGATGCCGTCAAGGTCACGCTGGGCCCCAAGGGCCGCAACGTCGTGATCGACAAGAGCTTCGGCGCGCCCCGCATCACCAAGGACGGCGTCACCGTCGCCAAGGAAATCGAGCTCAAGGACAAGTTCGAGAACATGGGCGCGCAGATGCTGCGCGAAGT
>NZ_JAIEPN010000011.1 GCF_019748365.1 Novosphingobium sp.
CCCAGCCAGCAGGTTGAATCAGAAACAGCGACGCTTGGGAATCCCTCGCGATTCAATCAATCTGAAAACGAGTCTAGGTTTCGCTGACGTTTGCGTATCTCTTTCCGTCACCCCGTGCTTGACACGGGGTTAGGCTTTCCTTCCTACGCGGCGCCCGAAAGAAGAAAGCCAAGGCCCGGATCAAGTCCGGGCCGACGTTGCAATCTTGTGTCGGCCTGCTTGAGTGGCCAACAAGCCCACCCCCGACCCCTCCCGCAGGCGGGAGGGGAGGGACTACGCCACCTTCACCAGCACTTTGCCGATAGCGCCGCCGCTCAGCATCTTTGCATAGGCGGCGAGCGTGTTTTCGAGGCCGGGGGTTTCATCGAACCGGCTGGCTATGCGGCCTTCGTCGTGCCACTGGCGCAAGGGGGGAATGAACTCCTCGGCGCGGTGGAAATGATCGGGCACGAAAAAGCCCTCGATGCGCAGCCGTTTCATCAGCACCTGATCGTAGCGGGCCGGGCCGGGCAGCGGCTTGTCCGCATCGTAAGCGGCGACAAGTCCGCAGACGGCGACGCAACCGTAGAGCGCCATGTTCGGCAGGACGCAATCGAGGATCGGCCCGCCCACATTGTCGAAATAGGCGTTCAGCCCGCCGGGCACTTCGGCGGCGAGGCGCGCGGCAATGTCGTCCGCCTTGTAGTCGAGCGCGATATCGGCACCCAGTTCCTCGGTAAGGTAGGCGCACTTGGCGGGGCCACCGGCTATGGCGACGACATGCGCGCCGAGATTGCGTGCAACTTGCACGGCAAGGCTGCCCGTTGACCCGGCAGCGGCGGAAACGGCGATCCACTGGCCCGGCTGGATGCGCGCGGTATCGCGCACGCCGAGCAGGGCGGTCCAGCCGTTCATTCCCAGTGCGCCGAAATGCTCGCGCAGATCGGCCACGCTTTCGTCGAGCGCCATGAGGCCAGCCACGGCGGGGGTGACCACCGAATAATCCGCCCACTGCCCGAAGCCGCGCACCAGCGTGCCTTCCGGGAAAGCCGGATCGCGGGTTTCGACAATCCGACCGATGACGAGGCCCGACATTTTCGAGCCCAGCGGCAGCGGCGGCTGGTAGCCATCGGTGCGCGGGCTCATCCACATGCGGGTGCCGGCGTCCATCGAGAGCCACTGTGCGGCGACGCGCACTTCGCCCTCGGCCAGCAGCTGGAGCGGTTCCTCGCGCAGCGACAGCGCGCTGGCGAAATCATCGCCCTGCGGATGGGCATCGAGCTGCCAGTAACGGTTGGTGGTCATGGCGAGAGCTTTCAGCGCAGGCGGATGGTGGTGATGAGATCGCGCTCCGGAGCGCCGTCCCTGGCCGCATCGGCGACCATCGCATAGAAGCCGAGGAGGCTGGGGCGCGGGGCATAAAGCTCGGTCATGTGGCCCAGCCCGGCGCTCGTATCGGCGAAAGCATAGACGAAGCCGTCGGCCATTTCCGCACGCATGGCGCAAGGGGCGCCTTGTGCGGCGAACGCGGCCAGCGCCGCGTCCACATCATCGACGAACACGGCGACATGGTGGAGCCCGTAGCGGCCCGAACCTTCGGGGTAGAGGTCATGGAAAGGCGAAGGGCCGGGATTGTTCTGCTGCACGAACTCCACCATCACGTCGCCCCACTGCCCGTAGGCCGAGCTGTGATCGTGAAGCCGCTCGACACCCCGATGAACCGCGCGCGCGACAGGGATATTGTCAGCCACAAAGAAAGGGCCGGAGCCATAGAGCGCGTGGTGCGCACGGGCTGCCGCGCGCACGTCAGCGCAGAAATAGGCGACCTGCCGGATGGGCAGGCCGCTCATCAGCTGAACAGCGATTCCGGAGCCTCGATCAGCGCCTTCAGCGTCTGCAGGAAGGCCGCGCCCGCCGCACCGTCAATCGCGCGGTGATCGACCGAGAGCGAAAGCTTGATCTGGCTTTCGAACGCAATGTCACCGTCCGCCGTCTCGGTTGCGACGCGGTTGATCCCGCCGACCGCGAGGATCGCGCCCTGCGGCGGATTGATGATCGCGTCGAACTCCTCGATCCCGAACATGCCGAGGTTGGAGACGCTGAAAGTGCCGCCGTCCATGTCCTCGAAGCTCAGGCGACCGGCCTGCGCCTTGTCGATCAGCGCGCGGGTGGTCGCGGCGATCTGCGCGATGTGCATCCGGTCGGCCTGGCGCACGATGGGCGTGACTAGGCCCTTGGGGCTTGCGACCGCAATCGCCACGTCGGCATGCGGGAAGCTGTGCACCGCGTCCGCCGCAACCTGCACGTTGACATCCGGATGGCGGACGAGCGCCATGGCCACAGCCTTGACGAGGTAATCGTTGATCGATGCCTTGGTCCCCATCACGACATTCGCTGTCTTGCGCAGCGCGACGAGCTCATCCATCCGCGCCGAGACGCGCAGGTAGAAGTGCGGAATGGTCTGCTTCGCCTCGGTGAGGCGGCGGGCGACGACCTTGCGCACCTTGTCGAACGGCTGGACGACCGGCATGTTGGCGACCGCCACGAAGGGCGAACCGAACAAGGGCGCCGGGGCGGCTTCGGGCCCAGATGCAGGAATGGTAGGCTTCACCGCGCCGAGCACGTCGGCCTTCGAGATACGGCCGCGCGGGCCGGTGCCCTTGAGCGTGGAGAGGTCGATGCCATACTGCGCGGCGAGGCGCGCGGCGAGCGGCGAGGCGAAGACCGCGCGGGTTTCGGCCGGAAGCTCCGCCGGGCCCTGCGGCTGGAACGCGCGCTCGGGGCGCATGGCCTGAACGACATCCTGATAGGTGATGCGGCCACCACGACCCGAGCCCTGGATCGGTTCGATATCGACACCGTGGGCTTCGGCAAGCTTTAGCGCTTCGGGGCTGATCGGCCGGTTGGTGATGATCTTTTTCGGCTCCGGCGCAGCGGCGGGTGCCGGTTCAGGCGTAACGGCAGCCGGGGCTGCTTCGGCGCTGGAGGCCTTGGCCGCAACGCCGGTTTCCGCCGGCTTGAACGAAGCGACAAAGGCATCGACTTCGGCGTCGGTGGCGGCGGCATCGGTGAACACGCCAAGCAGCGCGCCGACCGGCTGCGGCTGGTCGCTGGCTGGAACGAGCACGCGCTTCAGCACGGCATCGTATTCGGCTTCGACTTCATTGGTGATCTTGTCGGTCTCGATCAGGCAGATCACCTGACCGCGCGAGAAGGCCTCGCCTTCCTTGACCATCCATTCGGCAACCGTGCCCTCGGTCATTTCGATGCCCCACTTGGGCATGCAGAACGGGCGGATATCGGCCATGACGGC
>NZ_JAIEPN010000077.1 GCF_019748365.1 Novosphingobium sp.
CGCCCGCAGGCCGTCGCTGGTCAGCGAGCTTCTGCGCTAAGGTCAGCGCAGAGCTTTTCACCGGTGCTGCTCGTGCCGTCGAACTTGCGGGCGGCGCGATGTGGCGGCATCATTGCAGCATGGCAAAACGCTTTGATCCCTACGACTTTATCATCCGGCTCGAAGTCCAGATCCTCGGGATCGAGCCGGTTATCAGCCGCACCCTGGAATTGCCGCGCGACCTCAATTTCGCACAACTCCATGAGGTGCTCCAGGCGGCCGTTGGGTGGACCGACAGCCACTTGCACCAGTTCATCGTCGGCGGGCTGGTTGTCGGCGCTCCCGAATACCTCGAGGAGGATGCCTATGGCCCGCGGGTGATCGAAGCGACCGATGTGCACCTTCGCGACCTGCGGTTTCCCTACGGACCCGATGCCCAGCTCGAGATACTGTACCAGTACGACTTCGGCGATAACTGGCAGCACCGGCTGATCCTGACGCCAATGCCGCGAGCGGAAGGCGTAAAGTATCCGCGCTGCATTGGCGGAGCTCGCAGCTGCCCGCCGGAAGATGTAGGCGGAGACATCGGCTATGAGACGTTCCTTGAGGCGTGGCGCGATCCTGACCATGAGGAGCACGCTGACAATCGGCGCTGGGCCGGACGCAAGTTTGACCCGGAGCGCTTTGATCTTGAGGCTACCAACCGCGCAACCGCGCGCGCTTTGCGCTTAAGTCGTGGCGACTATCGGGCGCGGCAAATCTAATTCATGAAACAGCCGTGACAGAAGCCGTCGCGCAATCACAATGGACACAGTTGACAGGGGGAGTTCCGACGCTGAATTTAACATAATGTATGTTATCAATTTGTAGTTTTTCTGTATTTAAGCAGAGGCTTGCTCTGTGTCTCGCACCTAATCCTGCCATAGGCATGACGTTCACCGGAGCCCGATTTCGCCGAAAGACTGCTATGCGCAGTGCTGAGTTACCCAGAGACCTTGATAGCATACTCCAATCGCAATTGTCAGTCATTCCAATACGATCAATGCCGCCACGCTACAGTGATGATTGAATTGTTCTCTGCAACGACGAGGTAGACATTCCGGAACCGCTCATGCCCCGCGATCGCGGGCCCCATGTATTGGGCGTACCTCTTCCACGTGGCTTTGGTGTAGCTGTATGACCTGCACTCGCCTCCGAGAAACCGCTCCTCACCAAAGTCGATCAGCGCATCGATGATGAACTGCGGGACACATCGATCAACCTGTCGCCTTTGACCGTGCCGGGTCGGCTGAGCCGCGCCGCGACCGATAAGAGAGCCCGCGCCAAATGGATTCCTGTTCATTGCGCCCCCTTACCCGGTCACACCGATAAGGAGATCACCAAGGAGCTCCTGGAGCTTTTCGTCGTGCTGTGCTTTTGCTGACGCATCCAAGCTAGCCTCGCCTCTGCGGCATCGGCACCACGCAGGTTCTTCGGTAGCCGAGCGAGCTGGACGGCACCTGTCAGGATTGCCCGTGCCAGTTCCTCGTCACCTTGGGCTACGGTCAATGCCTCCGCACTTCCAACGTCGTAACTCGGGCTGCGCCACACCGGCCACACGTCCAGCGAAGGGGCGTCGTCGTCATCCTGACGTACCTTTTCAATGCGCTGCTTGAGATGGTCTACGAAGGGATTGTCGCATTCTTCGTCATAATCCAGCGGGACGAAGGCATCCTCGATCTTGGTGTTCTCGAGCACATATGAGGCGCGAAGATCTCGCTTTCTGATCGAGAGCTCCTCTTGGACCTCTACTTCTTCCGCCTGCCAGTCGTGCAGGAACCTGCCGCCAAGATGTGAGAAATGACGATCCATTTCACCAACGGCGTCACGCCGGGCGCTGAGTTCTGCGAGCCGATTGCCACGTTCGAGCAAGCTTTCCCGCGCGACAAGGTCGAACAGCAGAGGCGCCAGTTCGAGGATCGTTTCGCGGGTCTCGTTATAGCGCATGGCGACAAGCTCCAACGCATTCTGCGCCGCGCTCGAGATGCTGAGGTCAAGGGGCACACGGTCATTGAACAGGCTTCGCGCCTGATCAGGCTCGGGCGGTGTAAAAAGGTCCACAGGCTGGCATTTCAAGGTATTCGCCAGTCGCTTAGCTGTTTCAGGCCGGGTTGCGCCTGCTTTCCCGTTTTCAATTCGGGTGATGGTAGCGCGGCCGACGTGAGCCGCAACGGCCAACGCCTCGGCGGTCAGTCCAGCTTTCTTACGCAGTAAGATCAGTTTATCTGGGTTGATAGTGCTCATAACGTCCTCCTGCCTCAATAATGAGCCATTCAGACGATTAAACAACGATCATGTACGTCTCATTTTCACTGTGAGTGGGTTTTCAAACCCCGAGTTTGTCCGCCAATGGATCACGGATTGAGCCAAAGGATCGGCTTTCTGATCTGTTCGGGGATCATATCGCTCCGCAATTGATCCGATGGCTCACGGGGCTCAGCCTGCCACACCACAGCGGACTTTACCGCCAGAAGCCGTCCTGCCTCTGCCCGTGGCGGTTGTCATAGTCTTCGCGCTGGTCGTAGGCGCTCTTGCGAATACCCACCTCGACCCGCTGACCGCCGGCATTGCGGATGTGGAGATCGCGCAGATCAATTCTATTGCGCTGCGCCCAGTCCTTTGCCTCGCGCTCGCTGCCGAAGGTTCCTGCATCTTCGTAATCGAATGCCATTTCATGCTCTCCTTGAGGTGGTGATTGACGGTCTGGAATATTGGTTGCGCAGGATCATGCCGATTGTCTCCGGGCATCGGCGGATCGGGCAATCGCCGAATGGCGAGTCCTGAGCCGTGAAGGGCGCAGTTGCGCTAGTCTCCGGAAGGCTGTTGTGCATGCAGCGAGCAGAGAACCCGCCACTACCGAGGCCAGAATGGCCAAACCGAGCGCCACCCATTCCGGTCCCGGGAAAGGGCTAGGCTGGGCCGCAACCGGCTCGACGGCGCCTGCAGCACCAACCCCTGTCGCCGTTGTGAAGCCATCCGCTATCGGATGAGGCGTGAGAACCATTGGCTCACTGCCGGAACCTGGTTCCGCACCGGACATCGCTGGATCCCGTGGTGGCATGGCTCTTCTCCTATCGGCTGCGTTCGATGCTGCGTTCGGGCAGGTCGATCTGCGGCACTGACCGCAGACTGTCCCTGGCCACGTTGGGAAGCGGCGAGAGGCTATCGCCACCGCTGCGCAAGTGTTCGGGGATCTTCGGGCTGAATTCAGCGGAAGTGCCCTTCCCCTTGCCTTCATCGACCTGCTTCTCGCCAAGGGTCTCAAGCGCGCTGGTCTTGTCGCCCGGGTTGCGCTCGATCTGACTGAGCAGACGGTCCTTGTCGTTGGTGACGATCGTGATGTCATCACGCACGCGGGTCAT
>NZ_JAIEPN010000019.1 GCF_019748365.1 Novosphingobium sp.
GTGGTGGGGCATGCCCCACCACCAGCAGCACCTAAATCTCCACCGAAAATTACACCACGAGCGCGGACGCTAACTTGCCCCTCTTGCGGGTCTCATCTGCAGAATCGTCAGTCCTGCGGTTCCTCAGCAGGTGCAGGTGTGGGAGCGGGTGCGGGTTCGGCCGCCGGTGTTTCGCTGCGACCGGTTCTACCGAGGCCGATCTCGAGCGCGAGTTCCCGCCGACGCGCCGCATAATTCGGCGCAACCATCGGATAGTCTTTCGGAAGATTCCACTTGGCCCGATACGCCTCAGGGGTGAGATTGTAATGGACCATGAGGTGGCGTTTGAGCATCCTCAGCTTCTTCCCGTCCTCGAGACATACAAGATGGTCAGGCTTTACCGACGAGCGGATTGGAACTGCAGGCTCCTGCGGGGTCTGTGAAGATTCAGGCTCCGGATTCCGGATTCGGCTGAGCGCGCCATGGACCGCCGCAATCAGTTGCGGCAGCTCGGCTTGCGCAACATGATTGTTGCTGACATGCGCAACCACAATGTCTGCGGTCAGCGTGACTAGTGCCTAATCGTGCTCCATCTGCATTCACCTCAATGTATCCATTTTGGATGTTTCTAGTGCAAAACTGGGCGGTTGCAAGCAGCGCAAGGATGCGCGCTGGCGCAGGGACGTCCTTCAGAGCCCGATTGACCGTTCTCGCGAGAAGGTCCAGTCCACACGGCCATGCTCATTCACCAAGCCTGAGACCGTGTCCCCCAGATGACGTTCGAGTTCCCGCTGCCATGGAACGAGCTGTAAAGCAAAGCCGTTGTCGATGAGCGCAAATCGGCCTGCGCTGAGCCGGAATTGTCCTCGATAAATACCCTCGACGGACTCGCCGAACTGGTTTGGCAGCATGGGTTTGCCCGTTGTTTTGCTGATGGATTCCTGGACCTTTTCGAACTCATGCCGGTGCAGACGATCGAGCAGATTGGATGGGAGAAGCACCTGACCGTCCTGCTGGCTCGCGATGCCTTGCCTGACAAGATGCGCCATGCGGTCGTGCAGGGCTTGCCTGACTTCCAAGCTCAGCCCAGCATCAGCCTTGCCAGGCCTGCCAAGGATCAGCTGCTCGTCCAGCCATGTAGGTCCGTCTGCCGAGATCTGCTGACTGACCGATATCAGACCGGGGTCAGCCAAGCTATCCATCGCTGGACCTGGAACACCATCGAGTGTTGCTGATCGCTGCTTCTCGTGGGTCGGGACAAGCTCATCCGGTCTTTGGACTCCGTACACAGCTTGATCGCCCGGATTGGCTCCGCTGTTCCCTGGTCGCAGCAGCCGCTCTCGGCCATTGTCCTGGCCCATCGGTGACGCGATGTCCTGACCCCGCCAATCAGATACGTCCGTCGGCACCCGCTGTTGGTCCACAGCATTCGGGCGACGCTCCAGACCCGCATGCATCGACTTGATGATATCGCCGCGCAGTTCGATCTGCCGTAAAACGTCCTCAGCATTGCCCGACAGCGTCCAGAGTCCGGGTGCCAGCGCAGATGCGAGTTCCATTTTGGCCAGGGTTTCGATCCGACCAGCCAGTAGCGTCTGATGTCGGCGGTCACCTTTGGGATCGAATCGAAGATCGATCAGTCCGTCGCGATCCTGCAGTTGCGCGAGACTTGCATCCAGGCTTGTCCATCGCTCTGCAGCGACCTCGCGGTGGCGCGCTGACAGAATGTCCCGGTCGGTGCGCATTCCCAATTCGAGCGTAGCCCGCTGCTCGGCGCGAAACCTCAGTCCGTGACGCATGTATTCGCGGTCCACGATCAGATCTGTGCCCTGATCGGTTCTGCCCCTGACAAGGACATGCACATGTGGGTTGTCGGTATTCCAATGATCGGCGCCGATCCAGTCCAGGCCGGTACCGAGATCCCGGGCCATGTCGAGGATCAACTCGCGCGTGAAAACTCTCAGGTCTGCCAGCTCGGTGGCGTCCTCGGGAGAGATGATGAACCGAAAATGGTGGCGGTCATCATGGCAGCGCGAGGCAAACGCATCGCCATCGGCTCTGTCCCTATCGCCATCGAATAGGTCCCCTTGCTGCTGGTCGCGCGTCACGCCTTCGCGTCGCAGATAGGCGATGTGGCGAGACATTGGGCCTGAGGCAAAGGCTTTGCCGGTATGGCGCACAATGCGCACCTTGATCACGACCCTTCGGGCTTTATCCGTCGCCCGGAAGCGAAGCGCCGCGTCCCTTCCACGTCCATGGCGACCAGTTCCCTGGGCTCTTGCCGACCTCCTTTCAAGGCTGGTCCTGGCATGGCGTTTGGATGCCATGACAACCTGCCCGATCAGCGACTTTCCCCCAGCGTGGACCAGACCGCGCCGATTTGGCCCCTGGTGCATCTCAATGTCAAATTCGCTGTCCATCGCAAGGCTCCCGAGTTGGCCGATGGCGCCTGACAGCGGCAGTTTCGCGCCGAATTTTACCACTAGCGACAGCGAGGGCATTGATGCGCCGTCGCATTTTAGCATGGAATACCTTGAGGATAGCGCCACGGCGCCATCGCCGCTTTTATCTCGCCATCCGCTCGTCTTTGCTCCAATCTGCCAAGCGCGTCCGCCTGGTGTTCGCTGCAATCCGCCATGGCGCGATCAGCAATGGCCGCAGTCCTCAGGGAATCTGGTCATGGATAATGTCTGCAAAGAGCTGGTCCTGACCCTTTGGCCCGATTGTGTCCGCAGCGCTTGCTTGGCCATGGCCAAAGTCTTGGTCGTGCAGCATTTGTGTGGTCGACATGCCTGGAAAGAGGTGTGACTGTGTCCACGACATCGTTGCCCTGATGCCTTGAGCCTGCACGATCGGCCCCGCCGAGCGTCGTATATTCGATGCAATGGCGGCAACATAGGAACGTGTCTCGGCGGGCAGAGCCCTGCCATGGTTGCGCCATTGCAGAAACCGGGCCGGACCCGCATTATAGGCGGCCAGACATCCGGGCATGCCGAAGGCATCGTACATTTCGCGAAGGTAGGAAGTACCAGCAAGGATGTTGCTGCGCGGATCAAAGGGGTCATGTCCGAGCGCATAGCGCGTGCGTTGCCGTTGCCAGGTTTTCGGCATCAGCTGCATGAGGCCCATGGCCCCTGCACGCGATACGGCGTTCGGTCTGCCGCGGCTCTCCTGTCTGATCACTGCATGGATCCATGTCTCTGGCAAGCCGAACGTCCGGGATGCCTCGCGCACATGCGAATCCAGCGTGGTGAAATCCAAAGCGGCGGGCAGGCGCGTCGCTTGTGCATGAACTGGCAGGGAAATTGCTGTTGCGAGCGCTGCGCAGACGCTCGCTATCTGGCTGTATGCAGGCACGGCATCAATCCTCCTGTTGCGGGGAGTTGGAGCATGCGCTGCTGCGACCCGCCTGGTGTCGAGAGTGTATCCAGGGCCGTAGATCGCGGCGCACAGGAATGCTCTGGTTAGCGTCCGCGCTCGTGGTGTAATTTTCGGTGGAGATTTAGGTGCTGCTGGTGGTGGGGCATGCCCCACCA
>NZ_JAIEPN010000052.1 GCF_019748365.1 Novosphingobium sp.
CATGGGGCTTTTTATTCAACCCAACTGGCCCCTTTTTAAACCGGTGCCTGGCCCGTTTTTATCCCGGTGTTGACACCCGAGGCCTTAAGATCGCGGGCTACCAGCTCCATCGCGGCGATACCGCCATCGCGGATTTCGCTGATGAACTGCTCACGGCCCGCAAAAGCCGTGCCCGGCCCCCACAGGCCAAGCCGCACCGCATAGGCGAGGTTGTTGACATCGGAAGCCCCGGTGGCCGAGGCATAGAGCACACGGGCGCGCGGGAGGGTGTTTTGCAGCAGCACCCCGGCAATGCCCTGCAATGAACCCTCCTTCTGCCCCAGGGCCCCTTCCCCGCCCGCCACACCGCCCATTTCATGGGCTTCGTCAAACACGATGACGCCCTCGAAGTCGGATCCGGCCCAGCGCACGATCTGATCAAGGCGCGTGTCTTCGACACGGGACGAACGCAGCGTGCCATAGGGAACGAACAGGATGCCCTCAGGCGCGGTGATCTCTTCGCCAATCTTCCAGCGCGACAGTTCAAGAATGTCGGCAGGCAGACCACCGATTGCTGTCCAGTCGCGCTGGGCGTCTTCGAGCAGCGGCGCATTCTTGCTGATCCAGATATGACGGCGATTACCGCGCAACCACTGGTCGAGAATGCAGGCTGCCGCCTGTCGCCCCTTCCCCGCCCCGGTGCCGTCACCGAGGAAGAAACCAGTGCGGTAGGCCTCGCCATCTGGGTCCTCCTTGAGCGCAACTTCGCTGGGCGGATGGGTGAAGCGTCCATGCAGCTCGCGCGACCAGGCCTCGCCTGCATAGATCACGGTTTCAAGCTGTGCGGCTGACAGCAGGCGCGCGGTGACGGTGCGCTCGGGCAGATTGGGCACATATTGCGGTCTGGGCGCAGCGATCGACGCCATGGCGGCGGATTCGACGAGGTGCGTTGGGTGCTCGCCTGCTTCGGGCAGAACCAGTCGCGATGGCCGGTAATCTGCATAGACACCGCGCTGCTCGCCCATTGGGGCCGGCTCATCGAGAACCATATAGGCAACGGGTTTAACCTCGTTGGTTTGCGGGGACCGGATCACGACAGGGCGCGCAGGCCCGCTTTTCACCGCCCGGAAGAAGCTCAGCTTGCCGGCGCGGGGGACTGAGGGCGGCGTGGATTCGCGCAGCGAAGCACGCGGCGGGATGACGGGAATTGCCTCGTAGAGTTCGAGCGGGCTTTGCCGGTTGATGGTCGAGACCGATATGTCGCCCGCAACCTTGTCGATCACGAACACCCGGACCGCGATAGAGGTGCCGTGTTTGGCATAGGCGCCCTTATCGAGGCGCAGTGAGAGGACAATCCGCGCGCCTTCTAGGGTATGGCGAAAAGCATGTGCGTATTTGGCAGACGGTGTGAACCAGTCAGGCATGATCGCGACGACGCGCCCGCCGGGCAGCAGATGGTCGAGCGCTGATCGCAGGTGCCGTGCCGCCGTGTTGGCGTCTTGCCCACGCGATTGCGAGATTGAGAACGGCGGGTTCATGATGATAGCGCTCGGACGCGTCATCCCTGATAGCAGCGCGCTGATCTTGGCCCCGTCGTGCCGGGTGACGGGCAGAGCCGGGAACAGACCTTCCAGGATCCCGACGCGCGTAGGTTCGAGTTCGTTGACCAGGGTGGTGGCGACATGCGGGCGTGCCAATGAGGCGATGATCCCGGTGCCAGCGCTCGGCTCGAGGAACACGTCCTCAGATGTCAACCGCGCCAGCTGGATGGCGAGCATGGCGAGTGCGGGCGGGGTCGAGAACTGCTGATACTCGATCTGGTCCTCGCTGCGCACGGTATGGGTAGGAAGCTCGCGCGTGATCGCTTCCAGTGTCCGGATTGCCGATGCGCCGTCGCATCTTGAGGTAAGTTCGTGCGCAGTCAGCGTAATCGCCGCCTCAAGCGCCTCGAAACTGTCGCGCTGCTGCCAAAAGCCATCTGCATCGCTGCCGCCGGCGGCCTCGGTCATGGCCTGGGTGAGCGCGGCACGGTCGACCGGAATGGCGAGGAGTATCTTGGCGGCAAGGGTCTGGGCGGCAGCAAGGATCGCGGCGGAACGCGAAATCGTAGAGGTCATGGAATTCTCCCGGGAACGGCCAACAACGACCGCATCCCTTCGTCCCCCCTCCCCTCACCGCTTCAGGAGCTGCGCCCAGTCGTTCATGCCGCCCGGTGGCCATTCGGTCTCGATGGTGAGGCCCGGGCGTTTGTATGCCTCCCAGGCACGATCACGGGCACGCCGGCCTTCGGTGTCGTTGTCGGCAAGCAGGATCAGCGTCTCGACATCTGATGGTATGGTCAGTTGGTGGAACCGTTTGGCCCCCATGGTCGCCCAGGCCTGAATGCCGGTCAGCGACATGTAGGCGGCAGCCGTCTCGAACCCTTCGCACAGGCCAATGGTTCGAGCGGGAGGCCCATTGGTCCAGGCCGCCCCAATTGCCTGCCCGAGACAGAGCTTTTCAGTCCAGTTGGCCGTGCCGGGATCGAGGAATATCCGCTGGATCGCGGCGATTTCGCCAAGCTTGTGCATGGCGACCAAGAGCGCGGGCTCGAATCTGGCAAAGGCCCCCTGCCCTCGCGGACATTGTGGGTGGAATCGGACATCGCTGAGCGGCGCCCAGATGCCACGTGTGTCGCGGATGTAACGCTCGGCGAGCGTTCCCTCGATGGCATTGGCCGCGCGCCAGATGGCGAGATGGGCTTCGCCGGGACCACCCGTTGCTTTCTCAACGATAGCACGACGAAAGTCTGGCAGGTGCTCGATGCGTGCAAGTTCGCGCAGAACGTCTCTGGCATCGCAGCCCGCATGGCAGGTGACGAGTATGCCTCGGTCCCCCTGGCGGACCGACAGCGACGGGGTTCTGTCGGCATGGGCCGGGCAAGCGCACATGGCGGTGTCGCCGGACCAGGTACCGCCAAGACGGTGGACCAGGGACCGGAGCTCAGCTGTGGGTCTGTTGCGAACAAGGGACATGGGCATCGAGCTCAGTCCCCCTCCCCTCCCCGCGTGCCAAGATCGACGCAACGGCGGCTTCTAGTTCAAACTTCCCCGCGCTGGACTGAATGAATTTGACTTGCTATATGCACAAAAACATTCATTCGCGCGCATCGGGGCAGTTATGAATTCAGAAGTCTCCCGCATTGCCGAAATGGCTGAGGCTGGCGAAAAGATGATCGAGCGGCTGCGGCGACAGGCGTTCCTTCCCGAGAGTCGCAAGGCGCTTTCTGTGCGCTATGGCATCGCCGAAGCTGCAGCACTACTTGGCTGTTCGACCAATCGCATCCGGATGGCCGAGGACGACGGTCGACTACCGCCTCCCCCGCCCACCGAAAATGGTCGCCGACCGGGCTATTCGATCGAAGCACTTCTCAATATGCGCGATGTTCTGGGTGCTTCGCCTGCCCGAGCGCCACTCGACCGACCTGCAATCATTGCTGTGCAGAATTTCAAAGGTGGTGTCGGCAAGTCGACTGTCACGACACATCTTGCGCACTACTTCGGCGTTCAAGGCTA
>NZ_JAIEPN010000022.1 GCF_019748365.1 Novosphingobium sp.
CCATGGGGCTTTTTATTCAACCCAACTGGCCCCTTTTTAAACCGGTGCCTGGCCCGTTTTTATCCCGGTGTTGACAATTGTGCGGCACCTGCAAGTTTGCGATGTGGCAAATCGCCTTTCCGTTTTCGCGAGGAGCGGTGCCGTGACCGTCAATCCGCAGGACCTTGCCGATCTGATCGCCATTCGCGAGGCAGGCACCTTGAGCGCGGCGGCCAAGGCGCGCGGGGTGGCCATTTCCACCGTCTCGCGCCGGATCGAGACGCTGGAGGCCGCGCTGGGCGTTTCCCTCGTCGACCGCCGCGCCGATGGTGCGCGGCTGACCGCAGGCGGGCTTGCCATTGCAGAGGCGGCCGAGCCGCTCGCCGAACAATTGCTGCGCGTGCGGCGCGTGGCGGACAGCCTGCGCAAGGGCGGGGCGCAAGTGCCGGTGCGGATTTCCGCGACCGAGTTCGTGATTTCCGATGTGCTGGCACCGGCGTTCGACCGGCTGTTGGCGAGCGGGGCGGATTTTCCGGTGCACCTGCAATCGCAGGCCGATGTGGTCAGCCTTGCCGGGCGCGATGCCGATCTTGCGGTCCGCATGGTCCGCCCCGAAGGCGCGAGCCTCTATGCAAGGCGGCTGGCGGAAATCCGGCTGGGGCTGTTTGCGGCGCCGGCCTATCTGGCGGGGCGCGCGCCCGCCGACATCGATCTGAAGGCCGAACGACTGCTCGTCTATGATGACAGCTACGGGCGGCTGCCGGAGCTTGACTGGGTGACCCGGCGCGGGCTGGACGACAGCGTGGTGATGCGCACGGGGAGCACGCGCGCGCTGCTGACGGCGGCGCTCAGCGGGGCCGGGATCGCGCTGCTGCCCGCGCCCTTTGCGGCAAGGACACAGACGCTGGTGGAGATCCCGCTTGCCGCGTCGCTTCCGCCGCGCCAGCCCTGGCTGATCGTCCACCGCGATTTGCGGCGGCTTCCCGCGATCCGCCTGATCCAGAAGTGGATCGTGGCGACCTTTGCCAGCCTGTAGTTTTTGGCAGGTCTGCCCGGCGTTGCATGTGTGGCGCTCTCGTGGGATGCCTTGCGCCGCTGGCCAGATCGAGGAGCGGCGATGATCGAATTGCTGACCGCGCCCACGCCGAACGGGTGGAAGATTTCCATCATGCTCGAGGAATGCGCGCTTCCCTATGAGGTGAAGTGGGTCAACCTCGGCAAGGGCGAGCAGTTTGCGCCCGATTTTCTCGCGGTGAGCCCCAACAATCGCATCCCGGCGATTGTCGATCACGCGCCGGCCGATGGCGGCGAGCCGGTGCCGGTGTTCGAGACAGGGGCGATCCTCGTTTATCTCGCGGAGAAGACGGGGCAATTCCTCCCCGCCGATCTGCGCGGGCGCAAGGCGGTGCTGGAATGGCTGTTCTGGCAGGTCGGTGGCCTCGGGCCGATGTTGGGGCAGCACGGGCACTTCCGGCTCTATGCGCCCGAGCGGATCGCCTACGCCACCGAGCGCTACCGGGCCGAGGCGCTGCGGCTCTATGGCGTGCTGGATCGGCAATTGGCGCGGCACGAACATGTTGCAGGCGCGGACTATTCGATTGCCGACATGGCCTGCTTTCCGTGGATCCAGACATGGAAGGCGCAAGGCATTCCGCTGGAGGAATTCGCGGCGCTGAAAGCCTGGTATGACCGGCTCAAGGAGCGGCCGGGTTTGCGGCGCGGCATGGCCGTGGGGCGGGATCGGATCAACAAGCGGCCGCAGGACGATGCCGAGACGCGGCGGGTGCTGTTCGGAATAAAGGATGGGGATCAGGCATGAGCGTGCGCGTCGAGTTTTTCTATGACCTCTCCTCGCCGTGGACGCGGCTGGCGTTTCACAATTTCCGCGCAGCAATTGCCGGGCGCGATGTGGCGGTCACCTGGCGGCCGTTTCTGGTCGGCGGGGTGTTCAATGCGGTGAACCAGAGCGTCTATGAAAGCCGCGCCAACCCGGACAATCCTAAGTTCCGACTGAGCTTCGTTTGGCTGAAGGAATGGGCGCGGCTGGCGGGGCTGAGGATGAATTTCCCGTCCGAGTTCCATCCGGTTAAGTCGGTCCATGCGATGCGCTTTTGCTGCGCGCTGGAAGATCGGCCGGAGGATTTGCTGCACTTCAGCGAGGCCGCGTTCGAGGCCTATTTTGGCGACGCGCGCAATATCGATGATCCTGCGGTGCTGGAGGATATCGCCAATGCTTGCGGGCTAGATGGTGCTGCGCTGCGGACGGCTGCGGGCAGCGATGACGTGAAGGCGCGGCTGCGCGCGAACACCGACGAGGCGATTGCGCGCGGGGCTTATGGCTCGCCGACGATCTTCGTCGATGGGGCCTTCATGTACTTCGGCAACGACCAGTTGCCGCTGGTGCTGCAGCGCATCGATATGGTCGCTGCCGGCTGAAACGCGAGTTGCGCTGGATCAATGATCCAGTGTCCAAAACCATGGAGCCTTGATCTGTCCAGTGGGAGTGACAGATCATGCGCATTCTTCTCGTTCATCCGAATTACCATTCCGGCGGCGCGGAGATTGCGGGGAACTGGCCTCCCGCGTGGGCGGCCTATCTGGCGGGAGCGCTGAGGGGCGCGGGCTACGACGACGTCCATTTCATCGATGCGATGACCGACCATGTGGATGACGCGGCGCTCGAAGCGCGCATCCGTGAGTTGAAGCCCGATGTGGTCGGCACCACCGCGATCACGCCCTCGATCTACAAGGCCGAGGAGACGCTGAAGATCGCCAAGAAAGTCTCGCCCGCGATCATCACGATGCTGGGCGGGGTGCATGCGACTTTCATGTTCAAGCAGGTGCTGACCGAAGCGCCGTGGATCGACGTGATCGTGCGCGGGGAGGGCGAGGAAATCCTGCTCGAACTCGTGCGCGCGATCGATGACGGGCGCTGGCCATTGGCGCGGCACGAAATCGAGGGGCTCGCGTTCCTCGATGGGGCAGACATCATCGCCACCAAGGCTGCGCCGACGGTGAAGGACCTTGAGAAGATCAAGCCCGACTGGGGCATTCTGGAGTGGGGCAAATACATCTACATCCCGCTCGGCAAGCGGGTCGCCATTCCCAATATGGCGCGGGGCTGCCCGTTCACCTGCTCGTTCTGCTCGCAATGGAAGTTCTGGCGCGATTACCGGATTCGGGACCCGAAGGCGGTGGTCGACGAGATCGAGACACTGGTGAACGATTACGACGTCGGCTTCTTCATCCTTGCCGACGAGGAGCCGACGATCAACCGCAAGAAGTTCATCGCCTTCTGCGAGGAACTGATTGCGCGCGGCCTGCCGGACAGGATCCAGTGGGGCATCAACACCCGCGTAACCGATATTCTGCGCGATGAGGAATACCTTGCGCTCTACCGCAAGGCGGGGCTGGTCCACGTGTCCTTGGGGACCGAGGCGGCGGCGCAGCTGAAGCTCGATCTGTTCAACAAGGAAACCACCGTCGAGCAGAACAAGAAGGCGATCCGTCTGTTGCGCGAGGCGGATATCCTCGTCGAGGCGCAGTTCATCGTGGGGCTGGAGAACGAGACGGCGGAGACGCTGGAAGAGACCTACCGCATGGCGATGGACTGGAAGCCGGACCTCGCCAACTGGTCGATGTACACGCCCTGGCCGTTCTCCAA
>NZ_JAIEPN010000060.1 GCF_019748365.1 Novosphingobium sp.
TAGCCGTACCAGGCGCCGACGCGCTTGGGCGTGCTCATGTTCCAGGCCTGGAACGAGCCGGCGTTGTGGCAGAACGTGCAGTTCACGCCGAGCGCCGAGGAGGTGTGCATCATCAGGCTGTAGGTGCCCTCGGTTTCCATCGTCGTCGTCTTGTTGGCGGTTGCCTTGTAGGACGAGGGATGGCTGTAGTTCGATTGCACGCGGATCGGCGACGAGTTGCCATCGAGCAGGTACTTGGCAAAGGCCGTGTTGGGCAGCGACGAATAGGCCGTGCTTTCCAGCGGCACGTTCTGGCCGTGCTTGTTGCCGAGGATCGTATCCGGATTGCCCTTGGCCGGCAGTGCCCAGTTTGCCGCCGGAACCGCCTGGCCGCGGTGGCAGGTGTAGCAGGTGACGCCAGTCTGCTTCACGTGGCCGGTCCAGCCCGTGTTGATCTTCCGGGTCATCTGCAGCATCCGCCGCGCGACCTTTTTGGTGTAGATCTCGTCCGAGGCCATGTTGGCCGGGTTGTGGCAATAGTTGCAGCCTTGTTCCGGTGCGATCCACTGCGTGATCGCGGCCATCGTGTAGCTGAACTCGTCCTCCGAGATGTCGCCCAGAACCTGCACGTTCTGGTAGGCTTCCTTGGCGGGACGGCCACCCGGCTTGGGCGGATCATAGGGCGGGGGCGGCGCGATGTGGACCGGATCAAGCTTCTTGTTCGCCGAGGCGAGCGTGATCTGGTCCATGCCCGTGCCGCGATAGCCGGACTGCTTGGCGGACTTGGTTTCGAGTTGGCAGGCACCGAGCAGTGCCGCGCCGGCGAGGACCGCGCCGAGGCGCAGTAGCATGGTTCTTGTCATTGTACCTTGCTCCCCAATGCCGGATCAACGACCCCGGTGTCGGGATAGGCCGGCGCATAGTGGTGCTGCTGGGCCCACAGGTACCAGTTGTCGACAACCGTCCCGGTGAGGAGGATACCGATGCCGCCCGTCAGCGTGGTCAGCACGGCAAACCACCAGGCCCAGCGGTGAATCGATTCCATCGTGGCGTTGAAGCCCATGGTCCAGCGCCAGAACAGGGCCGCACGCTCCGATGCAGTACCGCGATCGGTGATCTGTTCGATCTCGCGCTCGCCGCCGTACCGGCCGACTGCCAGAATGGTTGCGCCGTGCATCGCGAAGAGCAGGGTCGAGCCATAGAGGAAGGCGATCGAGAGGGCGTGGAACGGATTGTAGAACAGGTTGCCATAGCGGATCGAGAACGCGGCGGTCCAATCGAGATGTGGGAAGATGCCGAAGGGCACCGCTTCAGACCAGCTGCCCATGAAGGCGGGCCGGATGAAGCCGAGCACGAGGTACAGCCAGATTGCCGACATGAACGCCCAGAACACGTGGGTGCCCATGCCAAGCGCGCGGGCCCGGCGGTAGGTCCGGATCGCCCAGAGCAGGACCGAGAGCGTCAGGAACATGCCGGCGAGGATCCACCAGCCGCCCTTTTCAAGCGGTACGATGGGCGAGAAGCCGTATTCCGGCCCCGGCGGCTCGAGGCTGAGCCAGGGGAGCATGCGGACGAACTGGATCGGATCCCAGTTGACCGAGGCCATCATGTTGAGACCGATGATCTCGAACGCGGTGAACCCGCACAGGAGAGCAAGGAGTCCCGTCCAGCCGAGATAGATCGGGCCGAGCTGGGCCTGCCCGAAGCGGCCGAAGAGGTGGTTGAACCCGACGGCGGTGCCGCGCGGATCGCTGCCCGGCTTCATGGCGATGCCCATTTCCGGGGCATGGCTGAGCTGAACCTGGGTGAAGATATTCTGGTAAGCCACGGCTAGTCCTCCTTCACGACCAGATCGGCAGGTTGAGCCACCAGTTCCACCATTCAGGCCAGCCCTTGGTCCACAACGGGCCGCTGATGATGATGCAGACCGCGCTCCAGAAGCCGGCGTTGAGCGCCAGCAGCAGACCCAGGCGGTGGATGCCCAGGGTGCCGATCGAGTAACCGATCAGATCGCGGAAGAAGGTGTCTTCGTATTCCGGGGTCTTCACGGTCTCACCCTCCTTGGGGTTGACCGCGGACAGCACCAGCGCGCCGTGCAATGCGAGCGCGAGGCAGGTGGTGAAGAAGAAGCTCACCGCCAGCATGTGCGCCGGGTTGTAGTGGAAGTGCAGGTACTGGTAGCCGGTGTTCGACACCCAATCGAGGTGGCTGAAGATACCGTAGGGGAAGCCGAAGTGCCAGGCACCCAGCAGGACCGGACGGATCACCACCAGCGAAACGTAGGCGAAGATCGCGAAGCCGAAGGCGATGGGCACATGATAGCCCATGCCGAGCTTGCGGCAGATTTCGACCTCGCGCAGCGCCCACGATGTGAACGATACGATCGCGCAGACCGTAATGACCTGCCAGAAGCCGCCCTCGCTCAAGGGCGCAAGGCCGAGGCCGTACTTGAGATCAGGCGGGGCGATCGAGATCAGCCACGGGTTCCACGTGCCGCCTTGCGACGCGCAGTACAGGATGAGGGCTGTTCCGAGTGAGGCGAAGATCGCCGTGATCACTCCGAAGAAACCGACATAGAACGGGCCGACCCAAAAATCGAAAAGGTCCCCGCCGATCAACGTGCCTCCGCGCACGCGATACTTTCGCTCGAAACTGAGGAGCGCCATAGCTCTATCCTCCCCCGCCCAAGCCTGGCGGGCACAAGTACATGGAAAATCAACCGGTTCCCCCCGGCAGTGCCGGAGGCGGCATGTCCACGTGTGGTGGGATGCCGCCTCTTGCCTTGCAGGTGGTCAGGGCGTCGCCGCGGCTGCGGCTGCGGCTGCCGGGGCCGCGGTGTGCGGGCCGTCGAGCCAGTTGAAGCGAGGCGTGCTGAGCAGGATGAAGTGAATCACGATTGCCAGCACAAACAGGAAAGCGGCAAGTGCCACGAGGGCCCTGCGCGGATCGAAAATAAGCCAGACTCTCCACATGGTATCTGTCCTTGTGAAAGCGCCAATGCGGCGCGGTCGTTCAGGTTCGGCCAAAAAAAGGCCGGGTGGCCGTTATGGCCAAACGCGAGTGTTGTGACGGTGGATTTCTTACGAAATCCAGGGACGCCACGACCACACGAGCGCGTGGGCAACCACGGCCACGGCGGTGAAGCCGAGGAAGCTGCTCATGAACAGCTTGTGGAATTCCTTGGCTTCTTCAGGCGTCAGGTAGGTCCTGAGCCCCAGGCGATCATCGCTCATATCTGCATCTCCAGTATTGACGTGCAAAGCGAGAGGCGGCGATCGCCCCCCGGCGATATTCCAACGGCCGAGGCCGAGGGAATGGTGGTGCCCGCTGGGTAGCGGGTGATGGGGTTCGCGCGGCTCATGGAGCAGATGCTCCGAGCAGCGCATCGGCCAGCCTGTCGGCGCTGACCAAGCTTTCGCCCTCGCGGCGTGCGGCGGCTTCCGCCGCATCGCGCAAGCGCTTGGCAAAGGAGATGCGAATGAGGACCGGCTGCGCTTCGACGAGTTCGTCGAGCCTGGCCTTGGCCTCGTCGCTCCACGGCAGCTCGCGGTGCAGCCGCGCCGGCGTGGCGGGCACTGCATCGAGCTGGGTGGCAAGCGGCAGGATGTGGAACAGCGCATCGAACAGCGCGTTGCACACTTCCTGAATCAGGTACGTCGCACCGGAATAGCCCATGAAGGGCGTGCTGTCAACACCGGGATAAAAACGGGCCAGGCACCGGTTTAAAAAGGGGCCAGTTGGGTTGAATAAAAAGCCCCAT
>NZ_JAIEPN010000097.1 GCF_019748365.1 Novosphingobium sp.
GGTGGTGGGGCATGCCCCACCACCAGCAGCACCTAAATCTCCACCGAAAATTACACCACGAGCGCGGACGCTAACGGATGCGATTGACGACAGCATCAAGGACAGGCTTCGCGAAGGCATGAGCCTCAATGCCATTAAACGGCGCTTCTTTGATCGAGGCGAGATGGGCGATGCACTCAAGGTCGAGCGCTTTCAGAACCAGGCCGACCGACCCTTTCGCCGTATCAACGGCGCGGCTGCCATTCTCGATGAGGCCGTCTTCGCCGAAACCGATCTCGCGGCGACCAATGGCGCGGCTCATTTCAATCAGGACAATCTGCACCTTCTGGTGATCCGCGGACCAACGCTGATGAAGCTCGTGCACGCGCTTTACGAGAGGGCCGCCGATGAAGCCTGAGGCAACTGCGCTGACCATCCTGTCCACCACTCGGGCGCGGGCAAAGATGCACGAATTCCGAGTCGCACCGGCGGACTTCAATGCACTGCCGCGCGATCCGTCAATGCTCTTCTCGCTGGCGATAAGCATCTTGGGCGACGTTGCGGCCGCGGTCGCCGACACGCTCGAAGGTGCGGCCGTCGCACCCGCGGCGCTTCCTCGGCCGCTCGGCTGGAGCGAGTTGGACGGAGATCCGCAAGACGTGCTGCGCTTCGCCTCTATCTTCTTCGATGCTTATCTGAACGCACAGCTCGATGCCGACCTGAACTCCGAGTTTTCTCTGCTGTGCGCCGCCGCTTATTATATCGCGGGGAATGTCGGCAGCGCGACCGTAATCATACGGCATATGGCGGCGCCCGATCTCAGCCTCGCGGGCGGCCTCGGCCATCTCGTTTACAACATCCTCAAAAACAGCTTCATTCCGATCGAGACGCCTCATGCTCATCAAGCGGCGACGACCGAGCTTCTGCAGGCGCTGCGCGGCTATTTCAGCTTCGAGGCCGATGCAGATGGCATCGCTGAGGTGTGCCGTAGACTCCGCGAGTATTTCCACCGATCCGGCTCGCCGCGTGAATTGCTCTACGCCGACATTGTCGGTGCCTTGTGTGCGCTCAAGCTCAGAAATGCTGCCCGGACGATTCTGCCGGCAGCATCAGGTTTGGAGCCGGAGGCGTGGCGCCCGGCGCTCGCCAAGTCGCATTTTCCGATCGAACTCTGGCCCGCCCAGCAGCGGATCGCGGATGCCAGCGTGTTCGCTGGACGCTCCGTGGTCATCCAGATGCCGACGAGCGCCGGCAAAACCCGCGCCACCGAAATCATTATTCGATCGGCCTTTCTATCGGGTCGAGCGCATCTCGCTGTCATAGTCGCCCCTTATCGCTCACTCTGCCACGACATCCGGGGCGATTTGGTGACGGCATTTGCTGGCGAGAATGTGCGCTTGGACGAAGCATCGGACGCCTATCAATTCGACCTCGCGCTTGATGAGCTGTTCGCCGAAGACTCGGTGCTGATCATCACGCCTGAAAAGCTCCTCTATATGCTGCGCCGGGCTCCCGACCTCGCCCAGAGGATCGGATTGGTAATCTATGACGAGGGACATCAATTCGACGGAATCACACGGGGGCCAACCTACGAGCTACTCCTCACCACGCTGCGCATGTCGCTCCCCATCGAGACCCAGATTATTCTCATCTCCGCCGTGATCGGCAACGCGCCCGACGTCGCCGCATGGCTGATCGGTGATGCCGATGCGGTCGTCGGCGCCGAGGGCCTGCTGCCGACGACCAAGAGCATTGCGTTCGCGAGCTGGCAAGATCAGCGCGGGCGGCTCGAATATGTGAAGCCGGAGGATCCGGCCGATCGCGAATATTTCGTACCGCGCATCATCGGCGATATCGCTCTGCCGTTGCGTGGCAGGGAAACCGCCCAACGGAGGTTCCCCGAGAAGACCGGCGGTGATGTCGGTCTGTTCCTCGGCCTGCACGTCGTGCGCAACGGCAGTGTCGCCATCTTCTGTGGCCGAAAAGACAGCGTGACAAAAATCTGTTCGCGTGCCGTCGAGATCGTCGATCGCGGCGTCGCGCTCGAATGGCCCATCGAAACCTCAGATGCCGCCGAAGTGGAGAAGATCCGATCGCTTTGCGAGCTCGAGCTTGGTGCCAGTTCGTCGGCGACCCGCGCGGCGGCACTCGGGATATTCGCCCATCATGCCGACACGCCACATGGCATCCGGCTCGCTATCGAACATGCTATGAAAGAGGGGCTAGCGAAGTTCGTGATTTGCACCTCGACCTTGGCCCAGGGCGTAAACTTTCCGCTCAAATATCTGATCGTCACATCGACGCGCCAAGGCGGCGAACAAATTCTAGTGCGCGACTTCCACAATCTGATGGGGCGTGCCGGTCGTGCGGGGATGCACACCGAGGGAAGCGTCATCTTCTCGACTCCGTCCATCTATGACCAGCGGCAGCAATTTCGCGGCCAGTGGACGTGGAACCGCGCCATCGAACTCCTTGATGCTCGAAACTCCGAACCGACTCGCAGCTCGATCCTAGCGTTGTTCGATGCATATCAGCAGCGCCAGCCGCCGATCGTGCAGGAGATCCCGCCGGATTGGCTTGACCTAGCCTTTGCAGATGCCGCCCGGATCGATGAGGTCGTGGCTGCGGCACTCGCGGTGCAGCCCAACATCAGTGAACGCGAATTCCGCCGGTTCATCGAAGGTCGGGCCCGCGCTGTTCAGAACATCGCCGCCTTCCTCGTCGCCAACATGACTTTTGCAGAGGGCGAGGATGCCGCAGTGCGAACCGGTGAACTTGCGGCCAACACATTGGCCCACCACCTCGCTGACGAGGAGACCCGGGTTCGTCTCGTCGAAGTGTTCCGGTCAATCGGGGAATCGATTGCGGCCAACACGGATGGCGACCAACGCGCGCTCATTCGACGGTCACCCCTGCCACCAGCGGCGGTCGCTGAACTCAAGACTTGGCTCGCCGAAAACCTCGAAAATCTAAAGGTGGCGGTGCAGGAAAATCAGCTATTCGCCGAAATTTCTCCTTTGGCGCTCCGTTTCGCCACGTCTCGCGCGATCCAAGCGATCAGCGTTCAGGATATCGTTCCACGCGCTCTGCAGGAGTGGGTGGCAGGCAGATCCTACGCTGTGATCTTCGACACCTTGGCCGAAGCAAAAGTGAGGGTCGGGCGTGACCATGTTACCGTCGAAGATGCTGTCGCGCTGTGCGAAAGCGGCTTTGGCTATGATGTTGCCATGATCGCAGCATCGATAGCGGATCTAACCGAGGGGCTGGACGACGCACTGCACACAGGAGCTGCCCTGCTGCAAAAGCAGATTAAGTATGGACTGACCGAACGTGCAGCGATTGCGTTTTACGAGGCTGGATTCGCTGACCGGCATGTCGCCAGTCTTCTCGGTCTCGTCTGGGAAAATGTCGTCGACCGGGGCGGCGTCCGCGCGGCCTGTCAGCAAGAGGAGATCGTGCGCGCGGTGCTCGCGCACATTCCAAGCTATTTCGTCGGAGTTGCTGCCGAGTTGGGAGATTGGGGATAATACGCCGGTGAGTTGGTATCGTCGATCGGGAAGCGCGTTATCACTTTGACCGCACGAGACCCAGCACCGTCGCTGCCGCATCCCGACGCACAGCCGCTTTTGGTATCATTTGGATCGACACTGAATAAGCGAGATTGGAGCGCATAGCCGACCGGGTGGTCTGCGCGACCCAAATGGCAGCTTTCAGAGATATCCGCCACTCGCATCAACGACGCTGAATATCTTGAATTGGGTCGGAACCTGCCTCAGCGGGGCACTGTCGGCTTTCGGTTAGCCAAGCCACCCTCAACCATACTCTTGCGCCACCAGACCTAAACCCTCTGACACCGGAGCCATAGATATCCCGACCCCCGCGTCACGCGCATATGAC
>NZ_JAIEPN010000082.1 GCF_019748365.1 Novosphingobium sp.
ATCATCAGTCGCGAACAGGTCGTCCCAGACCGTAGACGTTCCATGCTCGTTTTCGACCTCAAGCGACCAGCCCGGCTCATTTTCCAACCGGATGATGTTCACTCTCACGGTGACGCCCTTCTCGGTGACGAAACCAGACAGGCTCGAGGTGACGATGTTGGGATCGCGTTCGTGCATCACTCTTTCCTCATGCTTTGACTGCGGTTTTAGCAGCGGTGCCTTCGAGCGCCTTGTAGAGCGCGGTTTTGCCGACCTTGAGGCGCGTGGCCGCTTCGCGAACCGTCAGCCCTGCCGCGATATGATCGCGCGCCTTACGCAATTTGTCAGTCGTGATGACCGGACGCCGACCGCCAAGGCTCCCCCGTTCCCGCGCAGCCTTCAATCCGGCGTTGGTGCGCTCACGGATCAGGTCGCGCTCGAACTGGGCGAGCGAGCCAAAGATGTTGAACACGAGCATCCCGCCCGACGTGGTGGTGTCGATCTGCTCGGTGAGCGATCGGAAACCGACACCGCGCGCGGCCAGTTCGCCGACCTTCTCGATCAGGTGGCTCATCGAACGGCCGAGCCGGTCGAGCTTCCACACGACCAGCGTGTCGCCGGCACGCAGATAGGCAAGCGCTTCGGCCAGCCCCGGCCGATCGGTCTTCGCGCCAGAGGCGTGGTCGTCGAACGTGCGCTCGCATCCGGCCGCGTTCAGCGCATCATGCTGGAGCGCCAGCTTCTGGTCGCCGGTCGATACCCGCGCATAGCCGATCAGCGCCACAGTCGGTCCCGATCTGTCCGTTTTCCCATCGATTTGCATTCTTGTCCGAATCGCCATCGCGGGTCCAGAGTTGACGGACATATTCATGCTGGCCGCCAGAGGACCGTCTGACGGACAGGGCAGGAAGGGTCGTGGCGCATGGCAAGGCGGCGGTTGCTGACACGCGAGGCGCTCGCGCCGCACTACGATCCTCCGACCGACGAGCGGGAGATCGCCCGTCACTTCACCCTCAGCCGCGAGGATCTCGATCTTGTCGGTGAGCGGCGGGGAGCATCTAGCCGGCTCGGGTTCGCGCTACTGCTGCTCTACATGCGTTGGCCGGGCCGCGTGCTGGAGGCCGGCGAAAAACCAACGAGCGCTATCTTGGCCTTTGTCGCCGAGCAGATTGATGTGCCGGCAAAGGCGTTCGACAATTACGCCCGTCGCGATGAAACCCGCCGCGCGCAACTCGCCGATATCATGCAGCGGTTTGGCCATACCGCTTTCGACCGGAATCACTTTCGCGCAATCGTGGCGTTTGCGATGCCGGTCGCGCAGACCGTCGCCCAGCCTCTCCTGCTCGCCAGCACCGTCATCGACGAGTTGCGACGACGACGGGTGCTGTTGCCGCCTCCGGCCGTCATCGAGGCGATTGTCAGACACGCGCGTCAGCAGGCCGAACAGCTTACCCACGAGATCCTGACCAACGACATTGATGCCATTAAACTAGCAGAGCTGGACGCTTTGCTGGGTCGGCGATCGGATCAGGGGACGACATGGCTGGCCTGGCTGCGCAACGCGCCGCAGTCGCCGACAGCGCGCAACATCCTTCGGTTGCTCGAACGGCTCGATCATGTTCGGACGCTCGGCCTTGACCCAGCGCACGCCGCCATGATCCCATCGGCGACATTCGATCGACTGGCTGATGAGGCGGTGCGGATCACGCCGCAACATCTCGGCGAACTTAACCCGCTGCGCCGCCATGCGACCCTCGCGGCCGCAGCCATTCGTCTTGAGGAAAGCCTGACCGACGCCGCGCTGACGATGTTCGACAAGTTACTCGGCAGCATGACCCGCCGCGCAGAAAACCGGACGCGCGACAAGGCGATCAGGACGGTGCGCGAAATGCAGGGGCATCTGCGCGCCCTGACCGATAGCTGCCGCGTGCTGATCGATGCGCACGCCAAGGGTGTCGACTCCCTTGCGCGTATCGGCCCGTTCGATTGGGAGCGGTTCGGCTCCGCTGTCGCCCAGGCGGAAGTTCTCGTCCGCCCCGAGACGATCGACCGCACGGCCGAACTGATCGAGCGGCATCGCACGGTGAGACTGTTCACCGGACAGTTCCTGCGGGCGTTCGCGTTTCGCGGGGCCGGCCCGGTTCAGGGCATCCTCGATGCGCTCGCCATCATCGCCGATCTCTACCACACCGGGAAACGGCGCCTTCCCGACAAAGTGCCGCTGCGCTTTGTGCCGGCGGGCTGGCGGCCTTTCGTGGTCCGCATCGGTGTGGTCGATCGCGCGGCCTATGAACTCTGCGCGCTGTCCCAGCTTCGCGATCGGTTGCGGGCCGGCGATATCTGGGTGGCGGGCAGTCGGCAGTATCGCGACTTCGATAGCTATCTCATTCCGCCCGCCACGTTCGCGGCGCTGCGCGAGAAGGGACCGCTTCCGCTCGCCATCGAAACCGACTTCGACCGCCATATCGAGGGTCGTCGTGAGCGACTGGATCGCGCGATCAAACGGGTAACGGTACTGGCCCGCCAGGGCGAACTGCCCCAGGTCCGGCTCGATGAAAACGGTCTGATGATCTCGCCGCTGAAGGCGATCACGCCGCCTGCGGCAGAGGTCGCGCGTCGCACCGCCTATGATCGTCTCCCCCGGGTGAAGATCACGGATATTCTGCTCGATGTCGATGCGTGGACCGGCTTCGGCGACTGCTTCACGCATCGGCGCTCAGGCCGTCCTGCCGACGATCGCAACGCGTTGCTGACTGTGATCCTCGCCGATGGCATCAATCTCGGCCTGACCCGCATGGCGGACAGTTGCCGGGGCGCGAGCCTGCGCCAGCTTGCCCATCTGCATGACTGGCACATCAGCGAAGCCGCCTATGGCGAGGCGCTGGGACGACTGATCGACGCGCACCGTGCGATGCCACTTGCGGGACTGTGGGGCAGCGGCATCAGCTCGTCGAGCGACGGGCAGCAATTTCACGCAGGTGGGCGTGGTGCCGCGATCAGCGACATCAACGCGCGCAACGGCAACGAACCCGGCGTGTCCTTCTATACGCATATCTCGGACCAGTATGACCCGTTCGGTTCGCGCGTGATCGCCGCTACCGCGGGCGAGGCCCCCTATGTCCTCGACGGTCTACTGTACCACCAGACCGGGCTGTTGATCGAAGAGCATTATACCGACACGGGCGGCGCGTCAGACCATGTGTTCGGGCTGATGCCGTTCTTCGGCTACCGCTTCGCGCCACGCTTGCGTGATATCAAGGAGCGCCGACTGCATCTGTTGCCGGGGCAGGAGGCGGGGTCGTTGCTTGCCGGCATGGTCGGCGATTCGATCGCGCACGATCATGCAGCAGCCCATTGGGACGAACTGCTGCGGCTCGCCACCTCGATCCGAACCGGGACCGTCACGGCCTCGGCGATGCTGCGCAAGCTTTCTGCCTATCCGCGCCAGAACGGCCTGGCGCTGGCACTGCGCGAGATCGGGCGGCTCGAACGCTCGATCTTCATGCTCGACTGGTTGCAGGACATCGATCTGCGCAGGCGAACCCAGGCCGGGCTGAACAAGGGCGAGGCCCGCAACGCTCTCGCCCGCGCTCTGTTCTTCAACCAGCTTGGCGAACTGCGCGACCGCCGGTTCGAGAACCAGTCCTACCGCGCCTCCGGCCTCAACCTGCTGGTCGCCGCGATAATCCTGTGGAACACACGTTATCTCGAACAGGCATTGGCCGACATCGGCACGCCGGACGAAGTGGCCCGCCATATCGCGCCGCTGGGTTGGGAGCACATCGCCCTCACCGGCGATTATAGCTGGGAGCGGGACGATCGTCCGGGACCGGATCAGTTCAGGCCATTTCGCCTCTCGCCTTCGTTCTTGGCAGCATGAGGCCCTTTGCATGACCATAAGCCAGCGATTACGTGATATTCTAAGAGCGGG
>NZ_JAIEPN010000178.1 GCF_019748365.1 Novosphingobium sp.
AATCCAATGGTCCCACCTTGTGATCAGGTGACTATAGCCGTCATCGCGCAGACGCTTCGGCCATTCGGTGCCGGCAGCTTCGTGCTGGGACGTCACGATCCACTGTGTCCCGAACGGAATAATGCCAAGGAGGCGGAGCTTGACCTCATAGCGCTCGCCAGGCCGAAACCTGTCGAACGCCGCGTCATCGACCGGGATGAAGCGCACCAGCGGCCAGGCGATATGCTGCAGCAGGCGCGCCGTCTGCACCTCGGCCCAGACTGTTTCCGGCTTGAGCGCGATATGTGTCGAACGGGAAACCTTCATGCCGCAACGCTCCGCAATTCACGCCGTGCCTGCTGGACAATCTGAATGCCGCCGCTGATCCCGAGCAGTGCCAAAATCGCTGCAACAATAAGGTCGGGCCAGGCTGTTCCGATGCCGAACACGCCAAGTGCGGCCGCCATAACGGCGATATTGCCGATCGCGTCATTGCGCGAGCATATCCAGACCGAGCGCATGTTCGCGTCTCCAGTGCGAAAACGGTAGAGCATGATGGCGACACCGGTGTTGGCCGCCAGCGCGAGCGCGCCGATGATTCCCATCAGTTCAGGCTCGGGTGCAGCTCCGCCGAGCGCCGCCAGAACGGCTGTGATCACGACCCAACCACCCAGACCGATGAGGGCGAGCCCCTTGGCCAGCGCCGCCCGCGCGCGCCATGCCAGCGCCATCCCGGCAACCAGCAGGCTGATCGCATAATTGGCGGCATCGCCCAGAAAATCGAGTGCGTCCGCCTGCAACGCGCGGCTGTCCGCAGCGGCCCCTGCCGCCATTTCCACCGCGAACATGCCGGCGTTCACGCCGAGCGCGATCCACAAAGCCCTGCGCCAGCGCGGGTCGTTCAGAGTTGCCGTCGTTCCGCACGCGGCCTTGCAGCAATCATCAGCCATCTTTTTGCCTTCTCGACAATCTGCGAGTCGGCATTCTATGTACACCCTGTAGCAACTACAGGGTCAAGCCCGAAGGAGTGGCAGTGAAAATTGGCGAACTCGCGAGCGCCGCGGCGACGAAAGTCGAGACGGTGCGCTATTATGAAAAGATCGGGCTGTTGCCGCCACCCGCCCGGACAAGTGCCAATTACCGTGCCTATGGCAATGATCATCTGGCGCGCCTGTCGTTCATCCGCCGCGCCCGCGATCTCGGTTTCACGCTCGAAGCCGTGCGCGAACTGCTCACGCTGTCGGATGACAAGGCCCAATCCTGCGATGCCGTTGACGGAATCGCGCGCGTCCACCTCACCGAAATCGACCGCAAGATCGCCGATCTGAGCGCACTGCGCGGCGAACTGGACCGGGTCATCGGATCCTGCCGTCACGGGACCGTGGCCGACTGCAAGATCATCGAGACCCTCGCCCCGCGCACGCTGACCGCAACGTGATCGAAGATCGCTGCTTTGGCGCCAACGCTTCGGCCTCGCGTGCATGGATCCACCAGACCGCGTTGACGATGCTGCGACACCCGGCAATGGTCTGCCCAGCCCCACTATCGCCACGGATCGAGCACTAACCATGCCAACCCTGCAAACCGGACTCATCTATGCGCTCGCCGCGCTGGCGGAGATCGCCGGTTGCTTCTCGTTCTGGGCATGGTTGCGGCTCGACAAATCTGCCTGGTGGGTTGCGCCGGGCATGGTGTCGCTCGCGATTTTTGCCTGGCTCCTCACGCTGGTCGATACATCCGCTGCGGGCCGCGCATTCGCAGCCTATGGCGGCGTCTACATCGCAGCGTCACTGATTTGGCTTTGGAGTGTCGAAGGCGCACGACCCGACCGCTGGGATGTCATTGGCGCGGCGATTTGTCTCGTCGGAGCAGGATTGATTCTGGTGGGTCCGGGACGATCAGCCTGATGGCTGCAATTGGGATGGTCACTCGAAAAGCATTTCGTGAACATCCCGAATGCCAATAAGTTAAAGGCTATAATGAATAGCTTTTACGAGGCTTGCTCGACTGTTAGGCATTCGCGCAAGAGCGGTCCAAAAGAAAGCGGGCGCCCAGTTGGTGACCGGACGCCCGCCCTTATGCCTTGGCTAGTCCCTTACGGGCAGCAGTCCATTGCAGCCTCGCAGCATGCGAGCACGAGGTCGCAGCAGGACATTGCGAGCGATGCGACCTGCTCCGGCGCGGCGGCAAAAGCAGCTGAGCTGGAACCGAGCAGCACTGCTGCCGTGATGATGTACTTCTTCATGATGTTTATCTCCGTTGAAATTGAATTCCGTCGATCAGCGGAGCATTCGGGGAGGCGGCGGTTCCGGCCCCCCGTTAGGCAGGGGCGGAAACTTTTCGAGAAGCGCTAGAAAATTGAGTGACGAAAGATCGCGCGGCTCTAGCGACGAAACGCGCGCTGCCGGAAGCGTCTGGCACAAGGCCAAGCAATAGCTCTGACACTGCCCGCGCTCATCATCCATGCATTCGCTGCAGTCGCCTGCGTCCGCGTTCATCTCTGCCATCGGCGCGCAACCGTTCGCTGCATAGGTCGCCTCTATGGGTAGCAGCGCGGCAAGAAATGCCGCGAGATAGAGAAAGAGGCGCTGTGTCACCGTTTGGTCCATACCACTGTGTTCGACGTGATCAAAGACATAGTTACACAGCCTCGCGCAAAGCTTAACGCAGCTTCGAGCAACGCAAGCTTCTTAGCGATATCAGAAGGCTTCTCGCCTTTTGTGAGCCCCGCAAGTCTCAGACTAGCACCCCGAAATGCAAAAAATCAGAGGGCTTCAGTGATGTGGATTTACGGCCCCCCAGGCTAGCCAAGGATGTTAGGTTGACGCCTGAGCGATCGACAGCTTCCTCGATCATTCACCTACAAACTAGATGAGCAAAATTTGGGCACAAAGCTGAAGTTAGGGGCTGTGGACGCCAATGGCACCAACCCAGCAAATTCAGCTACTCTCGTTAATCTCTGTGCTGGCCGAAGCCAGATAACTGACTGCATCCTGCAAGTAAGCGCACCCTACAGCACCACTCCGCTGCGTCTATTGCAGTGATGAACTCCGGTGCCGATGCAGTTCCAACGGCCGATCACATTTTCGGTCCACGTTCGTTCGACCATGATACGCGATGTGGTCGCAGCTTCGGTCCGCTCGATCAAGCTGAGTGGCAGATTTCGACAAAAACGGTCACTTTGATGTGTGGCGAGGAACGACCGGGTCTTGGGCGGCAGATGCTGTTGCGGTGCTTACCTCTCCAAATCCATACGACGCTTGCGCCAGCGGAGCCATCTCGATAACCTTAGTTGGCGGTTCCTAAGCCATGCCGAAAGGTGTGGTTATGAAAATCTACCTCAGCGCAGCGCTTGTCGCGCTAAATTCTCAAGCCGTCGCCCAAGAGGTCAAGCTTGAGGACTTCTCGAGCAGCACGCCCTCTGAATTCGCGCTCTTGGTGCCCGGAGTGGTTGTCAAAAGTCCCAACGCGCAGCTGCAAGCCAAGCAGCCCGTTCCCGAGACTGAAGCGACAGCGTTTGCGGAGGAGCAGGAGATCACCCCTGTCAGCCCCGCGCCCCCGTTGTTCTATATCCCGTCCTGGATGAGACGCGGAAGCTCCACCGTCATTCCCGTGCCGGTGAATGCATCGAGCCTCGCGCCAGGTCCCGATTGTCTCTCTGGAGGGTACTTCCCGCGCTATGACCTGTCCGAGATGGCACAATCGCGACGCCGTCTCTATTTCCGCCACGTCGCTGCCGCCGCCTGCGAAGCCGGCGTCCCTGTGCGGCTGTTCGACGCGCTCGTTGCTCATGAAAGCCGCTACCAGCCCTTTGCGCGCAGTCCTGCCGGGGCGATGGGCATGGCACAGCTGATGCCGGGGACCGCAAGCTATCTTGGCGTTTCAGATCCTTGGGACCCTGTCGAAAACCTCCGCGGGGGAGCGCGTTACCTGCGTGAGCAGCTCGATCGCTATGGCTCATGGCATCTTGCTTTGGCTGCGTACAATGCCGGTCCGGGCAACGTCGACAAGCATGGCGGAGTTCCGCCCTTTGCTGAAACGCGCAGCTATGTCCGCACCATACTTGCATCG
>NZ_JAIEPN010000181.1 GCF_019748365.1 Novosphingobium sp.
ATGTTGCGCGGCAGATCGATCATCGTCATTTCGAACGCGTGGCGGAATTCCTCCTCCAGCTGAACGAAGGCGCTGCCATCGGTCATCAGCGGCGAGCTGATCGGCGCTTCGGCAGAAAGGATCGCCAGATTGTCGTTGGCGCGGATCATCGCGCGTTCGATGAACAGGCCGTCGATGCGGCTCGGGTTGTCGATGGCATCAGTCAGGCCGCGGCCCGGCTCGAGATCGAGCGTGAGCGCGCCGGTGCCGAAATGCACGTCGAGGTCGAGCAGCGCGGTCGGCAAGCGGTGGTCGCTGCTGAACAGCCATGCGAGCGAGGTTGCGACCGTCGAGGCGCCGACACCGCCGCGCGTGCCGACCACTGCGGTCGAGACGTGGCTCTTGGCCGTGCTGCCATCAGCCGACTTGGGCGCGGCGAAGATCGCCTGCGCCTGCACCAGCGCATCGCGCACCTGGCCCGGCGTCAGCGGCTTCAGGAGATAGTCCTGAATGCCCGAGGCGAGGAGGTCGCGGTAAAGGCGCACGTCGTTGACCTGACCGACCGCGATCACCACGGTGCCGGGCTCGCAGACTTCAGCCAGCGCGTTGATGTCGCTCAGCGGGTCCCCGCTTTCCGACAGGTCGACCATCAGGATGGCCGGCGAGGCGGCAATCGAGAGGGACTGGATTGCGTTGCGCAGGCCGCCCTTGTTGCACTTTTCCGGCAGCCAGCCCATGTCGACCGTGACCGGACGCAGCACATCGAGCGCCGCGTCGTCGCACATGAAGGCCGCGAACATGTCGCGGTTGGTGTTTTTCCAGGTCGCGCTCATGGATCAGTTACCCCCGGACTTGCTGGAAACAGCCCTCAGACCCTGCGCACCCGTTGGCGGTTGCTCGCGATAGGACTGAATGGCCTTGGTGTTGCTCTGCACCAGCGTGGTGCTCTGGCCCTTGGCGCCGCGCACAAGGTCATCCTTGTTGGCGACCATCGCTGCCATGTTGCTGTTCACCGCGCAGCCGTAGTTGGACGATGTCGCGTTGTTGGTGCGGTTGTCGATCTTGCTGGCCCAGTCCGGGCAGCCGGGCACGCTCGCCTCGGAGCGCGATACGACAATGCGGGCGGTACCGGGCGCGATCGTGCCTTCGGTGACCGGGGCTACATCGGCGAGAAGAATGCCAAAGCGGCCGGCCACCTGCTCTACCGAGTTGCGCGTCTGGTCGGAATCGACCGGATCATCGAGCGAAACGCGGTCGCCGTAGCCGAGGCCCAGGGCATCGAGCCAGCCGGCAAGGCGGCGCTGCTCGGAAACGGGCAAGCCGCCACCCGGCAATGTCGAGACGTCGAACACATAGCTGGTGCGCTGAACGACCGGCTGGTGCACGCTTTCAAGGCTGCGGTTCATGTCAGCCGAGGGCGCGTTGCACGCGGCCAGCGGCAGGCTCAGCACACCGGCGAGGAGAACAACGCGGAAGGCCCCCTTGGTGGGCCGAGCGATACGGGGCAGATGAATGGACATGGGGTAGCCCTTTCTCACTGGATGCTGAAGCCGGGCGCGGCATCGGCGCTGGCCTGACGATTGCGGGCGGGACGCGGCGTCTTCTTCGGCGCAGCAGCGGGCGCGGTATCGGTGCCGGGCAGCGGCGCATCGAGCGCACCGACCTTCGGGCCGCTCGACTGGACCGTCCCCGGCGCTTCGGTCGGCTTGGGCCGATCGCCGCCGGTCACGCCATCGGACTCGATATGTCCAAGAACCTGCTGGAGCGCAGTGGCCGAACGGAAGCCGTCTGTCGGCAGCTTGATCTCGCTCGCATCGACCGGGTTCACGAGATAGGGCGTCACGATGATGACCAGTTCGGTCTCGCCCTTGCGGTAGGAAGTGGAGCGGAACAGCGAACCGAGGATCGGGATGTCGCCGGCACCGGGCATCTTGGTGATCGTGTCCTGAGAACCGTTGCGCAGCAGGCCGGCGATCATGAAGCTCTGGCCCGAGCCGAGTTCGATGGTCGTTTCGGCGCTGCGCACCGTGAGCGCGGAGACGCTGAAGCTGTTGCTGATGATTGCGCCGTCGGACGAGAGTTCCGACACTTCTGGCCGCACCCGCAGCGAAATGCGCCCGTTTGCGAGAACGGTGGGGGTGTAGGCGAGGCTGATGCCGTACCGCTTGAATTCGATCGCGGTGTTGCCGAGGCCGGTGGAGACCGGGATCGGGTATTCACCGCCCGCGAGGAAGTTGGCCGTCTCACCCGAAAGTGCGGTCAGGTTCGGTTCGGCGAGACTGGTGACAAGGCCGATGGTCTCGCCAAGATCGAGCGCGGTCAGCACGTTGAGGCCGAACATCTTGCCCATCAGCGCCAGCGTGGACTGGCCCTGCAGCGGCGTGACGTTGGTGCCGGGCCGTGTCACGACACCCAGCGGGTTCGTCGCCGAGACCGCAGTCTGGTCGAATGTCTGACCGGACACGCTCGAGCCGATGCCGAGCGGCAAATTGGGATCGGTGGTGAACGTCGAAGCAGGCGAGCGGCCGGTGTTGACGCCCCACTTGGTGACCTTGCCGCTGCCGTCGATGGTGGTGATGTTCGAGCCGATCTGGCGCACCAGCGAGCGGTTCACCTCGGCGAACTTCACGTGCAGGTTGACCTGCAGCGGCGTCGCCATCTTCAGGCGGCTGATCACGTTGATCTTGGGATCGACGAAAGCCTTGACCAGGCGCTCGGCCTCGGCGGCGTCCTCGGGCGCGGCGATCGTGCCGGTCAGCAGCACGGTGTTGTTCATCGTCGAGGTGACGATGTGCGCCTCGGGCATCGCGAGCTTGAGCATCTGGTCGACGCTGTCGATGTTGGTGCCGACGCGGACATTGGCCGACCATACCACATCGCCGTTCGCGTTGCTGGCGTAGACGGTGGTTTCGCCACCAGCCTTGCCGAACACATAGAGCTGGTTGGCGGACTTCACCTGGACATCCGCAACGGTGTCATTGGCGACGAACACGTCGGTCATCTTGCCGGGCAGCGTGACCAGCTGGCCGCGACCGATCGAGATCGCGATGCTGCGGGCCGGGCTGGTCACCGTCTGGGCTGCAGCCGGCGCGGGGGCCGCGGCGAATGCCAGCGGAACCGCGAGAGCAGCGAGCGGGAGCAGCGTGGATGCGATACGGGCCTTCATGGTCTTGCCTTTCGCGGGCGCAGTTTGGGCCTTGATGGGAGCTCTGATGATCATCTCACTTGGCTCCCACTTTGACTTCGGTGGTGTCGCGGCCGCGGGTCACGCGGACCACCGGACCGGGGTAGAACATGGCGCGGGCCGCATCGGTCATCGAACCGCCTGCCGCCGGCATCGACCGGGGCATCATGGTGGCCGCGCGGGCCATCGCCTGGACGGCGGCGAGCGGATCGGTCACCTTCTTCGGCTGGAAGCGCGAGACATCACCACCGGAGACGTAGCTGTTGCCGTCCGCCTCGATGGGCTTGGTCATGGCCTGCTTGAGGATGCGCTCCTCGTCGGCCTTGCTGGCGCCGGCGGGGATCTTGATCTGGCCGCTGGCGAGCGCCTGTTCGAGTTCGCTCGTGTTGTCGGCCAGCGAGCGCAGCGAGAGCGAGATCGTGCCGATGGTCTGGGCCACCGCGATCTTCTCGGCGATCTTGGGTGTGGCTTCCACGGTCACGGTGCTGAACGTGCGCACGCGGGTCTTGCCCTCGATCTGCTCCTGCTCGGTCGACTGGTCGGTCGCGAGCACGCGCAGGTTCTTGAGGATCGTCTCGGCGGTCTTGAGCGGCTGGCCGACGCTCTTCACCGACTGGGTGAGAACGAGGTCGATGTGGTCACCGGGGAAGACAAAGCCCGCAACGGCGGTGCGCGCGCTCACCGGAATGGTGACTGCGCGCATGCCGGGCCCGAGCGCGGCGGCAAGGAAGCCGCGGTCGCCGGGGGAGACGAGGCTGCCCTGCGTCACCGGTTCGCCCGCCGTGATCGGATGGCGCACGACGGTGCCGAGGAGCTTCGACATGTCGGTCTTGTCTTCGGTGAAGTAGACGTCCTGGACAAGGTCCTTCGGCCAGGGCTGATAGCCCATGGCGTC
>NZ_JAIEPN010000038.1 GCF_019748365.1 Novosphingobium sp.
GCGATCAGCCACTCGTCGGTAATGATCCCGGCATGATCGTAATCGCGTCCAGCCACTTCATCTGCCTGCGGCGTCTGGTGGAAATCCGCGACCCGGATCAGCGAGGATTTGCTCGCCAGTTGGCGTACATGATCGCGCATGGCATGGGTGGCCCGGTCATGCGTGCCGTGCAGATAATGCACCGGGACATCGACGTCGCGGGCGACCAGAGCTTCCAGCATGGCAACCATTGGCGTCAGACCAACACCGCCCGACAGCAGCACGATGGGCCGCTCCACATTATCTGCAAGGAAGAACTCGCCAGCGGGCGCGGCAACCTTGAGAACAGCGCCCGTGCCGGCCTTTTCATGCAACCAGCCCGACGCCAGCCCCATCGGCTCACGCTTGACAGATATGCGATACGTTGCCCCATTCGGGGCGGACGAGATCGAATAGTTGCGCTTCACCGGCGGATGGCCGTCGATTTCGAACCAGAAGGTCAGATACTGCCCGGGCTTGTGCTCCATGACCGGACTGCCATCAGCAGGACGCAGGATGAAGGACTTGATGACGCTGCTCTCCTCGATGATTTCCTCGATCCGGAAATCCCGCCAGCCATTCCAGCCACCGCCACTGTCCCGCTGTTCGGTATAGATGCGATCTTCGCGTGCAATCAGGATGTTGGCAAGGAACCAGTAGGCTTTGCCCCAGGCTTCGAGGATTTCGTCTGTTGCCGCATCGCCCAGAACGGCTTTGATCGCTCCCAGAAGCGCTTCGCCAACATGGGGGTAATGCTCTGGCAGGATTTGCAGACCGACATGCTTCTGGGCAATTCGCTCCACGGCAGGAGCGAGGGCGGACAGGTTCTCGATATTGCTGGCATAGGCCATTATTGCGCCGGTCAGCGCGCGCGGCTGTGCATCTGAAACGCCATGATGCGACTGGTTGAACAGATCCCGGATGTCCGGGTTCTTGAACATCCGCGAATACATTTCATGAACGATGTCGAGGCCGTGGGCTTCGAGCGCCGGAACGGTCGCCTTGACTAGAGCGATCGTCTGCTCACTGAGCGGCTGGGTCATACATAAACTCCGGTTGGTTGATCTGTGAGGTGGGAAAACAGGTCAGAAGGGCGGCTGGTCATAGAAATCGACCTGCATTTTCATGGTCCCTGTCGCGGTGACGAAATGAGGCTGCTTTGGCAGCACCAATCCCGGCTTGTCCGGTGTCAGAATGCCTTCCGAAGGTGGGTCGAGAATGATGAGCCTGAGTTCGCCCTCAAGCACCCGGATCACTCCCCACACGCCTTCCTTCGTGTCGTGGCGACGTCGAAGCGCCGCAGGGAGGGTGTCCTGATCGAAGATCGGGGTCGAGCGATAAGGCTTGATCTCTGCCATGATCAGGCTGCCTTGGGCTTTGGCTGGACGGTATCTTGCGCCCTGCCGAGCCGAAAGAACATGGCAAGTTGCAGGCTTTCAGCAATCCGCTCAGCCTTCGCCTGAAGAGCCTTGGCTGCATCGGGGAACATCAGATCATCGGTGGTGCTTTTCCAGAGGTTTAGCCAACGGCTGAACAGTGCCGTGGTAATCCGGTCGCGATGCTTCATATGGGCAGGCACGGGCTGCCCTTTGTAGCGCCCGCTTGTCAGCATGATTGACGACCAAAACGCGGCCAATTTTTCGAGATGTTCGGGCCAATCATCGATGGCATCGTCAAAAATCGGGCCCAGCTCGGCATCAGCCCGGACCCTCGCGTAGAAGGCTTCAACGAGGGTAGCCAACCCGTTTTCGGACAGATCCAGTCGTTCCATCGAGGCGACTCCAAAACATGCTCTAACGATGCATCTATACGGCCTGTAGAAATCATGCAATATAGATACATCATTAAGGTAACCAGATGCACCTGACGCGCTACACGGACTACGCCATGAGGGTTCTTCTCTATCTGGGACGGCAACCGGAAAATCTGTGCTCAATCGCCGAGATCTCTGGCGCCTACGTCATCTCCCAGAACCATCTCATGAAGGTGGTCAGCGATCTGGTGAGTGCAGGGTACCTGGATAGTGTCCGGGGACGCCATGGGGGTATCCGACTGGCCAGGCCACCAGGACAGATCAATGTCGGGGCCTTGATCCGCCACACAGAGCAGGACTTCGAGCTGGTGGAGTGCTCGTCATGCCTCATCGCTTCAGCCTGCGGTTTGACCAGCATGCTGGACGAGGCGCTAGCTGCCTTTCTCGAGGTTCTCAATGGCTATACGCTAGCCGATGTCCTGGCGCGTCAACCTGATTTTTCCCGGTTCCTGCATCAGACAGCCAAATCGTGATGGGCGGCTTGCCGGCACGTCGGTCTTGACCCAGTGAGCGATAAGCAACCATCGAATATGATCAATGACCTGCGCGAAGGTCAGATTGTCGATGGCGTAGTGAAACGCATCAAGCGATACGGCGCATTCATCGATCTTGGCGGCCTCGATGGCCTGCTACATATCACCAATATGAGCTACAAGAGGCTCAAGCATCCCGGCGAGGCTGTCAAAGTCGGCGACGTGGTCCGCGTCCAGATTCTTCAAATTGACAATGAGTTTCACCGCCTCTGGCTCGGTATGAAGCAACTGGAATGCGATCCATGGGAGCGTGCAAGCAGCAGGTACCCAATTGGCGGCAAGGTTCGCGGCGTAGTAACAGGCGTGACCAAATACGGTGCTTTCGTCGAGCTTGAATCCGGCATTGAAGGGCTCGCGCATGTTGCTGATATGAACTGGAGCAAACACTTCGCCGATCTCAGTGAGATCGTTTCGAATTTCCAGGAAGTCGCCGTCGTCGTGCTGCAGGTTGACACCGATAAGCGCCGCATCAGGCTTGCCCTTTGCAGTGATGGCTGAACCCATGTGCTGGGCATGTTCGAGCCGGGCACATCTCTTACTATTGTGGCCATGCTCACCAGCTCACCCTCGCTGCAAGCTAGAGTATCCGTGATGATCAAGCGTTAGATTTCTGCCAGCAGCGGTCTGCCTTGAGGAGAGCGTTTGCGGTGACGACAAGCTTTCGCATAACGGCGGTGCTGGCGATTTTGGCTGGCTTTCCGCGTTAGCGTCCGCGCTCGTGGTGTAATTTCCGGTGTAGGTGATGGTGTATTCCGGGGTGGGGCATGCCCCACCCCGGAATACGGCGTCGCTGTTGGCCACCGGGCTCATCGTTATGGTGGAGTTTGCACACTTCAACCGTGACGAAGAGGAGTTCCCGATGACCGAGGACAGATTACTGATCGAAGAGCTGGCTGCGAAGGGCGGCCAACCGGATTTTTTACGCACCATCGCCAAGAGCGTGCTGCAACTGATCATGGAGGCCGATGTTGACGGGCTGATCGGCGCGGGCTGGCACGAGCGCAGCGGGGAGCGCGCCACCTGGCGCAACGGCTATCGCGACCGCTCGCTGGACACTCGGGTCGGCACTCTCAACCTCAAGATCCCCAAGCTGCGAACCGGCTCCTACTTCCCCGGCTTCCTGGAGCCACGCAAAATGGTGGAGAAGGCGCTGGTGGCGGTGATCCAGGAAGCTTGGATCGGCGGGGTCAGCACGCGGCGGGTCGACTAACTGGTGCAGGCCATGGGCATGACCGGCATCTCCAAGTCCACGGTCTCCAAGCTGTGCAAGGACATCGACGAGCGCGTCCATGCCTTCCTGAAGCGCCCGCTCACCGGCGAGTGGCCCTACCTCTGGCTCGATGCCACCTATCTCAAGGTGCGCGAAGGCGGGCGGATCATCAGCGTTGCGGCCATAATCGCTATGGCCGTTAACACCGAGGGCCGCCGTGAGATCGTCGGCCTGCATATCGGCCCCTCCGAGGCCGAGGTCTTCTGGTCCGACTTCCTGAAAGACCTCGTCCGGCGCGGCCTGACCGGCGTGAAGCTGGTCATCTCCGATGCCCACGAGGGCCTCAAGGGTGCGATCACTCGCGTCATGGGCGCCACCTGGCAGCGTTGCCGCGTCCACTTCATGAGGAACGCCCTGTCCTGTCCGTCGTCAGAACATTTGGCACAACTCGCGGCGTAAATTAGCGGAGTGCGGGCCTCGTCCTGGGGTTGATATTA
>NZ_JAIEPN010000129.1 GCF_019748365.1 Novosphingobium sp.
TTCTGCACCAGCATGTCGGCCATGCGGTCGGGCATCGCCCACATGCCCTTGCCGATCTGCGCCTTGCCCGAAAGCCCGCAGGCGAGGCCGATCTGCACGTTGCGATCCTCGTAGGAGGTGATCCAGGGCGTCGTTTTCATGTCGCCCTTGCGCAGCATCGCCCCGGCCTGCATCGAGGTGTGCATCTCGTCGCCGGTGCGATCAAGGAAGCCGGTGTTGATGAACATGATACGGTCCTTCACCGCATGGATGCAGGCGGCAAGGTTCGCGCTCGTGCGGCGCTCCTCGTCCATCACGCCGATCTTCAACGTGTGGCGGGCAAGGCCCAGCACATCCTCCACCGCATCGAACAGATCGTTGGCGAAGGCGGCTTCTTCCGGCCCGTGCATCTTCGGCTTCACGATATAGACCGAACCCGTCCGGCTGTTGCGGCGCGCGCCATTGATGTCGTGCATGGCGATCAGGCTGGTGACGATGCCATCCAGAATGCCTTCCGGCGCCTCGGCCCCGCCCGGCAGCAGCACCGCCGGGTTGGTCATCAGATGCCCCACATTACGCACCAGCAGCAGCGAACGGCCATGCAGCGTCAGCGCGGAGCCATCGGGCGCGGTGTAAACCCGGTCCGGATTGAGCCGCCGCGTCATCATCCGTCCACCCTTCTCGAAGGTGTCTTCAAGATCGCCCTGCATCAGCCCGAGCCAGTTGGCATAGGCCGCGACCTTGTCCTCGGCATCCACCGCCGCGACCGAATCCTCGCAGTCGCAGATCGTCGAAATCGCCGCTTCCAGCACGACATCGGCGATCCCGGCCGGATCGTCCTTGCCGATGGGGTGCGCCGGATCGATCACCACTTCGATATGCAGGCCATTGTGCCTGAACAGCAGGTTCGCACCCGCCCGGCCGACCAGTTGCGAAGGATCCTTGAGGCTCGGCTCACCGCCCGTCCACTCCGCCCACGAACCCGAAGCCAGCGGCACCGCCTCATCCAGAAACGTCTTGGCCCAGGCGATCACCTGCCCGCCGCGCACCGGATCATAGCCCTTCCCCGACGCCGCGCCGGGAATGGCATCGGTGCCATAAAGCGCATCATAAAGGCTGCCCCAGCGCGCATTCGCGGCATTGAGCAGGAACCGCGCATTGAGGATCGGCACCACCAGCTGCGGCCCCGCCGTCACCGCCAGCTCGGCATCCACATTCTGCGGGGAGACCGAAAACGGCGCGGGCTCCGGCACCAGATAGCCGATCTCGGTCAGAAACGCCTTGTAGTCCGCCATATCCTGCGGCTGCCCGGCGCGGTCCTTGTGCCAGGCATCGATCTTCGCCTGCAGGTCCTCGCGCTTCGCAAGCAACGCAGCATTGCGCGGCGCGAACCGGGCGAAAATGTCCGCCGCGCCTGCCCAGAACGCATCCGCCGTCAGCCCCGTCCCTGGCAGAGCGCGCGTCTCGATGAAGTCCGCGAGGACTCCCGCCACCTGCAGCCCCGAACGCTCGAAATATCCGCTCATCGCAACCACTCCCATAATCCGATGCCCTCCCCTAGGCCGCATGGCCGCTTTGCGGTAGAAGTAAATAATTCAACGCAGCTTCTCCTGTGGGGAAACAATGTTCGATCCCGATTACGATCTCTTCCTCGCCATCGTCGAAGCCGGATCGATCTCCGCCGCCGCCCGCGCACAGGGCGCTTCCACCGCTGCCCTTTCCAAGCGCCTCGCCCGGCTGGAGGAGCGCCTCTCCGCCCGCCTCGTCCACCGCACCACGCGCCGCCTCGCGCTCACCCCGGCGGGGCAGGATCTCCATGACGCGCTGCTCCCCTTGCGCTCCACGCTCAAGGCGGCGGAAGAGCGCGTCAGCGGCCGCCACGCCCATGTGCGCGGGCCCTTGCGCCTCACCGCGCCCACCTCGTTCGGCCGCATGCATGTGGTGCCCCACGTGCCTACCTTCCTCGCCGCCCATCCGGACGTGCGGCTGCAACTCGATCTCTCGGATGAATTCGCCGATCTGCTCGATGGCAGCTGCGACCTTGCCATCCGCATCGGCGCGAAGATCGGGAACGGTCTCACCGGCCACCGCCTCGGCACCAGCCACCGCGTGCTCTGCGCCGCCCCCGCCTATCTCGCCGCGTTCGGCACGCCCGAAACACTGGCAGACCTCAAGCACCACCGCGTCCTCGCCACCACCAGCCAACTCCCCTGGCAACTCGATGGCCCCGAGGGCACCGTCACCCACTCCGGCCAGAGCCACGTCCGCACCAATTCCAGCGAAGTCGTCCGCGAACTCGCGCTCGGCGCCTGCGGCATCGCGCTGCGCTCCTTGTGGGATGTCCACGAAGCTCTGGCGTCAGGCGCGCTCACCCGCGTCCTTGTGCAGTATCAGGGCTCGCAGGATGTCGGCATCTATGCCGTCCACGCCCCCACCCCGGCGCTACCCGCACGGATCGAGGCCTTTATCGCGCACCTCGCCGCCCACCTCTCGGCAGGCAGCGGCCTCGCCTAGGCGGACACCCGAATGCAGGCGATCCCGCGCGAGGCAAGGCGCCCGCAGATCGCATGGGCATCACGCCCCGATGCGCGCAAGCGATAGACCTGCACCTGCCGCACCACCGCCGGGACGATCACCGGCTCCAGTGCCTGCAACTCCGGCTCGTTAGCCGAAAGCTCCTGCCACAGCTCATCGGCCCCGGCGATATTGGATGCCGCCGCCAGCTGGATCGTCTGGAGCGGCCCCTGCACCGGCCCCTGCACCGGCCCCTGTACCGACAAAGCAGGCGGAACCAGCGGCGCATAGGCCTGCCGCACCGGCGCCTCGCGCAGCGGCGGCGGCAGTCCCAGCGCCGCGCTCTTCGCCGCCTCGGCATAGTCCAGCGGCTGGCGCAGGATCACCACCGAAGTCGAAGCCGGATTGGTCAGCGCATAGAGCTGCCGCGCGAAGTCCCAAGGCAGGCGGATGCATCCGTGCGAGGCCGGCGCGCCCGTCACCCGCCCGGCATGAAGCGCCACCCCGCGCCAGGTCAGCCGCTGCATATAGGGCATCGGCGCGTTGCCATAGGTGCGCGAGCGGTGCTTCACGTGCTTCTGCAGGATCGTGAATGTGCCCGCCGGCGTGCCGTAGCCGCGCCGCCCGGTCGAAACCGTGGTGGAGCCCCACTCCGCCCCGTCCTTGAACACATAGAGCCGCTGCGAGGGAAGGCTCACCACGATCAGCACACCCTTGCGCGCGGCCGAAACGGGGGTCGGCGGAGGCGGTCCTTCCGGTTCACCATCAAGCGCCGGATCGGGCGAGCACTGCGCCGCCGCCGAAGCGAAGCGCACCGGCGCGGCGGTCGGCGCCACCCGCTCGGCAAAAGCCGCATGGCCCAGCACGCCGCATCCCAGCAGCGCCAGCAGCAGTCCCGCCAAAACCGAGATTCGTCCCGAAACCCACTCCATGAGGTATGGTTAACGGATCGTTACCTCACGCGACACTGCTTTTTGGTCCCTCGCGCATCACCCGAAACGTCCCTCAACGGGACACGGCGAGCCTCGCTCCGCCCGCCTGCCAGCCGCCGCCCAGTGCCCGGAATGCGGTGACAGCGGCGCGTGCCGCCTCGGCCCGCGCGGCAATCGCCTGATCTTCGGCATCGAGCCGCTGCCGCTCGATACCGAGCGCCTCGACGCGGCTCACAGCGCCGGCCTGAAACGCGGTCTCGATCCGCTGGCGGCTGTCCGTCAGCCGCGCCGCGACTGTCGCCGCCGCATCCGCCTGCTCGCTGCGCTTGGTCAGCGCCAGCAGCGCATTTTCGCCCTCGGCCGCTGCCTGCAGCGCGGTCTGCTGCCAGGTCGCCACCGCTTCCTTGAGCTGCGCCTGCGCCGCCGCTTGCTGCGCGCGCAGCCGCCCGCCAGTGAACAGCGGCACGCTCAGCCCGCCGCTGGCGCCGGTCTGCACCGCGCCGCCGGTGAAAAGGTTGCTCATGCCATTGGCCAGAAGCCCGGCAAATCCCGAGATGGTGAAGCGCGGGTAGCGCGCCCGGATTGCCTCGGCCACCCGCGCATCGCTCGCCGCCACCAGCCGCTCCGCCGCGACCACATCGGGCCGCCGCGCCAGCAGCGAGGCCGGACCATCGGGCACCGCCGGCGCACGCACCGCTGGAATGGCGCCTGCGCCCAGCTCTGCCGCAGCCTGCCCCGGCGCACGGCCCATCAGCACATCGAGCCGGTTGCGCTCGACCTCCAGCGCGGTTTCCAGCGCGGGAACCGCCTGCGCCGCCCCGGCCAGTTCGGCGCCGCTGCGGTCGGTCTCGGTCAGCGCCGCCACGCCGCGCTCGGCCCGCTGGCGCAGCAGGGCATCCGCATCGCGCGCAGCCGCC
>NZ_JAIEPN010000115.1 GCF_019748365.1 Novosphingobium sp.
TCCTTCTCGTAGATCGCCTGGCCCATCTTCATCGCCTTTTCGGTGAGCGCCTGGGTCTTGGCGTTCATGTCGGCCGGGTCACCGCCCTCGATCGCCTTCTTGGCGTCCGCGATCGCGGCCTCGATCTCGGCCTTCAGCGCGGCGTCGATCTTGTCGCCGTTCTCTTCCAGCTGGCGCTCGGTCGCATGGACAAGGCTGTCGGCGTTGTTGCGCGCCTCGGCCGCCTCGCGGCGCTTCTTGTCCTCTTCGGCGAACTTCTCGGCATCGCGCACCATCTGCTCGATGTCGTTGTCCGAAAGACCGCCCGAGGCCTGGATGCGGATCTGCTGTTCCTTGCCGGTGCCCTTGTCCTTGGCGCTGACGTTCACGATGCCGTTGGCGTCGATGTCGAAGGTCACCTCGATCTGCGGCACACCGCGACGCGCCGGCGGAATGCCGACGAGATCGAACTGGCCGAGCAGCTTGTTGTCCTGCGCCATCTCGCGCTCGCCCTGGAACACACGGATCGTCACCGCCTGCTGGTTGTCCTCGGCGGTCGAGTAGACCTGGCTCTTCTTGGTCGGGATCGTCGTGTTGCGGTCGATCATCTTGGTCATGATGCCGCCCAGCGTCTCGATACCCAGCGAAAGCGGGGTAACGTCGAGCAGCAGCACGTCCTTGACATCGCCCTGCAGCACGCCGGCCTGGATCGCCGCGCCCATGGCAACGACTTCGTCCGGGTTCACGCCGGTGTGCGGGTCCTTGCCGAAGAACTCCTTCACCACTTCGCGCACGCGCGGCATGCGGGTCATGCCGCCGACGAGCACGACGTCATCGATGTCCTTCGCGGTCACGCCCGCGTCGGCCAGCGCCTTGCGGCAGGGCTCCAGCGTGCGCTCGATCAGCTTGGCGACAAGCTTTTCAAGGTCGGATCGCGTCACCGTCTCGACGAGGTGCAGCGGGGTGGTGCTGCCGCCTTCCATGCGCGCGGTGATGAAGGGCAGGTTGATCTCGGTCGTCTGCGCGCTCGAAAGCTCGATCTTGGCCTTTTCTGCAGCTTCCTTCAGGCGCTGCAGCGCAAGCTTGTCGGTGCGGAGATCCATGTTCTCCTTCGACTTGAACTTGTCCGCGAGGTACTCGACCAGCACGTTGTCGAAGTCTTCACCGCCGAGGAAGGTGTCGCCGTTGGTCGACTTCACCTCGAACACGCCGTCGCCGATCTCGAGCACCGAGATATCGAACGTGCCGCCGCCAAGGTCGTAGACCGCGATGGTCTTGCCATCCTGCTTGTCGAGGCCATAGGCGAGCGCGGCCGCGGTCGGCTCGTTGATGATGCGCAGCACTTCAAGGCCCGCGATCTGGCCGGCGTCCTTGGTCGCCTGGCGCTGCGCGTCGTTGAAGTAGGCCGGCACGGTGATCACTGCCTGCGTCACGGTCTCACCAAGATAGCTCTCGGCGGTTTCCTTCATCTTCTGGAGGATGAAGGCCGAAATCTGCGAGGGGCTGTAGTCTTCACCACCCGCCTTGACCCAGGCGTCGCCGTTCTTGCCCTTGACGATGCCATAGGGAACCAGCGCCATGTCCTTCTGGGTCATGGGATCTTCGAAGCGGCGGCCGATCAGGCGCTTCACCGCGAAGATGGTGTTGTCCGGATTGGTCACGGCCTGACGCTTGGCCGGCTGCCCGATCAGGCGCTCGCCATCCTTGGTAAAAGCGACGATCGAAGGCGTCGTGCGAGCGCCTTCCGAATTCTCGATGACCTTCGAAGTGCCGCCGTCCATCACCGCGATGCAGCTGTTGGTCGTGCCGAGGTCGATACCGATAACTTTAGCCATGGTGTTCCTGTTTCCTTGCCCTTTGGACGCTGCGGGTGCGGCCCCCCGAAACCGGGCGAGCCTTCGTCTATGCAGCTCCGTCAGTGGGCGATATAGGTCGCCTTCTTCCCGGCACAAGGCCTGCGCCTGCGCCTATATTACGTCTCGTTTCAAGACTGGAGAGAGCTTCGATGCCCCCCATCCGTTCCGCCGCACTTGCCATGACCGCTGCAGCGAGCCTGCTTGCACTCGCAGCCTGCGGCGACAAGGCGCCCGAGGCTGCCGCATCGGCCTCGGCTTCGGCCGCGCCAAACCCGCTGGCGCCCGACAATGCGCCGAACGTCAGCGTGATCGAACCGGTGATCAAGCTCCCCGCCGTTCCCGGCAATCCGGGCGTGCTCTACTTCACGATCCAGCAAACGGCGGGCAAGGCCAACACGCTGGTGGCCGTGCACGTGGATGGAGCGCAGCGCGCCGAAATGCACCAGACCAAGACCGAAAACGGCGTCTCCTCGATGGAGCCGGTCGCCTCGGTGCCCTTCAGCGAAGCCGAGCCCGCCGAGTTCAAGGCCGGCGGCTATCATGTCATGCTGTTCAATCTCGCCAGCACGGTGAAGCCGGGCAAGGAAGTCGAGGTCACCTTCACGCTCGCCAACGGCGACAAGGTCAGCACTTTCGCGAAAGTCGAGGAAGTCGGCGCGATGGAAGGCATGATGGACCATATGTGACGGTGCCGATCGTTCCGCCCGGTGGTGATCGACCGCTCACGCCGGGCGAGCGGGCTCTGGCGGAGGGCGTTTTCGGCAGCGCCCTCGATCTCGCGCCAGTCCGCATTCGCCGCCGCCGTTTCTTTCCGTTCCAGCCGCGCGGGACGGTGATGGCGCCGATGGGCCACATCCATTTCCACCCGGCGAGCCCGCACTACCGCGATGATTTCAGCGAGGCGCCGCTCGATCTGCAGGCGCTCTTCATCCACGAGCTGGTGCATGTCTGGCAGACCCGGCAGCGCGGGCGCTTCTACCTGCCGCTGATGCGCCATCCCTTCTGCCGCTATGACTATCGCTTCGATCCGGCGCGGCCCTTCACAGCCTATGGCATCGAGCAGCAGGCCGAACTTGTCGCGCATGCCTTCCTTGCGAGCAAGGGCGCTCCCCATCCGGACGCGCCGCCGCTTGCCCTGCTGGAGGCCGTGCTGCCCTTCGCCCCAGACGCCACACAGCAGGCATGAAGATTGCGCCAGCCGAAATGGTCGCATGATCGCGCTGGCCCCTCTGCCCCGCGCACTGCAGCATGGTCCATCGCCGCAAGAGAACCGCCATGCCCCACGCCGTTGACACCCACGCCATTCTCGACGCCGTCGCCGCCGCACGCGGGGGCGTGCGCAACGTGTTCGACGATATCGACCCGAAGCGCCTCGCGCACATCTGCGTCGACATGCAGAACGGCTTCATGGAGGAAGGCTCGCCGGTCGAAGTGCCGATGGCGCGCGAGATCGTCGGCAACATCAACCGGATCAGCGCCGCGGTGCGTGCCGCGGGCGGCCTCAACGTGTTCCTGCGCTTCACCACGCCCGATGCGGCGAGCTGGTCGGTCTTCGTCCGCCGCCTCGGTACCGGCGCCGCCGCACACCGCGCCGCCTTCACGCCCGGCGCACACTATCACGATTTCTGGCCGGCGCTCGATGTCCAGCCAGGCGATGCTGTGGTCGACAAGCACCGTTTCAGCGGCTTCACCCCCGGCACCAGTGATCTCGACGCCGTGCTCAAGGCGCGCGGCATCGATACTGTGCTGATCACCGGCACGCTCACCAACTGCTGCTGCGAAAGCACCGCGCGCGATGCGATGCAGTTCAACTACCGCGTCCTGTTCGCAGGCGATGCCAACGCCGCGCTGACCGACACCGAACATGCCGCGACATTGCACAGCATGGCGTTCGTGTTCGCCGATCTCTACGACACGAAGGAGGTGGTTGCCCTTCTGGACGCCTGATCAATCCGGCTTCTTCGCCACCGCCACCATCGCCGCGCGCAGCAGACGGTCCTTGATCATGTAGCCGGCCTGCAGTTCCTGCAGCACGGTGCCCGGCTCCACATCGTTGGAGGGGATTTCCAGCATCGCCTGATGCTGGTGCGGGTCGAGCGGCAGGCCCTTGGCGGCAATCCGGCTGATGCCGTGGCTGGCAAAGACCTTCTCGATCTCGCGGCCCGTCGCTTCCAGCCCTGCGACAAGGTTCTTCATCTTGTCGTCCGCGCGCAGCTCCGCCGGGATCGATTCGAGCGCGCGCGAAAGGTTGTCGGCGACTGACAGGATATCGCGCGCAAAGGCCGTGGCGGCATAGCTGCGCGCGTCGGCAATGTCCTTTTCCATGCGGCGGCGGACGTTCTGCGTCTCGGCCTTGGCGTAGAGCACATCCTGCTTCGCCGCTTCGAGATCGCCCTTCAGCGCTTCGACCAACTCGGCCAGCGCATCGCCACCTTCGGTCAGTTCGCTCGGCACACCTTCGAGTTCAGCCGCAACTTCGGCATCCTGCGGGCGCGTGTCGTTCTCAGTCATTTTCTACCAAATCCGTCCTGGGTGATGATCCTGCTCAAG
>NZ_JAIEPN010000054.1 GCF_019748365.1 Novosphingobium sp.
ATCATCAGTCGCGAACAGGTCGTCCCAGACCGTAGACGTTCCATGCTCGTTTTCGACCTCAAGCGACCAGCCCGGCTAAGGCAGTCCACGAAGAGTTGGCAAAGCGCTATGCGCAAAATGCCGATTTAACCGAAGTAGAACATCGCGTTTCAGCAATTCATTGAACGCTGGCGCGTTTAACTCGCCAGCAGTGTTTGCAGGCGACTTAATAGCGCTTCGTGGTTGTATGGCTTCTGCTCGATCGGCTGAAGGTGGCATAAATCCTCCGCCAGCTCAGCCGTGCGCACATTCCCCGAGGTGAGAACGACCTTGATCGTGGGGAAGTGTGTTCTGATCCAGCGCGCCAGTCCCATGCCGTCGATCGATCCAGGCATCTGGATGTCGGAAAAAACGATATCGGCCCCGATCTTGTCGGTTTCCAGCAGCTTCACGGCCTCATCGGCATTGGCGGCTTCAACCACCTGAAAACCACAATCGCGCAGGTAGTCAGCGATCACAAAGCGAATAAGGACTTCGTCTTCAACGACAAGAATGGTGGACGGCACCGCATTGTTCTCATTCGCAACATCAGGGGCATGATTCATAAGGTTGCAATACGCTGAGTGGCCCAAGCCGTTCCCGCGAATGGGTGAATGCGGTCGCAGTGTGATATTCCTGCACAACATTTGCGTTTCGTGCGCCCGAACTTGTCAAGCAACCAAGACTGGGCGCGGCCAATTAGCCGAACAGGTCGCCGATCGCGCGCAGGCGAAAGGCATTAAGCCACCGGCGCCGGCGATGTTCGGTCGCGTCGTGGATCATATGGCAGCGCTGACAAAGGGCGGCGAGGTTGCGCGGTCGATTGTCGCCGGGATCATGGTTCAGGTGGGCGCTGGCGAGGACCACGCGCGTGACGCGCAGCGCGGCAGGCGGGTCGATGCCGACGAGGCCAGGTTGCGCGCCCGCCAACTCGTCCGGCGACGGCAGGCGGCGAAGCCCCCTGCCCTGCCCGTCGCGCCAGGTCGCGTCGTCCTCGTCCCACCAGATGCCATTGCCTAGGTGCGGCACGTCGCGGCCGTGCGGGCGTCGGCAATGCTCACATCGCCCCTTGGCGCGCCGGAACCGGATGAGGTTCGACAGTTCGCGCCAGTCGATCGGGTAAAGCCAGCGATGTTCGCGCGCGATCGGCATGACGATTCTATGAGTCACGACCGGTGAGAACGAAAGCGGAAACTTCGCCTCACGCCTCTACTAGCCTACAAACCTTCTTAGTGTCATAGGCAACAAGGTAAGTAGTGCAGGTTTATGCCGTCGCGAACTTTCGCGGCCGACCGCCTTTCCGACCGTTGGCGCGTGAGGCGGCGACCTTGATGGCGGTGCGCGACCGGCCCCCTTCCGCGCCGAGCTGGCGGGCCATCCACTGCTTCGAGCCGAACACGCCCTGTAGCAGCGCCGGGACGTAAAGGTCCGCATCGAGCTTGGGCCAGTGCAGCCCCAGCCCCGCCGGGCTGACTTCGATTTCAGCGAGGTTATCGGGCGACGCATCGGCCAGCCCTTCCGCGAGCTGCGTCGGAAAGGTCAGCTCGACTCCAGTGTTCAGCGCGACCACGACCCGCGACCGCCGACGATCAAAGCGGGCGGACACGGCATGGCCCGCGGCACGGATCGCCTCCATGCGCACTTCGGCTTGCGCCAGCTCTTGCTCAGTAATCGCCATGTATCGTCCTCCATTCCGCGCATAATGTCGGCACCAGCTCGACCAGCGCCGCCTCGATCCGGTTCACGTCCGGCACCTTGAAACCGTAGCTGTCCCGCAGTTCGGGCGGACCACCGGGACAGTTCAGGTTGAACACCGCCTCCCCTTCCGCGCCCTTCACATGGACATGCGCCGGCCGATGATCGTTGGGCCAGATCACGACCCGCAGGCCACCGATGCGATAGACGACGGGCATAGGCCGACATATCAGAAACCCAACCGCTAGGGAATAGTTGCATAGCGAGCGCGTCCCTTGCGGGACCGCGCTCTATCTCCGCTACGCTCCGACCGAGCCGCCGCGCCGCCGTCTGAGCGCTGGCGCGTAACGATCGCTCGCGCAAGAAAGGTGTAAAGGGTCTTTCCTTCCCTGCTAATCACCTTCATAGTGTCACAGGTAAGAGGGCGAGAAGGGGCGAAGGTGCAAATCTACTCACTTATTAGCCAGAAGGGCGGGGCGGGTAAAAGCACCCTTGCCCGTCAGCTCGCGGTTCTAGCGGGCGGGACGGAGCCTAGCTTTATCATCGACCGCGACCCGCAGCGCACGACGACGAAATGGTGGACGCGCCGCGAGCAGATCGAACCGGCCTTTGAACGCCCCGAGCTGGTCGACCTGGACGGCACTACCTTAACCGATGCCGCTAAGCGGCTTCGACGCAAGCCCGAGGGCGCGCTGTTCATCGACACGCGCCCCGCCGTTGAGGAGCCGGAGGCTGAGGCGGCGCGCGTGGCGGACCTGGTGATCGTGCCGGTGCGGCCGTCTCCCGACGACCTTGAGGCGGTCGGCGAAACGTTGAAGATCCTTCGTCGGCTCGACCAGCGCGCGGTAGTCATCGTCAACGCGGCGAAGAACGACTCGCGCGCGACCGCTGCGCGCGCCGCGCTGTCGCGCTACCCCGTCCCGGTTTGCCCGACCCACTTGTCCGATCGGACCGTCTATCTGGACGCCTCGCTTGAGGGGAGGGGCGTGACCGAAATGCGCGGCCAGGCGGCGCGCGATGCGGCCGACGAGCTGCGCCAGGTTTGGAGCTGGATTCAGGAGATACGACATGAGCAGTAAGCGCACCGGCCGCGCGCTCGCCGACGTTATGGGCGAGCTGGACGAGGAGCCAGCCGCCCCGATCGCCGCGTCGACGGCCGAAACCGCGCCCGTTCGGGACGCCGCATCGCCGGCGATCGTGCCGATCAACGTGCAAGTCACCCCGCGCGACCGCAAGCGGCTCCGCCAGTTGAGCCTCGATACGGGGCTTAGCTTGCAAAAGCTGGGGCATGAGGCGTGGAACCGGTTGCTGGAGGCGCGCGGGCTGGAGCCGCTGGAGGCGGTCGCCGCGAGCGTTCCGAGCGGCCGATCGCGCCGCTAACCCTGGAGCCTTTATGACTAAGAAGGGCAGAAGGAAAGAAGGCGAGCCGGTCAGTATGCTCGACCAGCTCGACCTGTTCGTGACGCTACCGGGCGACATACCGACGCATGACGAGCAGGAGATGATGGAGCGGCCGTTTTTCAGCCTCTCCAAACAGCGTCGCAGCGAGCCGATCGACTACCAGGTGCAGAACGGCACCACCACCGTCACCGTTAACGTCACGGCCCCGGCCGAGATCGGCATCGCGACCATTTGGGATTGCGATATCCTGATATGGGCGGTGTCGCAGCTCCGGGCGGCGAAGGCGGCGGGACAGCCGACGACGCCACACTTCCACGTTCCGCTCTATGAGCTGCTACGCGGCATCGACCGGCCGACCGGGGGCGACGAGTATCGCCGTATCGTTGAGGCGTTGGAGCGGTTGAGCGCCACCCTGATCCGCACCAACATTCGCCAGGGCAAGAAGAAGCGTCCCGAGGGCTTTCACTGGATCGAGCGCTACTCGGCACCAACCGACGACCTTGGGCGATCCACCGGCGTCGAGTTCACCATATCCGATTGGCTCTATGAGGGCGTGCTGACCGACCGCCTCGTGCTCGGCATCGACCGGGCCTATTTCAAGCTGACCGGCGGCATCGAGCGCTGGCTCTACCGCGTCGTGCGGAAGCATGGGGGCCATCAGGCAGGGGGGTGGGCCTTCACTATGAAGCAGCTCCATCACAAGAGCGGTAGCACCCAGCGACTAGCCGATTTTGCCAAGGAGTTGCGGCGCTCTGTCGAGCGGCAGCGGCTACCCGGCTATTGGCTTGAGATGGTGAGAAACGATGAAGGTGAGGAGGTTCTTAACTTCACAGAGCGGTGCCAGCTATCGACCGACCACCCAGGCTTCCAGTTCAAGCGCCTTCCGCGCCCCCCGATGGGGTTTCCGGCCGACTAATCGCTAGGGGCCAAAACCCCGATAGCGGCGATGCTCCAACTATCGGGGGAATGGCCCCTGCGAATCACGGGGTTTTGGCCCCGCGAATCACGGGGTTTTGGCCCCTGAAACTACCGCTAACCCTTTGAGGGTACAGGTAGAAAACGCTCCGTAAGAATCTTAAACCTCCTATTACATAGGAGATTCTTCTTAATGACTCCGGCCTGTGGATAACCCGAAGCGATCGGTGAAATCAGGGGCCAAAACCCCGATAGTGCGCAACACGACGCGACGGACTGCGACCGAGCAAGGAAAGAAAGGTCCAATGGAATCGGCCTAACGGCCGATACGGGGTCAGGACATAGAACGGGCACAGATATACGCTAAGCGTCTCTGCGCGCACTTATGGGTCGACTCTATGCGTC
>NZ_JAIEPN010000053.1 GCF_019748365.1 Novosphingobium sp.
GCGTCCAGATATTCCGAGCGTGACAATATGGCCGCATTTGCCTCTGTATTGCCAGGCTCGACGAAATGCGCAGCCGCTCTGTGCAGCGCTCGCACCAGCCGCTCGGTTGCGTCGGTGTCGGCCTGCCGACCATCGAGCCGCACCGCCAGCACTTTTTCCACACCGCGCCGCCAGATCTGCGCAGTGGCCAGCATGATCCGCCCGACACCGCGATCCACCGCGATGCTGTTCCACGGTTCGCCAACGCAGATGCCGTCAACATCGCCGCAGGCCAGTGCATCGGCGGCGAAGGGCGGGCTGGTGACGGTGATCTCGACATCGACGTCAGGCTGAATCCCTATGCCAGCCAGCCAGTAGCGCAGCATATAGTTGTGGCTGGAATAGCGATGGACCACCCCGAAACGCAGCGGCTTGCCGATGGCGACCCGGCGTTCCGCCTCCAGCTTCAACCTTGCGCCGATTTCGAATGGGTCACCCAGCGTGTTGTCGAGCATCAAGGCTTCTGCCAGTGCCGTTGATACGGTGAGCGCGTTGCCATTGAGACCGAGCACGAACGGGACGGCGAGCGGCATTGCCGGCCTGTCGCACCCCAATGCGGTGGCGATCGCGAGCGGTGCGACCATGTGTGCCGCGTCCGTCTGCCCATACATCAGACGGTCGCGTACCGCCGCCCAGGTGATGTCGCGGACCAGTTGCAGGTCCAATCCTTCATCCTCGGCAAAGCCCAGCTCACGCGCCAGGATTGGCAGTGCCGCATCAACCAGCGGCAGGAAACCAATCCTCATGAGGGTATTGCTCATGGCATATCTCCCATCAGGGCTTCGCTGGTCACGATGGCCTCGGCGACCTCGGCAATGCGGCGGTTGGATCGCATCGCATGATTGCGCAGCAGGGCATAAGCAGCTGGCTCGTCCAGCCCTTTGCGCTTCATCAGGATCGCCTTGGCGCGATCGATTGCCTGTCGGTCGGCCAGCGCGGTCCGTGCTTCCGCCAACTCGGCCTGCAGCCGTGAAAATGCTTGAAAGCGGCGAATGGCGAGGTCCAGCACCGGCTTGATGCGCTGCTTAGCCAAGCCATCGACAACATAGGCCGATACGCCCGCATCCACCGCTGCACTTGTCGACTCGGCATCGCTCTGGTCCACGAACATCGCGATCGGCCGCGCAAGGGCACGCGACATTGCGAAAAAGTCCTCCAGCATATCCCGGCTTGGATTCTCAAGATTGATCAGCACAACCTCGGGTGCAGCACGTTCGATCTGCGCAGCAAGCCCTGCAGCGTGATCGATGATCACGAGGTCGGTGAGGCCAGCCTCGCGCAAGCCATCCGAGATGATCGCTGCGCGCGTGGTGCTTGTGTCGATGATCGCGATGCGCATGATTAAGGTTAGTAGCGGCCAATGTCCGATGGCAGCAAGCTTTCGCGCACCGCTGCCGGGTTTTTGGCAATATCCGCGAGGCTATAGCGATCGAGATGCCTGAAGAATGCCTCAAGCGCACCGGCCAGGGCATGACGCAGTTGGCATGCTGGCGTAATCACGCAGGTATTGGTCGAAGGGTCGAAACACTCCACAAAGCTGCCGGTTTCTTCCATCGTCCGCACGACTCTGCCGACATTGACCTGATCCGCGGCCTGCGCCAGCCGAAGGCCGCCGGTTCGACCTCGCACTGCCTCAATAAAGCCTTCTGCCACCAGGCGTTGCGCCACCTTCATCAGGTGATTCTTGGAAATGCCATAGGCACCAGCAATTTCGCCAATCGACCTGTGGCCATCATGGACCGCCAGATACATCAAGGTGCGCAGGGCATAATCGGCGTGAAGCGACAATCTCATTAAACATGCATATCAAATATTGCTATTAAGCGCCAGCCGCGTTAAACGATGCAAATGAATTACATCTTATCAGCAATGCGACCATGACGGCGACCGCCCATGCGGAGCGCATACGCGCGGCCAAGCGCGCGGAGGCCCACCAGATAGGGATCGACGATATCTCGATCAGCCTGCTGGTCGATCGCTTTTACGACCGTATCCAGACCGACGATCTGCTGGGGCCAATCTTTGCCCAGCACGTCGCCGACTGGTCACAGCATCTCCCGCGGATGAAGGGATTCTGGGCCTCGATCATGATCGAGCCGGGCCGTTTTAGAGGCAGTCCGATGCAGAAGCACATTGCGCTCGGCATCCTCACCAAGGCCCATTTCGATCGCTGGCTGGCGCTGTGGGATGAGACCGTTGCACAGAACGTTGCGAGCCCCGCAGCGGCAGAAAGATTTCACACGTCGGCGCACCGGATTGCCGACAGCCTGCTGACCGGAGTGCTGGCGCAGCGCGGCGGGCTGGCGGCTTTGCGCGCACGGTCACCAAAGCTTGCACCCCTGGAGACGAAACCATGACGCTCACCCCTTATGCATCCTCGCCAGTGTTCGACGATCAATCGCTGCCCGATAAGCTGCGCAACGACCATCGCACCAAGGACGGGACCTGGGGGCTGTTGCGGGTGCTGGAAGGCGAGGTGCGGTTGATCTTCACCGAACCGCATCGTGAGGTGTTGGTCACGCCAGACATGCCTGCACCGATTGCGCCACTGGCGACGCATTACGTGGTCCCGCTGGGCAAGATGACGATGCAAGTCGAGTTCTACCGGTCAGAGCCGGTGCTGGATGGCGACCAGATGACCGAGCCGTCCGGTGGATGACTTCACAATCGCTCGCGTCGTCCATGTCGTGGCGGTGCTGTTCTGGATCGGTGGCGTCGGCTTTGTCACCTGGGTGGTGATGCCGGCCATCCGGCATAGCGAGAGCGAAGCCGACAGGCTGGGGAAATTCCACGCGATCGAGGGGCGCTTTGCCTGGCAGGCAAAGATCTGGGTGCTGCTCGGCGGCGCCAGCGGCTTCTGGATGGTGCACCGGGCCGGGATGTGGAGCCGCTTTGCCGAGCTCCACTTCTGGTGGATGCATGCGATGGTCGCGCTCTGGGCGGTGTTCACGCTGATGCTGTTCGTGGTCGAGCCATTGTTCCTGCACCGCCGCCTTGCAACCTCGCAGACCCCGCAGGCCGATTTCCAGCGCATGGAGCGCGTACACCACATCCTGATCGTGCTGGCCTTGATCACGCTGGCGGGTGCTATCGGCGGCAGCCACGGCCTGTTTTGACACGCGGTTTCGACAACCAATATCCATAAGGAGGACATAATGAGCAGAATATTGAGCGCCGAGACCAAGGCCATCGTCAATTCGACCGCACCTGCGCTGCAACAGCATGGGGTGGCGATCACCCAGCGGATGTACGAGCGTCTGTTCGTCGATCCCGCAGTCAAGGCCATGTTCGATGAGGCCGCGCAGGAAAGCGGAGAACAGCCGCGCCGTCTTGCCGCAGCCATTCTCGCCTATGCGCAAAACATCGACAAGCTCGAAGCCTTGACCGCACCGGTGATGCGCATGGCGGCGCGGCATGTTGAAACAGGCGTCAAGCCCGAGCACTATCCGATAGTCGCTGACGCCCTGCTGCCCGCAATCCGCGACATTCTGGGCGATGCAGCCACCGACGAGGTCCTGTCGGCCTGGGGCGAGGCCTATTGGGCGCTGGCCGAAATCCTGATCGGCAAGGAAGCGGCGCTTTACACGCAAAGACCAAGCGATTGAAAAACCAGAGGCAGACTGTTGAACTAGCAAGTACTCTTTGCCTAGGATTCCCGTGAATCCTTGCTCAGACACCCTTGACGCCCATGCACCGTTGTGGGAGCAGATACGTATCGGGACTGAAGCAACCTCCCGATCAGGCTGTTCAGGCCCAAGCGTTGCCTCTGGTCTGCCTCGTGATGCGGGGCGGCAATATGGGGACCGTGTTTGGCAGCGAACGTGTCAACAGATATTCCTGATTTCCGCCAGCTCGTGCGCGTCTTCGCGCGCATCGGCTGCCTGAGCTTCGGCGGCCCCGCCGGGCAGATTGCGCTGATGCATGGCGAGATTGTCGAGAAGCACAAATGGGTCGATGAGGAGCAGTATCTCCACGCGCTCAATTTCTGCCATCTGTTGCCCGGCCCCGAGGCGCAACAGTTGGCGACGTGGATTGGTTGGCGGCTGCACGGACTGAAGGGCGGCCTTGCAGCTGGGCTTCTGTTTGTCATCCCCGGCGCGCTGATCATGCTGGCGCTCTCGTCGCTCTATGCGCTGGCGGCGAACCTCGACTGGTTTGCGGCGCTGTTCCTGGGGATCAAGGCTGCGGTGCTGGCCATTGTTGTGCAAGCGCTGATCCGCATCGGTGGCCGCGCGCTCAACACGCGGTTCAAACAGGCGCTGGCGGTTGCGGCGTTCCTGGCGCTGTTCCTGTTCAACCTGCCTTTCCCTCTCGTCCTGCTCGGCGCAGGAGCGATGGGCATGATCGTAGCGGCCTATCGTCCCGACTGGCTTGCGCTCAAATCCGGCTCAGGCACAGATGCCTCACCTCGGCCGTCGTTCGCCGTCATGTCGCGCACGGTGCTGCTATGGCTCGCGATCTGGGCGGTGCCTATGGTGCTGGTGCTGGTGATCCTGGGTCAGGATCATGTTCTGTGGGACGTCGGCGTCTTCTT
>NZ_JAIEPN010000028.1 GCF_019748365.1 Novosphingobium sp.
CTGCCTCGTTGAACACCTCGGTCAGGAAGGCGACCGATTCGGCTTTCTGCGAACGATCCATGCCATACTCCTTCACAAATGGCCGGACGGGGCGAACCCCGCACGACCGGCTACGTTTGTCCGTGGCGCGCAGGGCACCACGGGCGAGTCCGTACAGTGGGGAAGGAGAACGCGCAGATTTGCGCGTCGGGCCATGGTGTTCCACATGAGAGCGGATCATCAGGCCTGGGGGCGCCGAAGCGCCCGTAATCTCTTTTCCCCGTCTAGGCTGGAGATTAAGCAGGAAGCCTGCACCAGCTGTCTCGGACGGATGATCCACCGGGCAAGCCCCGCGGGTCGGGCGGGCCATTGGCGGATGTGGGCGGAAGAGTCAAGCAAACGTGGGGCGCGGCGGCGTCTCAGTGGCCGGCGCACGTTGACAAAGCGCACCTGACCGCCTAGTTCGCCGCTCTCACCCACCACTTCGAGCAAGGCTGTCCCATACGCGGGGGATGACCCAGGAAGGAAGCGGTTCGGGTTTCGTCTGACGCGATGATGCCAATTGCCACCGGGAATCCAGCTGGAATCCATGGGTGGCGCTTGGCGTTTCGCGCTTACAGACACCACACGCCGCGTGTGGTTTTCGCCGGGTTTCCTGCCCGGCCTGAGTGACAGACAAGAGGCTGAACCTTTCATGGCTACCAAGGCATCCCCCTCGGCCAAGCCGGCTCGCGCCGGTTTCAAGAAGCGTATCCGCAAGATCTTCGGCGACATCCACGAAGTGGTGCAGATGCCGAACCTGATCGAGGTTCAGCGCGAAAGCTACGAGCAGTTCCTGCGCTCCGATCCGGCGACCGGCTATGTCTCGGGTCTGGAAAAGACGCTGCGCTCGGTCTTCCCGATCCAGGATTTCGCCGGCACCGCCAGCCTCGATATCAAGGAGCGCGACGGCTATGTCCTCGAGGCGCCGAAGTACGACGTCAACGAATGCCGCCAGCGCGGGATCACGTATGCCGCGCCGATGAAGGTGACGCTCAAGCTCGCCACCTTCGAGGTTGACAGCGAGACCGAGACCAAGAGCCTCATCGATATCAAGGAGCAGGACGTCTACATGGGCGATATCCCGCTCATGACCGACAACGGCACCTTCATCATCAACGGGACCGAGCGCGTCATTGTCAGCCAGATGCACCGGTCGCCGGGCGTGCTGTTCGACCATGACCGCGGCAAGACGCACTCCTCGGGCAAGTACCTGTTTGCCGCGCGCGTCATTCCCTATCGCGGTTCGTGGCTCGATTTCGAGTTCGACGCGAAGGACATCGTCAACGTCCGCATCGACCGCAAGCGCAAGCTGCCGGTGACGGCGCTGCTTTATGCGCTGGGCCTCAACGGCGAGCAGATCCTCGATTTCTTCTACGACAAGGTGGTCTGGGCGCGGGCCGAGGGCGGCTGGAAGGTGCCTTTCGTGCTCGACCAGTGGCGCGGTTCGAAGCCGGCGTTCGATATCGTCGATGCGGCCTCGGGTGAAGTCGTGTTCCCCGCCGGCACCAAGATCAGCCCGCGCGCGGCCAACAAGGCGGCCAAGGATGGTCTCCAGAACCTGCTCATCCCGACCGAGGAAATCTTCGGCCGCTATGCCGCCAAGGATCTCATCGACGAGAGCACCGGCCGCATCTGGATCGAGGCGGGCGACGAAGTTTCGCCTGAGAACCTCGAAGTGCTCGACAAGGCGGGCGTCGACGTTCTCGAGCTGCTCGACATCGATCACGTGAACACGGGTCCGTGGATCCGCAACACGATGAAGGCCGACAAGGCCGAGGACCGCGATCAGGCGCTGTCGGACATCTACCGCGTGATGCGCCCCGGCGAGCCGCCGACGCGCGAAACCGCCGAAGCGCTGTTTGATGGCCTGTTCTTCGATCCGGACCGCTACGACCTTTCGGCGGTGGGCCGCGTCAAGCTCAACATGCGTCTTGGCCTCGATTGCCCGGACACCATCACCACGCTGCGCACCGACGATATCCTCGCGGTGGTCAAGGAGCTGGTGAACCTCAAGGACGGCAAGGGCGAGGTCGACGACATCGACAACCTCGGCAACCGCCGCGTCCGTTCGGTGGGCGAGCTGCTGGAAAACCAGTACCGCGTCGGCCTGCTGCGCATGGAACGCGCCGTGAAGGAGCGCATGAGCTCGGTCGACGTCTCGACCGTGATGCCGAACGACCTGATCAACGCGAAGCCCGCCGTGGCCGCGGTGCGCGAGTTCTTCGGTTCCTCGCAGCTCTCGCAGTTCATGGACCAGACCAACCCGCTCTCGGAAGTCACCCACAAGCGCCGCGTTTCGGCGCTCGGGCCGGGTGGTCTCACCCGCGAGCGCGCCGGCTTCGAAGTCCGCGACGTTCACCCGACGCACTATGGCCGCATCTGCCCGATCGAAACGCCGGAAGGCCCGAACATCGGTCTGATCAACTCGCTCTCGACCTTCGCCCGCGTCAACAAGTACGGCTTCATCGAGACGCCGTACCGCAAGATCATCGACGGCAAGGTCACCGGTGAGGTGATCTACCTCTCGGCGATGGAAGAGCAGAAGCACACCGTGGCGCAGGCCTCGGCCGAGCTCAATGCCGACGGTTCGTTCGCCGAAGAGCTCGTCTCTGCGCGGCAGAACGGTGAATTCGTGATGGCCCCGCGCGAGCAGATCACGCTGATGGACGTCAGCCCCAAGCAGCTGGTGTCGGTCGCGGCTTCGCTCATTCCGTTCCTTGAAAACGACGACGCCAACCGCGCGCTGATGGGCTCGAACATGCAGCGCCAGGCGGTGCCGCTGGTCAAGGCCGATGCGCCGTTCGTGGGCACCGGCATGGAAGAGACCGTGGCGCGCGATTCGGGCGCGGCGATCTCGGCGCTGCGCTCGGGCGTGGTCGATCAGGTCGACGCGACCCGTATCGTGATCCGCGCCTCGGGCGATATCGAACCCGGCCAGTCGGGCGTCGACATCTACCGCCTGCAGAAGTTCGAGCGTTCGAACCAGTCGACCTGCATCAACCAGCGTCCGCTGGTGAAGGTGGGCGATCTGATCGAGAAGGGCGCGATCATCGCCGACGGTCCCTCGACCGAATTCGGTGAGCTCGCGCTCGGCCGCAACGTGCTCGTCGCGTTCATGCCGTGGAATGGGTACAACTACGAAGACTCGATCCTGATCAGCGAACGCATCGTCAAGGAAGACGTCTTCACCTCGATCCACATCGAGGAGTTCGAAGTCATGGCCCGCGACACCAAGCTCGGGCCGGAAGACATCACCCGCGACATCCCGAACGTCGGCGAGGAAGCGCTGCGCAACCTCGACGAAGCCGGCATTGTCTATATCGGCGCCGAAGTGCACCCGGGTGACATCCTCGTCGGCAAGATCACCCCGAAGGGCGAAAGCCCGATGACGCCGGAAGAAAAGCTCCTCCGCGCGATCTTCGGCGAAAAGGCGAGCGACGTGCGCGATACCTCGCTGCGCCTGCCGCCGGGCGTTTCGGGCACGATCGTCGATGTGCGCGTGTTCAACCGCCACGGCATCGAGATCGATGACCGTACCCGCGCGATCCAGAACGAGGAAATCGAACGCCTCGCCAAGGACCGCGAGGACGAGCGCGCGATCCTCAACCGGGCGACCTTCAACCGTCTGCGCGAGATGCTGATCGGCCAGGTTTCGGCCGCAGCGCCGAAGGGCGTGAAGAAGGGCGAGGAAATCACCGAGCAGGTGCTCGCCGATGTCGAGCGCCACGAGTGGTGGAAGTTCGCCCTTGCCGACGATGCGCGCCAGCAGCAGCTGGAAGCGGTCAAGGCGCAGTACGACACCGCTGTCCGCGCGATCCAGGAGAAGTTCGAGGATCGCAAGGAGAAGCTGGAACGCGGTGACGAACTGGCGCCCGGCGTGCTCAAGATGGTCAAGGTCTTCGTTGCGGTGAAGCGCAAGCTGCAGCCGGGCGACAAGATGGCCGGCCGTCACGGCAACAAGGGTATCATCAGCCGCATCCTGCCGCAGGAAGACATGCCGTTCCTCGAAGACGGCACGCCGGTCGATTTCGTGCTCAACCCGCTGGGCGTGCCTTCGCGCATGAACGTCGGGCAGATCTTCGAAACGCACCTTGGCTGGGCCGCGCGCGGCCTCGGCAAGCGGATCGGTGCGGCGCTCGATGCGTGGCGCGAAGCCAATCCGAACCCCGAAGCCGGCGCTCCGCCCGAAGCGGTGCGCGAACTGCTGACGGAGATCTACGGCGACAACTACAGCGCCGAGATCGCCGCACGCAGCGACGCGCAGATCGTCGATCTTGCCCAGTCGGTTCGCCAGGGCGTGCCGATGGGCTCGCCGGTGTTCGACGGCGCGGTGGAGAAGGACGTGACCGACATGCTGCGTCTGGCCGGGCTCGATGAATCGGGTCAGGTCACGCTCTATGACGGCCGCACCGGTGAGGCGTTCGACCGCAAGGTCACGGTGGGCATGAAGTACGTGCTCAAGCTGCACCACCTTGTCGACGACAAGATTCACGCGCGCTCGATCGGGCCGTACTCGCTCGTCACCCAGCAGCCGCTGGGCGGCAAGGCGCAGTTCGGCGGCCAGCGCTTCGGCGAAATGGAGGT
>NZ_JAIEPN010000204.1 GCF_019748365.1 Novosphingobium sp.
CTCTGCGCCGCGCCCGGCGGCAAGACGATGCAGCTTGCCGCCGCCGGCTGGCAGGTCACCGCGCTCGACAAGTCCGCCCGCCGCCTCGATCGCCTGCGTGAGAACGTCGCGCGCGTCGGCCTCGCGGTCGATGTCATCGCCGCCGATGCCATGCAGTGGCGCCCGCCGGCCGATCTTTTCGACGCTGTTCTGATCGATGCGCCCTGCAGCGCCACCGGCACCTGCCGCCGCCACCCGGATGTGCTCCACCGCCTGATCGATCAGTCCGGCCTTGAAGACCTCCAGCGCGCGCTGCTCGAACGCGCCTCGGGCGCCATCCGCGCCGATGGCCGCCTCGTCTATGCGGTCTGCTCGCTGGAGCCGGGAGAAGGCGAAGCGCAGGCGGCATGGGTCAAGGCGCTTGGCCCTGTCCCCATCACGGCCGATCAACTGCCCGCCGGCCTCACGCCCACACCCGAAGGCTGGCTGCGCAGCGATCCGGGCATGCTCGCCGAACATGGCGGCATCGACGGCTTCTTCGCCGCCATGTGGGAAAAATAGGGACAGTCCCTATTTTTCGATGCTCAGAATGGTCCTAAAATAGTATATTTTTCAGCCACATAAATAGGGACTGTCCCTATTTATGTGGCGGTAGCGCTGGCTCTTACGCCTTCACCTTGGCCGCAAAGCTCTTGCGCAGCTTCTGCAACTTGGGCGGGATCACCGCGAGGCAATAGGGATTGCGCTGGCCTTCGCCCTGCCAATACTCCTGATGGTAGTCCTCCGCCGGATACCACGTCGCCGGGCCTTCGATCGTCGTCACCACCGGCTTCGGATTGGCGGCAGCGGCCCGCGCGATCGCCGCTTCCATGGCCCCGCGCTGCTCGTCATCGGCGGGGAACAGCGCCGAACGGTACTGCGTGCCCACGTCATTGCCCTGCCGGTTCAAGGTCGTCGGATCGTGCGTCGCGAAATGGATGTCGAGCAGATCGTCGAGCGACAGCAGCGCCGGATCATAGGTCACACGGATCGCCTCGGCGTGCCCCGTCGTCCCGCTGCACACCTGCTTGTAGGTCGGATCGGGCACGCTGCCGCCGATATAGCCGCTTTCCACGTCGATCACGCCCGTCACGTCGCGAAACACCGCTTCGGTGCACCAGAAGCACCCGCCCGCCATGATTGCCTGCGCCATTCACTTGTTCCTTGCTTCCGGAGGCAATGCCCCCGATGTCATGTCCGGTGAGATAGGAACGAATGACCCGGTTGTCATCGCCTCCTGCCCGCTTAGGCTGCCCCTTCGCTCGAATCGCCCCCGGAGTTACCTCATGCGCAAAGCTGCCCTTTTCTCCGCCCTCCTGCTCGCTGCCGCAGCGTCCATTCCCGCCGTGGTGCACGCGGCGCCTGAAGGCCCTGCCGCCACCACTGCCGATCCTGCCATGGCCGCAGTCCTCGCCGATCCCCGGCGCGACAAGGACCGCGTGCGCGATGCCTTCCGCCACCCCGCTGAAACGCTCGCCTTCTTCCGCATCAAGCCGGGCATGACCGTGGCGGACTACATGCCCTCCAGCGGCTGGTACACGCGCATCCTCGTCCCCTATCTGGGCGACAAGGGCCAGTACATCGGCATCACCGCCGGCACTGCCACCGCGACCGAGGAAATGAAGCCGCGCCTCACCGCCTTTCCCGGCTCCTTCCCGGGCAGGGCCGCCGGCTGGACCGGCGTTCCGGCAGAGCGCATCCCCGCCTTCACGCTCGATGCCGTCCCGGCCGAGCGCAAGGGCACGGTCGACCGCGTGATGATCATGCGCGAAGTCCACAACATGTGGCCCGACAATTTCCTCTACAACGATCTCGCAGCGATCCGCGCCCTGCTCAAGGACGATGGCCTCCTCGGCATCGAGGAACACCGCGCCAAGGCCGATGCGCCCGTGTCCTACACGCTCGGCACCATGGGCTACATGCGCGAGGCCGATGTCATCGCACTTATCGAAGCCCACGGATTCAAGCTGGTCGCCAAGAGCGAGATCAACGCCAATCCCAAGGATAGCGCCAACTGGCCCGATGGCGTCTGGACGCTGCCCCCCGTCCTCACCCTGAAGGACAAGGACCGCGCCAAGTACGAAGCCATCGGCGAAAGCGACCGCATGACGCTGCTGTTTGCGAAGCGGCCCTGAAGCGGCGTCTGCCCACTCTTACCCCTTCGTCATTCCCGCGAAGGCGGGAATCCAGAGCAGCCAGCCTCGCGTTCGCCCCCTGGATTCCCGCCTGCGCGGGAATGACGAGGGTCTGATGTGCCTGCCAGCGCATCCCCTTTGACAATCCCCCCCGGAACCACCACCTCCCCGCCCATGACCCAGCTCACCGTCGCCGCCCTCCAGCTCGCGCTTGGCGCACCCGAGCCCGAGACCAATATCGCTGCCGTCGGCGCGCTGGTCGAAGCGGCGGCAAGGCAGGGCGCTCAGGTCGTCCTTCCGCCAGAGCTTTTCGCCGGCCCCTATTTCTGCACGGTGGAGGACGAGGCGCTGTTCGCCCTCGCGCATCCGCTGGCGGAGGACCCTTCGGTCAAGGCCATGCAGGCGCTCGCCAAGGGCCTCGGGATCGCCATCCCGACCAGCTTTTTCGAGCGCGAGGGGCACCACTACTACAACACGCTCGCGATGATCGGCCCGGATGGCGAGATCATGGGCACCTATCGCAAGAGCCATATCCCGGATGGTCCGGGCTATGAGGAGAAGTACTATTTCCGCCCCGGCAACACCGGCTTCAAGGTGTGGGATGTCTTCGGCGCCCGCATCGGCGTCGGCGTGTGCTGGGATCAATGGTACCCCGAATGCGCGCGCGCCATGGCGCTGATGGGCGCTGAAGTGCTGTTCTACCCCACCGCGATCGGCAGCGAGCCCTACGATCCGGGCCTCGATACCAGCCGCGTCTGGCGCCGCGCGATGGTCGGCCATGCGGTGTCGAACTGCATGCCGGTCGTCGCCGCCAACCGCATCGGCAGCGAGAGTGTGCAAGGCACGCCGCCGCAGCGCTTCTATGGCAACAGCTTCATTGCTGATCAGTGGGGCGATTTCGTCGCGGAGTACGGCGCCGAGGAAGCCGGCGTCCTCATCGCCACGCTCGATCTGGGCGAGGCCGCCCGCCACCGCGCCGGCATGGGCTTCTTCCGCGATCGCCGCCCGCAGCTCTACACCCGCCTTGCCGAAGATATCTGACCTCGTGTTTCACACCCCGGTTCCGTTCGTGTCGAGCGAAGTCGAGACACCGCGCGCAAGTGTCTCGACTTCGCTCGACATGAACGGACGTTAGGATCGGGCAAAGGTGGTGCTTGCCAGCCACCACTACCTGATCGCGCTCGGCTCAAACCAGCGCCACCCGCGCCACGGCCCGCCGCCGCAGGTCCTGCGCGCCGCGCTCGCCGCGATGGCGGGGGAGGGTCTTGTCATCGAGGCCGCGTCCCCCATCATTGCCAGTGCCCCCGTCGGCCCTTCGCGCCGCCGCTATGCCAACGCCGCCGCGCGGATCGCCACGCCGCTCGATCCCATCGCATTGCTCGCCCTGCTGCAGTCCCTCGAAACCCGCTTCGGACGCATCCGCCGCGGCCAGCGCTGGGGTGCGCGCACGCTCGATCTCGACGTGATCCTGTGGAGCGGCGGGACCTGGAACAGCGAGCGGCTCACCATTCCCCATCCCCGCTTCCGGACCCGCACCTTCGTCCTCACCCCCGCCGCCAAGGTTGCCCCGGATTGGCGCGATCCGCCAAGCACCTGCACCATCCGCCACCTCCACGCCCGCTTGACCCGGCCCGCCCCGGTCCGTAGGGCGGGCCCGCACCGTCTGCATGCGGGCCCTTAGCTCAGTCGGTAGAGCAACTGACTTTTAATCAGTAGGTCGCTGGTTCGAACCCAGCAGGGCTCACCATTTTTAATAACGATATCAGATATTTGTGCGAATAGAATTGCACGACGGCGTCCCTTCAACTTCGACTAGGTAGCTTCCTAGGTAGCTAGTTGTTCAAGCTACGGCTCCTTCGCTGCTTTCATCAGGAAGCGGACATTGCGCTGATGGATCGACTGACAGCTCAGGTTCTGATGGCGATCGCGGAACGCGACTCAGCGCCCCTCACTCGGACCTGACAGCCAAAGCACTTGCTTCAACCACAGATGTTTCAGCGGCCTATGCGCAGCGCTGGAGTGCGTAAGTGCGTGCAACTTGCCGTGGTTTTGCCGTTCCCTATCTGCTGCCGGTGGGTCCGACTGCAGACAGGAAACGACACGGGGTGTCTCCCCTCTCGGGATCAAGACCGAGGAACTGGGCTTTGCCTAAGGATGGTCGGGCTATTTCTTCACCGCGTCGCGCGCGGCATCCTTCAGGCGGCCGGCTGCCTTTTGGACTTTGCCGAGAACCTGGTCGGTTTCTCCCTCGACAACCAGTTTCGTATTGCCGGTGGCCTTGCCGACGCCTTCCTTGATGATGCCCTTGGCCTGCTCGATCGAACCGGCGATCCTGTCTTTATCCATGGCGTGAACTCCGAAGCCTGACCGCGAAGTGCTGGTCCGACGAGACACGCTAGACTCGTTTTCAGATTGATTGAATCGCGAGGGATTCCCAAGCGCCGCTGTTTCTGATTCAACCTGCTGGCTGGGG
>NZ_JAIEPN010000155.1 GCF_019748365.1 Novosphingobium sp.
GCCCGCGCCCCGCGGCTTCTGGGTTGCCGCCAGGGCCCCGCGCGGCCGTGCTCCCCGCGGCGGGACGGGACGGTGGCGTTGGGCGCTACCCCTCCACCACCCTTCGGGCGGTCCCCCTCCCCTTGCAGGGGAGGATCTGGCCTCAGGCGCGCTTGCGGCCGAAACCGGCGACGCGCGGCGGCATCTGGGGCCGGGCGGCTTCCTCTGCCCGGGTGACAGCCGCCGCTTCGGCCTCGCGCCGCGCCATATAGCGCGCCATCACCGCATCGGCATCGAAGTCGCTCACCGGCTCCTCAACCTCGCGCGGCGCCTCGCGCGGTGCGTTCATCGCCTGGGTGAGTGCGGCCTTGGAAACCCGCGCCGCGCCGCCGACGAACCCGTCGCCCCCGCGCAGCTTCTCCATATCCGCCAGCCGCGCGATCACGGTGGCCTTGTCCATGGCGAGCAGATTGAAGGGAATGGTGATCTTCGCCTTGCCGAGCACGCCGCCACTGTGGGTGATGCGGATCGAATGCTGCCGGTTCACCGGGATGAAGCCATAGATATACTGCGTCAGCGTGTGCACCTCGATGCCCGTCACCTCGCGCCAGTTCAGCCGCCGCGACGCGCCGAGCGGATGGAGATGGATCTGCCGCTCGTCATACTCGATCGCCTTGAGATCGCTGAACACCCGCCCGAGCCTGCCAATGGACGCCAGCGGCCCGCCAACGATCAGGATCACCCCGACGATCATCCCGATGGGGCCGGCAAACAGGCTGAAGAGACCCAGCACCGGCGCAAGGATCAGCAGAAAGGCCCCGCTGGTGATCAGTTTTGCACGGCTGTAGTAGAGTGTGGTCATCGTCGGTCTCCGGGGGGAACCTCGCATGCCATTGGTTACGATCGGTTTAGCACCGGGCGGGGACATGTTTTGATACGTCCGGAACGGATTGCGCCATCGGCTTCACCATCGAATACGCCCCGGGCCACCTGACCCGCCGCCTGATGGGCTGGCGGAGCGAATTCGGCGGCGATGCCTTCTGGGCAGAGCGTCTGGGCCGCCGCGTGGCGGGGCTTGGCGGCCACGGTCAATGGCGCGAAATGGCAGCGCGGACGGACCGGCTGGTGGGGTGAGGCTTTGCTTGGGGCGGAGCTCAGAGAGCCTGTCCCTACCATGGAGCGCACCGGGTTTTCACGGTCAGGCTTCCGCGCTGGGCAATCAGCGCAATACCAATGTTTCGTTCCATTTGCCGGTTGCTGGCTCGCCGGGGCGCACTCGGCCCAAGGATCGGCGTAGGGGCGCCACCGCGGTCCGTTAATCTTATGGCGCCGCAAGCGCAGTCTCATAAGTGCCGATGGCCAGGAGAATGGCCATTTTGGGACGACTGGCCCGAGCGACTCATTGACAAAATCTAACGAATCATGCTTACCGAATATATGTATGGCCGGATCAGATCGGTCACCTGAACTTGTCGGATTAGGGGCTGGGCTGATGACCGTACACATGAAAGCGACCTTGAAGGCGTCAGTCGCACTGGCGATTGCGACCTGCGCACTCGCGTCAGGCAACGCGCAGGCCGCTGAGGTGCTGACCAATGGCAGCTTCGAAGCGCCTTCGATTGGTGGCGGAAATTATACCTATCCCGGGCTGCCCTATGGCACCGTTCAGGGCTATCCCGCCACCTTGGCCGGATGGACTTATGCCGGTTCTGCGCTTGTTGGCGCAACGGGTGGCAATGCTTGGTACGGTGGCTCAGCACCTGCCGGGCAGGATGGCGCGCAGTTTGCAGCGCTGCAGGGCACCAGCACGTTGTCGCAGGTTTTCTCGACGACTGGCGGCATTGCGACATTGTCGTGGCTGGCCGCTGGTCGTCCGTCGTTCGGTTGCTGCAACGGCAATCAGTCGTACAACGTGTTGCTCAACAGCAATCTCCTGGGAACCTTTTCCACGGTTAACGGTCAGGCGTTTGGTCTCAATACGATCAATCTGAACACACTCGCTGCGGGAACTTACACCCTGACCTTTGCCGGCCTGGCCACCACGGATGATACGGCCTTTATTGACAAGGTCAGCCTGAGCGCCGTGCCCGAACCGGCAACCTGGGCCATGATGCTTCTCGGTTTCGGCTTGGTCGGTGCTGGCCTGCGCAGCCGCCGCAAGCAGTCGGTTCGCGTAACCTACGCCTGAGCGGCTGATCCGCTTTACAAGTTTTGGCCGTCGATCCCCCGGGATCGGCGGCCTTGTTGTATATGCGCAAATGGCAATCGGCGATGGTTGCTGAATGCCTTCAAGGTGAAAAGCTGACCCGCTGCCTGATGGGCAGGAGCCGCGAATTCGGCGGCGATGCCTTCTGGGCGGAGCGGCTGGGTGCTTGCCACCAATACTGTGAATCGCGACCAATCTGGAGCCATCCCGGCGACCGGCAATTGTCTCGCGGGTCGGCCAAAGCTAGGTTTGCCGAAAAGCCACGGCCACACCCATTGTCCGGGCGCAAACAACGAGTTGGACGGAAGGCTTGGAATGATCTTCGAGCAGATTGCCACGGGTGGCTGCCAATCCTATCTGGTCGGGTGCGAAGCGACGGGGGCGGCGGTCCTGATCGATCCGGAGCACCGCCAGATTGACCGCTATATCGGCCTTGCCCATCAACGGGGCGTGCAGGTTCGCTATATTATCGATACCCATACCCATGCAGACCACTTTTCCGGCAGCCGGGATCTGGGGCGGGCGCTGTCCGCTCCGGTGGTGATGTACCGGACCAGTCCCGCGCCTTACGCCGAGATGCGGCTCGATGATGGCGATATGCTGATTGTCGGGAATCTGCGCCTCAAAGCGCTGCATACACCAGGGCACACGCAGGATTCGATGTGCCTGTTGATGGATGACCGCGTGTTTACCGGGGACACCCTGCTCATTGGCGGCACCGGGCGAACCGATCTGCCCTCGGGCGATCCCCATGCGCTGTATGAGAGCCTGTTCCAGAAGATCCTCAAGCTGCCCGCCGAGACGCTGGTCTACCCGGCGCACGAATACAAAGGCCGGACCCATTCCACGATCGGCGCCGAAATCGCTGAAAACCCGCGGCTGCAGAAGACCGACCGCGGCGAATTCGTGGACATGATGCAGCACCTCGACCTTGCCGCGCCGACCCATCTGACCGAGGCGCTGCGCACGAACATGACCGGCGGCAAGTCGGTTGCCCAGCTGCTCTCCGAAGCCGGCGCAAAGGTGCCGTTCATGGCGCTGGCAGAGCTTGGCGAAAGGCTCGGCAGCAATAGCCGTGACCTTGTCATCCTCGACGTGCGCGAGCGGGATGCCTTCGCCAGTGGGCATATTCCTGGCGCGAGGCACTTGCCGCGGGGCCAGCTCGAACTCAGGGTCAATACCGAATTTCCGGATCCAACGGTGCGGATCGTGACCTGCTGCGAGTTCGGCAAGATCTCGACGCTGGCGGCGGCGACTTTGCGCGAGCTGGGGTTCAGCCGGGCGACTGCGCTCGATGGCGGCATGAAAGCCTGGAAGGATGCCGACTATCCGGTGGAGAGCGCGGGCTGATCAGGCATACCCCTTCCGTCAGGCTGGGCACGTTTCGTCGTTGCACCATCCCTTGACCCCATCCCCCGCACCCCTTAATCGTTCAGTTAAACGAACGCATTCGGGAGTCGGAGAGCCATGGCTACAGCCTATATCGTTGATGCAGTGCGGACCGCGGGCGGGCGCAGGAATGGGCGGCTGGCAGGGGTTCACCCGGTCGATCTTTCGGCGGCGACGCTGGATGCCCTGATCGAGCGGACGGGGATCGATGGCGCGGCTGTCGAGGATGTGATCATGGGCTGCGTCTCGCAGGGCGGGCAGCAGGCGGGGCAGGTGGGGCGCAATGCCGTGCTCGCCGCCGAGCGCCTGCCGGATTCGGTGCCGGCCGTCACCATCGACCGCCAGTGCGGCTCCTCGCAGCAGGCGATCCAGTTTGCCGCGCAGGCGGTGATGTCGGGCGTGCAGGACATGGTCATCGCCGCAGGCGTCGAGAGCATGACGCGCGTGCCGATGGGCTCGACCGCGATCTTTCACATGAAGGAGGGGCTGGGCAACTACAAGTCGCCGCGCCTTGAAGAGAAGTATCCGGGCATCATGTTCTCGCAGTTCATGGGCGCGGAAATGATCGTGAAGAAGCACGGCTTCACCAAGGATCAGCTCGATGCCTTCGCGCTCTCCAGCCACCTCAAGGCGATTGCCGCGACGCAGGCGAATGCCTTCGCGAACGAGATCGTGCCCATCGCCATCGAGTCGCCGGACGGCCCCGCGATGCACACCGTGGACGAAGGCATCCGCTTCGACGCGAGCCTTGAATCGATCGCGGGCGTCAAGCTGCTCTCGCCCGATGGCTCGCTCACGGCGGCGAGCTCCAGCCAGATCTGCGACGGCGCGAGCGCGGCGCTGATCGTTTCGGAAGCGGCCTTGAAGGCCCACAACCTCACCCCGCTGGCGCGCATCCACAACCTGACCGTTACGGCGGGCGATCCGGTGATCATGCTGGAAGAACCGCTCTTCGCCACCGACAAGGCGCTGAAGCGGGCGGGGATGAAGATCGATGATATCGACCTTTACGAAGTGAACGAGGCCTTTGCCTCGGTGCCGATGGCCTGGCTGAAGCACACCGGCGCGAACCCGGACAAGCTCAACGTCAACGGCGGCGCGAT
>NZ_JAIEPN010000119.1 GCF_019748365.1 Novosphingobium sp.
TACTACTTCGGCAACAAGGCCGGGATGCTGGGCGAATTGCTCGACCGCGACATGGTGGCGATCATCAAGTCGGTCGAGGCGCTGCTGGCCAAGGACCACATGAGCCCCGAGGCGAAGCTCAGGCAGCATATCGCGCGCTGCGTCGATACCTATTTCGCGTTCCCCTATCTCAACCGCCTGCTCATGCGGCTGGTGCGCGACAGCGATCCGGGCGAGGCGAAGCGGATTGCGGACAAGTATCTCATGCCGCTCAACAAGGCCTATGACCGGCTGATCAGCGACGGGGTGAAGGCCGGCGTGTTTCGCCCGATCGATCCGCAGCTGTTCTACTTCACGGTGACGGGCGCGGCGGACCGGTTCTTTTCGGCGCGGCTGGTGCTGCGGCATTGCTTCGATCAGGACACGCTGACGGAGGAACTGCGCGACCGCTACCGCGAGCATACGGTGGACTTCATCATGGCGGGTATTCTCGCGCGGTGACCAAATAGGTGAGAACCACGCGCGCTTTTGCTTGCGCGGTTCGCGCGCTGGCCTAGAACCAAGGCATGGCTGACACGCGAACACGGCTGTCCGACTTCATTCCCTACCGCCTTGCGATCACGTCCAACGCGGTCAGCAGCCTGATTTCGGGCGAGTATCACAGCGAATTCGGCCTCAAGATCCCGGAATGGCGGATCATGGCGGTGCTGGGTGATGCCGGTCCGCTGACGCAGCGCGACCTCGTGCGTGCGACGCTGATGGACAAGGTGGCGGTCAACCGTGCGTGCAAGATGCTGGGTGAGCGGGGCCTTGTCGCGCGCAGCCCCAACGAGGCGGACGGGCGCTCGCACCACTTGTGGCTGACCGACGAGGGCCGCGCGATGTATGATCGCATCTGGCCCAATGCGCTCTCCACCTACGAGAAGATCTTCGCAGCGCTTTCGCCGGCCGAAACGGCCAAGCTGAGAGCGCTGCTCGACAAATTGCTCAATGCGGTGCGCACCATCGAAGGGGAAAGCCCATGAAACTGGCAAGCTTGCCGCAGCGGCGCGACGGCCGCCTCATCGTCGTCTCTGATGATCTCGCCTGGTATGCCGATGCGGATCATATCGTGCCGACGATGCAGGGATTGCTCGATGAGTGGGACCGCTATGCGCCCTACCTCGAAGCGCTGGCGATCGAGCTGCAGCACGGGGCAATCCCGCGCAAGCGCTTCCACGAGCGCGAGGCGGCAGCGCCGCTGCCGCGCGCGTTCCAGTGGGCGGACGGCAGCGCTTACGTCAATCATGTCGAACTGGTGCGCAAGGCGCGCGGGGCGGAACTGCCGGCCAGCTTCTGGACCGATCCGCTGATGTATCAGGGCGGCAGCGACGACCTGCGCGGGGCGCGCGATCCGCTGGTCCTGCCGGACGAGGGCTGGGGCGGCGATCTCGAGGCCGAAGTGGTGGTGGTGACGGGCGATGTGCCGCAGGGCATTTCGGCCGAGGCCGCGCTCGATCACATCCGGCTGGTGGGCCTCGTCAACGATGTCTCGCTGCGCGGGCTCATTCCCGATGAACTCGCCAAGGGTTTCGGCTTCGTGCAGTCGAAGCCTGCCAGCCATTTCTCGCCGGTCTTCGTCACGCCCGCCAGTCTGGGCGCGGCGTGGTCGGGCGGCAAGCTTCATCTGCCGCTGCAGGTCGATCTGAACGGCCATCCGTTCGGGCGGCTCGAGGCGGGCGAGGAGATGACGTTCGATTTCGGCGCGCTGATCGCGCATCTCGCCCGGACGCGGAAGATCGGGGCGGGCTCGATCATCGGGTCGGGCACGGTTTCCAACCGCGATCCCGATGGCTCACCGGGCAGGCCCGTGGCGGAAGGCGGACGCGGTTACGCCTGCATCGCCGAGCAGCGCATGGTCGAGACGATCCTGCGGGGCGCACCTTCGACGCCGTTCCTGCGCCATGGCGATACGGTGCGGATCGAGGCCAAGGATGCCAAGGGCCACAGCGTGTTCGGCGCGATCGAGCAGACGGTGGTGGCTGCCTGAAGCAAATAGGGGCACAGCTTTCGCTGCGCCCCTATTCTGTCTGCGGTGGCCGGAAGCTTACGTCTTCCGGTTGAGGAAGTTGTCGCTGATCGAGCAGGCCGCGGGGCCAAGGATCACGATGAACAGCGTCGGCAGGATGAACAGGATCAGCGGAATCGTCATGATCGCCGGCAGACGCGCGGCCTTTTCCTCGGCGCGCATCATGCGCTCGTTGCGGAATTCGGCCGAGAGCACGCGCAGCGCCGAGGCGAGCGGCGTACCATAGCGTTCGGTCTGGATCATCGTCGTCACCACGCCTTTCACCGATTCGAGATCGACGCGGTAGGCCAGGTTTTCGAACGCGAGGCGCCGTTCGGTCAGGAACGACAGCTCGATTGCGGTGAGCGCAAATTCGTCGCCGAGTTCCGGATAGGCCCGGCCCAGTTCGCGCGCGACGCGGCCGAAGGCGGCGTCAACGGTAAGGCCGGCCTCGGCGCAGATCACCAGTAGGTCGAGCGCATCGGGAAGTCCCTTGCGGATTTCCTTGGTGCGCTTCGTCACGAGATTCTTGATCCAGATATCCGGGCCCTTGTAGCCCAGGATCACCATGCCCGCGAAGAGGCCGAACTTCTTGAAGGCCGACCAGAGCGGGAAGTAATTCACGCCGTAGATCAGCACGCCGAAGATCAGACCGAGCACGATCGGGCCGATCATGCGGGCCAGAACGACCGCGACGGCCCATTCCTTCTTGCGGATGCCGGCCTGTGCCAGCCGCTGCTGGATCTCCTTGAGCTGGCTGTCCTGCAGGACTTTCAGCGATTCAAGGAAAGTCTTGATGTTGTCGGTCGTCTCGTTGCGGCGGACGATGCTCTGGCGCTTCTTGGCGTTGACCGTGACAATACCGGCCTTGAGCTGGTCACGCCGATCGTTGAGCGCCTTGACGCGCTTGGCCATCGGATCGCGAACCGTAACCGCGGCGTAGATCGCCAGCAGCATCGCGGCGGCGGCAATGCCCACCAGGATCGACCCGACGTAGATGACGTCGATGCCAAGGAGCGTGGGGCCGTGCGGGGGAGGGGTGACTGCCATGATGGGTCTCAGATCTCGAAGTTGACCATTTGCTTCATGATCCAGGCGCCGATGCCCAGCCACACGAGGCCGCCGATACCGGCGATGATAAGCCGCTCGTCCACGAAGAACTGTCCGAGGTAGCGCGGGTTGATCGAATAGATCAGGGCGAACACGATGAACGGCAGCGAGCCGACGATGTAGGCCGAGGCCTTGGATTCGGAGCTCATCGCCGCGATCTTGAGCTTCATCTGCGCACGCTTGCGCAGTACGTCGGCCAGGTTTGCCAAGGTTTCGGCGAGGTTGCCGCCGGTTTCGCGCTGGATTGCCAGCGTGATGCAGAAGAAGCTGAACTCGGCCATGTCGAGCCGGTTGGCGGTTTCCTGAAGCGCTTCCTCCATCGTGCGGCCAACCTTGATGCGATCGGTGACGAGCTTGAATTCCTCACCCACCGGCCCCGGCAGCTCGTGCGCCACGACGCCCAGTGTCTCGGTGATCGGCAGACCTGACCGCAGGCCGCGCACGAGCAGTTCGAGCGCATCGGGGAACTTGGCGACGAAGCCTGCCTTGCGCTTGTTGATCGCGCGGCCGACCATCCAGTGCGGAATGCCCGCGCCCATCAGCACGCCGACACCGAGACCCAGCAGCAGCGCGCCGGACTTGATGAAGACGAGCAGCGCCACACCGATGGCAATCCCGATCGAGACGTAGAGATACTGGCTGAGCGTCCAGCCCTTGCCGGTCTGGTGCAGGCGAAGGGCCAGCGCCTCAACGCGCGAACCCGATCCCGCCTTCTTGAAGGTGGTCGGCTTGCGGCTGGCAACAGCCTTGCGGTACTGCGCCTCGACCTTGTCCATCGCGCTTTCCGAGTGCCGGAAGCGGACGGTCTGGAGGCGGCGCGAAGCTTCCCGGCTCGCCGACGGGCCGCTCAGCGCAAGAGCCATCAGCAGCAGAACCAGCGCAGCACCGACGCCAAGGATCACGAGTTGCATCATGTTCATGGCCGGGTCCTGCCAGTTCTCTCAAAATGTGCGGAGCCAGCGCGGCGAACTTCCTTGCGGGAGTTGCTGCGCCGGCCGCGGTTCACGCCTGGGTTCCGGCCTTGGCCTTGCCGGAAGGAAGGATTTTCTTGAAATCGAACTTGCCGAGCAGCGAGGTCTTGGCGGCAGGGGCGCCGCCGTTCTTGTCACCGCCCTTGTCCGCGCCCTTGCCTTTCGCCTTGGTGTCGACAACTTCGCCGTCACTGCCGGTGGCGATGATCGCGGTGCCAAGGTCGCGAATGGCCGCACCGGCCTTGCTGGCACGGTTGGCGGCCACGAAAGTCTGGCCAAGCTTGGCGGCATTGGCGGCTGCCTTGATGTCGTAGGGCACGACATAGTTGATCTTGCGCTCGATCGAGGCTTCGAAGTCCGAACGGCTGATCTCGCCGATGCCGGAGTGGACCTTGTTGGCCACCACGATCGTTTCGGCGTGCTTGGCGTTCGACTTGAGCCATGACAGCAGGCGGATCGCATCGCGCGCACCGGCAAGGGTCAGTTCGGTGACCACCACGACAACGTTCACGTCTGCCAGCAGATGCGGGAAGTTGATCAGCATGTTGCGCGGCAGATCGATCATCGTCATTTCGAACGCGTGGCGGAATTCCTCCTCCAGCTGAACGAAGGCGCTGCC
>NZ_JAIEPN010000041.1 GCF_019748365.1 Novosphingobium sp.
GTCTAGCAGGACTGGCCCATTTTTAATCCGGTGCTACCGGCCGATCCGTGGCCCCTTTTATTCCCGGTGTTCTCAAACGGATTGGTGCTGGGCACGGCATAGTTGAAAGCGGCGGTGAGCGCTTCATACTGGCGGTTAAGCGCGCGCTGGGTGGCGCCGACGCGGACATAGACCTGGGTGCAGCAGATGGGGTTCTGGCGGCTGTAGTCACCCGCCAGCGTAAACTCGACCCCGTTTGAAGGCTTCCACAACACCTGGGCGCGCAAGCCGAGGTTGTCCTGCGAATTGACGTTGAGCTTCGAGGTGACGTTGTAGATCGTGCCGCGCCGCTCGGTGAGCGAACCGGCGAGACGCACTGCAACAGTGTCGGACAGCGGGGCAGAGAGGGCCGCCTTGCCCTGGAAGAAGCCGTAGTTGCCGCCGCTCAGTTCAACACGACCTTCCGGCTCGAACGTGGGCGCGCGGGTCGTGATGTTTATCGCGCCGGCAGTTGTGTTCTTGCCATAGAGCGTGCCCTGAGGGCCACGCAGGACTTCGATCTGCTGCACGTCGAGGAAGTCGAACGTGGCCGATGCCACGCGGGCCTGGTAGACGTCGTCGACATAGATGCCCACGCCCTGCTCGATGCCATCGTTGGTGAGGCCAAGCGGCGAACCGAGGCCGCGGATGTTGACCGAGGTGTTGCGCGGGTTGGACGAGGTGAACTGCAGCGTCGGGGTGAGCTGCTGGAGGCGGCCGACGTTGAAGGCACCGGTCGCGTCGATGTGATCGCCGCCGACGACCGAGATCGCGAGCGGCACGTCCTGCGCGGTTTCGGCGCGGCGGCGCGCGGTGACCACGATGGTGTCGTTGTCGGATTGTCCGGTGCTGACCGAGGTGGACTGGTCAGCAGGGGCTTCAGCGGCTGGGGCCGAGGCCGGAGTTTCGGCAGCGAGCGCCGGGCTGGCGGCGAGCGGCAGGAGGGCCGCCCCCGCGAGGAGGAGAACACGCAAAGTCATCGTCGATCCTTTGTCTGGGTCTCACGATGCCTCCGGTGGTCCGGTGGGCGGTGTGATGCAGTTTGTTTGAATTCAGGTCAGGTCAGCTGGGCTTCAGCCGCTTCTTCTCGGTCACGTCGATCTGGACGACACGACCTTCGTGCACGGTCAGGGCGACGGTGCCGAAGCGCAGGCCAGTGAGCGCCTCGCGCACGCTGGCGAGGCTTTCCTCGAGGTGGCGTTCCGCGTCGGTCGGCGCGGGTTGTGTGGTCATGGCAGGTCTCCTTGGGTATGGTCTCCATCTGCGTTGAACATGCGGGCACGGTGGGGGTTGAAGCGGATCGTCTGGCCCAGCCGGGGGGCGTCCTGGCTGCTCGGCAGATCAAGCTCGACGAACTGGCCACTGCCCTCGAGCAGCCCTTCCGCGCGCCATACCGCGCCCTTGCGGAACACGTTATCGACGAGCACCGCCTCGCTGCCATCGGGCGTGACGGTGATCTCATGGGGGCGGAAGTGGATCTCGCCGCCCGATGCGGGCAGACGATTGGTCTCACCCACGAAGTGCGAGACGAACGGTGTTTCCGGATTCATGTAGACCGCGTCCGGCGCGCCAATCTGTTCGATGCGGCCCTGGCTCATCACCACGACGCGGTCGGCAAGTTCGAGCGCTTCTTCCTGATCGTGGGTCACGAAGATCGAGGTGAGCCCCATCGCCTTGTGCAGATCGCGCAGCCAGCGGCGCAGGTCCTTGCGCACCTTGGCATCGAGCGCGCCGAAGGGTTCATCAAGGAGCAGGAGGCGCGGTTCGATCGCCAGCGCGCGGGCGAGCGCGACGCGCTGGCGCTGGCCGCCCGAAAGCTGGCCGGGGTAGCGGCTGCCGAGGCCCTCCAGCTGGACCAGGCGCAGCAGTTCCTCGGCGCGGGCCTGCCGCGCGGCCTTGGCGATGCGGTGCTTGCCGCGCCGCACGCTGAGCCCGAAGGCGACGTTGTCGGCCACGGTCATGTGGCGGAACAGCGCATAGTGCTGGAACACGAAGCCGACATGGCGGTCTGCCACCGGGGTGCGCGAGACGTCCTCGCCGCCCAGCAGCACGGTGCCGCTGTCCTGAAATTCGAGACCGGCGATGATGCGCAGCAGCGTCGTCTTGCCCGAGCCCGAGGGGCCGAGCAGCGCAATGAATTCACCCGGCGCAACATCGAGATCGATGCCGTGCAGCGCCGGATAGTCGCCGAACTGCTTGGTTATGCCGCGAAGATGGATCAATGCCGTGCTCCTGCATGGAGGCCGAAGCGCCATTCGAGCACCGTCTTGGCGACAAGGGTCACCAGGGCGAGCAGCGCGAGGAGAGAGGCGACCGCGAAGGCGCCGACGAAATCGTACTCGTTGTAGAGAATCTCGACATGGAGCGGCATCGTGTTGGTCTCGCCCCGGATATGGCCCGAGACGACCGAGACCGCGCCGAATTCACCCATCGCGCGCGCATTGCACAGCAGCACGCCGTAGAGCAGGCCCCAGCGGATATTGGGCAAAGTGACATGCCAGAACGTCTGCCAGCCGGTAGCGCCGAGCGAGATCGCCGCTTCCTCGTCGTCCTTGCCCTGTTCGAGCATGAGCGGGATGAGCTCGCGCGCGACGAAGGGGAAGGTGATGAAGACCGTCGCCAGGACGATGCCCGGCACCGCGAAGATGATCTTGAGGTCATGCTCGGCGAGCCACGCGCCGAACAGGCCATTGGCGCCGAAGAGGAGCACGAAGATCAGGCCCGAGACGACTGGCGAGACCGAGAACGGCAGGTCGATCAAGGTGATCAGCAGCGCCTTGCCGGGGAACTGGAACTTGGTGATCGCCCAGCTTGCGGCGACGCCGAAGACCATGTTGAGCGGGACCGAGATGGCCGCGATGATCAGCGTCAGCCGGATCGCGGCGAGCGCATCGGGGGTGTGCAGCGCATCGAGAAACGGCCCCGCGCCCTGTCGCAGCGCCTCGCTGAACACCGCGAGCAGCGGCAGCAGCAGGAAGAAGCCGAGGAACGTGAGCGCGACGGTGATCAGCGCGGCCCGCGCGAGGGGGCTTTCGCTGGTGGGCTGCTGGCTCATGCGCCCATCCTCCAGCGGCTGGCCGCCTGGATCAGGTTGATCAGCAGCAGCACCGCGAAGGAGGCGAGCATCATCACTACGGCAATCGCGGTGGCGCCGGCATAGGCGTACTGTTCGAGCTGGGTGACGATCAGCAGCGGCGCGATCTCGGTGCGGCCGGGCATGTTGCCCGAGATGAAGATCACCGAGCCGTACTCCCCCACGCCGCGCGCAAAGGCGAGCGCGAAGCCGGTGAGCAGCGCGGGGCCGATCGCGGGGAAAATCACGCGCGTAAACGTCTGCCAGCGGGTCGCGCCAAGCGTGGCGGCAGCTTCCTCAACCTCACGGCCAAGATCAGCGAGGACGGGTTCAACCGAGCGGACCACAAAGGGCAGGCCGATGAAAACCAGCGCGATGGTGATGCCGATCCAGGTGAAGGCGACCTTGATGCCAAGCGGCTCAAGAAACTGACCGATCCAGCCTTCCGGCGTGTACAGCGCGGTGAGCGCGATACCCGCAACGGCGGTCGGCAGCGCGAAGGGCAGATCGACCAGCGCGCTCACCACCTGCTTGCCGGTGAAGTCGAAACGCACGAGCACCCAGGCGACGATCAGGCCGAACACCGCATTGACGAGGCCCGCGGCGGCGGCGGTGCCGAAGCTCAGCTGATAAGCCGCCATGGCGCGCGGACTGAAGCCGACCGCGAGGAACTCGGACCAACCCAGACCCGCGGCCTTGAGGAAGATCGTGGCGAGCGGGATCAGCACGATCAGCGTCAGCCACGCGAGCGTGAAGCCGAAGCTGAGGCCGAAGCCGGGCAGCACCGAGGGCTGCCTCCAGCGTGTGGACCGCGCGGACATGGTGTCACCCCCTGCCCCGCCTACTTCTTGGTGTAGATGCGGTCGAACATGCCGCCATCGTCGAAGAAGGTCTTCTGCGCATTGGCCCAACCGCCGAAGTCCTTGTCGATGGTGACCATCGGGATCTCCGGGAACTGCGCCTTGAACTGCTGCGCGATGGCCGGATCGCGCGGGCGATAGAAATTGTGCGCGATCGCGGTCTGCGCCTCGGGCGTGTAGAGATAGCGCAGATAGGCTTCGGCCACTTCGCTGTTGCCGTGCTTCTTGGCATTGGCCGTGATGACCGCAACGGGCGGTTCGGCGAGGATCGAGAGCGAGGGCGTGACGATTTCGAACTTGCCCGCGCCGAGCTTCTTCTCGGCGAGGAAGGCTTCGTTCTCCCACGAGATAAGGACGTCACCGATGCCGCGTTCGACGAAGGTGGTTGTGGAACCGCGCGCGCCGCTATCGAGCACGGGGACATGCTGGAACAGCTGCTTCACATAGGCTTCGGCGGCTGCGTCCGAGCCGCCCGCCTTGCGGCCATAGGCCCAGGCCGCAAGGAAGTTCCAGCGCGCGCCGCCGCCTGTCTTGGGATTGGCGGTGATCACTTCGACGCCGGGCTTCACGAGGTCGCCCCAGTCCTTGATGCCCTTGGGATTGCCCTTGCGCACGAGGAACACGATGGTCGAAGTATAGGGCGCGCTGTTGTCCGGCAGCGCCTTCTGCCAGCCGGCGTCGAGCAGCTTGCCCTTCTCCGCAATGGCATCGATGTCGTAGGCAAGCGCCAGCGTGGCGACGTCGGCTTCGAGCCCGTCGATGATCGCGCGGCTCTGCTTGCCCGAGCCGCCATGGCTCATGCGGAAGGTGACGTCCTTGCCGGTCTTCTGCTTCCAGAA
>NZ_JAIEPN010000045.1 GCF_019748365.1 Novosphingobium sp.
TTGTCGAGGTACTGGCTCGTCCACTGCACCGGGCTGGCTGACCACGCGCCTTCGAGGCCGCTCGTCACCGTGTCCTTGCCCATGCCGGTGCCGCAGCTGTTCTTCCAGCCGGTGCCCTGCGCTTCGATCCCAGCCCCTGCGGGCGCCGCGCCGACGCAGGTCGCCGCATGCGCGCCATGCGCCTTGCCGAACGTATGGCCGCCCGCGATCAGCGCGACGATTTCCTCATCGTTCATCGCCATGCGGCCGAACGACTGGCGGATATCATGCGCCGCCGAAATCGGATCGCCGTTCGCATTGGGGCCTTCGGGATTCACATAGATGAGGCCCATCTGCACCGCCGCGAGCGGGCCCTTGAGCTGGCGCTTTTCGTTCCAGCGGTCGCCGTTGGCTTCCAGCCACTTCTTCTCGGTGCCCCAGTAGACGGCATCAGGCTGCCACGTATCCGCACGGCCGCCGCCGAAGCCCAGCGTCTTGAAGCCCATCTGCTCGAGCGAGACATTGCCCGTCAGCACCATCAGGTCGCCCCACGAAAGCTTGCGGCCATACTTCTGCTTGATCGGCCAGAGCAGGCGGCGCGCCTTGTCGAGGTTGGCGTTGTCCGGCCAGGAATTGAGCGGCTCGAAGCGCTGCTCGCCGCCCGCGCCGCCGCCGCGCCCGTCGATCGTGCGATAGGTGCCGGTGCTGTGCCAGGCCATGCGGATGAAGAACGGGCCATAGTTGCCATAGTCCGCCGGCCACCAGGGCTGCGAGGTCGTCAGCACTTTGGCTATGTCCGCCTTCACGGCCTTGAGGTCGAGGCTGAGGAACGCCTTGGTGTAATCGAAATCGGCGCCATAGGGGCTGGCCTGCGTGTTCTCGTTCTGGCGCAGCGGGGTAAGATCGAGCTGGTCCGGCCACCAGTCCTTGTTGGTGGTGGGCTTTTCCGCCGCAGCGGGTCCGGCTGCATCGGCAGCGTGAGCGGCAATCGGCGCGGCGGCCAGAAGCGCAAGGGCAAGGGCCGCAAGCGAAGTGCGCATGGGTGTTTCCTCTCTGCTCGCGGCGTCCGGGCGCACGCGCGCCGTAGTGCCCGACACCGCTGGGGTTCGTGAACGGTTGCCCTCGCTTCCGGAAGAGAAGCTGACGGGCGAGCATGTTCTGGCGCAGAGGATACAGAGGCGGCCAGTTGATTTGTCCGCTCACAATGATCGACGGCTTCGATCACGAAGCAAAAAACTGACACATTTGCCCACGCCGAGGCGGCGTTGATCAGTATCGCAGATATTTCGGGAAAAGCTCAGGACACCCGGCGCGGTGCAATTTTTTTCGCATCCTCTCCCAAGGCCGCGCCGGGTGAACGACTTGTTATGTGAGGACGATTTACCGCATTGGAGAAGCGGAGTCATCATGAAATTGCGCACACCATGCGATCCGCGCACAAATTGATGCCGTGCGGTTACAGGATGCCTCGCACCAGACCCCGACCGAATGCTGCAGCCTTGCTGCGCCGCTTCCCTGATTGCGCCGAAGGACGATCTCTTGCGCATCGGTCCTATCCCGCATCGCGATGTGCCGATCCCCCCGCCTTGCCCTTGCCGCCCTTGCGCTGAAGACCCCGGCAGCGGCTCCGTGGCCACGCTCTGTACTCGGCTTGCGCTTCAGCTTTGCCATCCTGGAGTGAGGTTGGCTCAAGAAAGCCAGACTCTCCGGCACCCGACTATTTCATCGTTGCAAACAACCTCACGCCAGTGAACTTCTGCCTTGCGCCATTCCCGGCGCAGAGGTCAGTGAAGTCATGCCGCAGTATCCGTTCCAGCTTGTCGATGTTTTTGGTGAGACCCCGTTTTCCGGCAATCCGCTGGCCGTGATCGCACTCGAGGCCGACCGCGATACGGCGGAACTGCAGCAGATCACCCGCTGGCTCAACTTGTCCGAAACCGCCTTCCTGCTGCCACCGAGCACCGACGCGGCGGACTACCGCGTGCGCATTTTCACGCTCGATCGCGAGTTGCCCTTTGCCGGACATCCCACGCTCGGCTCGGCCCATGCCTGGCTCGCGCTGGGCGGCACGCCGCGCCATGAAGGCAAGGTCGTGCAGGAATGCGGCGCGGGCCTGATCGACGTGCGGCGCGGTGCCGACGGCCTCGCCTTTGCCGCGCCGCCGCTTATGCGCTCGGGCCCCGTCGATGCCGACAAGCTCGCGGAAGCCTGCGGCGTGCTTGGCATTACGGTCAGCGATGTCGTGGCCGCCGAATGGATCGACAACGGCCCCGGCTGGCTCGGCATCCAGCTCAAGGACGCAGCATCGGTCATTGCGGTCGAACCGGCGCGCTCGCATGCCTCGCGCATCGATATCGGCCTCGTCGGCCTGCATCCCGCTGGCAGCCCCTTCGCCTACGAAGTGCGCGCGATCTTCAGTGATCCTTATGGCGGCCTGATCGAAGACCCGGTCACCGGCAGCCTCAATGCCTCGGCCGCCGAATGGATGCTGCGCGCGGGCCACGTGACCGCGCCCTACACCGCGACGCAGGGCACCCGCCTTGGCCGCTCGGGCCGCATTCGCATCGAGAACGAAGCGGGCGGCCCGATCTGGGTCGGCGGCGCCACGGCCACGCTCTTCTCCGGCACGACCGGCACGGCGGCCTTCCCCGCCTGATCAGCGCGCCGTCGGCTTGCCTGTCCGCATCTCCAGCCCCAGCGCCCAGCGTCGCTGGAAGCCGCGCCAGAACGCCGTCTGCTCTGCCGAGGCCGGCTTGCCGCCGACGTTCTGGAACGGCGCCAGCGGCCATTGCCCGTCCCCGGCGTTCGGCGGCGTGACATCGAGATAGGCGCGCTTCGCGTCGTCGCCCTTCAGATGAAGGTCGAGGAAGGCGGTGATGAAGTGCTGGTTGATCGCGTTGATCCGCTCCGCGCGCCATACCGGCTCGGCGAAGTACTCGCGGGTCGAGAAGTCGCTGTCCGCTTCGGGCGGGGGCGGATTGCCGCCCACGTTGTGGCGAGCGTTCTGGAACAGCAGGAAATGGCGTTCATTGGCCGCCATATGATCGAAGATCCACGTTACGCCGCCCGGAGCATCGACGATATCGTCATGATCCCCGTCAATCATCAGCACCGGCTTGGAGAAGGCCGCGAGGGACGCTTCGGACCAGACGCGAACGGGCGGGCTGCCACCGAACGGCGCCAGCGCGGCGACAGCCTTGATCCGCGCGGCAATAGGCTTGCCCGCCGTCTGGCTGGCGAACAATTGGTCCCGCGCTGGTGCCGGCAGCTGAGCGAACACCGGGCTCGTCGGCGCATAGTCGAGCCCCGCCGCGCCGAGCACGCCGAAGCCGCCCATTGAATAACCGACGAGGCCGATCCGGTCCGCATCGACCTCCTGCCCCAGCGCGTCACCCCGCTTGGCAGCGCGGCGCGTCAGTTCGTCGATCACGAAACGAATATCCCGCGCGCGGTGGACGAGGACATTGCCAAACGAGACGGGGAATTCCGCCGGATTCACCACGCGCTGATCGGCGTGGTCGATCGCGACGACAACATAGCCCTTGGAGGCGAGGTTCTCGGTCAGCCAGGTCATGAACGTGTCCCAGCCGTTGTAGCCGTGCGAGACGACCACCAGCGGGAAGCGCTTGCCCTTGAGCGGCGCGGCGCCATCCACGGCGAGGCTGGGAATGACGAAGGGACCGCCGCTGCCATCCGGCTTGGGCAGCACATGCGCGAAGGATGCGCGCGCGGCGCCCGGTGCTGCTTCGGCGGGATACCAGACCCGCGCCTTGATCGTTCGCACGGTGCGCTGAAGGCCAGTTGCCGAAAGCACCACGCTGTCCGGTGCATCGACGGTGATCGCTTGCGTCCCAATCGTATAGGAACCCAGCGCAGCCAGCTCCGGCGCATCGGGCGGCGGCACCGCATAGGGCTGGCGGAGCGGCTGGGCCTGCGCCGTCCCCGCCAGCAAGAGGCCCGACAGTACGATGCGCCAGAGAGCTTTCATTGCATTCCTTCCCGCTAGTTCAGCTTGAGAGCCCCGCCCCAAAAGAAAACGCGCCCACGCAGAGTAGCTGCATGGGCGCGCCTTCACGTCCGGAGGGGGTGGACGATCAGAAGTTCAGGCGGACGCCGGCTGCCCAGCGCGAACCCGTATCAACGTAGTCAAGCACCTGGTTGTCGAAGCGACCCGTCGTGATGTTGTTCGCATTGGTCACGTTGGTGCCTTCGACGAAGACCTGCGCGAACTTCTTGATGTCGTAGCTCACGCGCACGTCGACCTGGCTGAACGGACGGCGGAATACCGGGTCACCGCCCTGACCGGGGGTGACGAGGTATTCGAGGAACCGGCCGCGACGGTTGTAGGCGACGCGGGCGGCGAAGCCGTCCTTTTCGTAGAAGCCCGTCAGGTTGTAGCTGTTGCCGAGACCTTCGACCGCAACCGACTGGTCGAAGCGCGTCACGTCGAAGGCAGCGCTGCTGTCCACGAACGTGGCGCTGGCCGACAGACCCAGACCATCAAGCGGCGAAGGCAGGTAGTCGAACGTGTGCGTCACGTTGAGCTCGACACCGCGGACCGAAACGTTCTCCGCATTGCGCGGACGGCGCACGTTGAACGTTGCCGTGTTCGGACCGGTGATGCCACCGCCAATCGGCAGATTGCTGGCGTTGGCGATCGTGAACGGTTCCGCCGAACGGGTCTGGACGATGAAGTTGTCGATGCTCTTGTAGTAGCCGGCAACCGACAGCGTCGTCGTCGGGGTCGGATACCATTCCAGCGAGACGTCGAAGTTGTTCGCCGTGTAGGGCCGCAGGTTCGGGTTGCCGCCGCTCGCGTCGAGGCTCGCCGGACGGGTCACGTCGAAGTT
>NZ_JAIEPN010000137.1 GCF_019748365.1 Novosphingobium sp.
GCCTTCTTGCCCGCGTCGTCAGCCGCGACCTGCGCGGCATAGGGCGTCGACTTGCGGCTGCCCTTGAAGCCCATCATGCCGGCGGACGACCACGAAATGGCATTGCCCTGCGCGTCGGTGATGGTGATCATGGTGTTGTTGAAGCTGGCGTTGACGTGCGCGACACCACTGGTGATGTTCTTGCGCTCGCGCCGCTTGATACGCTGAGGTTCCCGGGCCATTGTACTGAAATCCTGTCGAGAAATGGTGCTGCGAAGTCGGGGCTAAAGAGCCGCCTTACTTCTTCTTGCCGGCGATCGCCTTGGCCTTGCCCTTGCGGGTGCGGGCGTTGGTGTGGGTGCGCTGGCCGCGAACGGGCAGACCCTTGCGGTGACGCAGGCCGCGGTAGCAGGCCAGGTCCATCAGGCGCTTGATGTTCATCGCGGTCTCGCGACGAAGATCGCCTTCCACGGTGTGTTCCGCGTCGATCGTCTCACGGATCTGGAGCACTTCGGCGTCCGACAGATCCTGCACGCGGCGGGTGTGATCGATGCCGAGCTTGTCGGCGATCAGCTTGGCCTTGTGCGCACCGATTCCGTGAATGTAGGTCAGCGCAATGATCACGCGCTTGTTGGTGGGGATATTGACCCCGGCAATACGAGCCACTTGTTTCTCCATGCTCCACAGGGTGAAGGCGGCAGCACTGAAAGCGCCGGGCCAGACCCCATCTCATCGCGATCCACCCGGTTGCACGGAAGCAGCTTCGCCAGAAGGAACCCAGGAAAATCGAGGATTCCCAACCGACGCAAAAACCCTTGCCGTATCGAGTGAATGGCGCGCTTAGGATGATTCGAATGGTGCGTCAACCGTTAAGACACGCAAAAGCGTGGCCCTCGCGCCTCTGGGGCACGGCCGCGCAATGATGATGCACGGATTATACCGTATCGGCCGGCCAAGGTCAAAGGTCAGGTCGTATCGGATCATTTCTGGCTGGCGCGTGCGCTTGTTGTTTGGCCCCGCCCTGCTAGCGTCGACGCCGGGGTGAAGCGGGGACATCGGCGGATGGCGGACGGGGTGAACGAGCGCGCGCTGATCCGCAAGATCGCCTGGCGCACTCTGCCGCTGATCCTGCTCAGCTATTTCGTGGCGGTGATGGACCGCGGCAACATCAGCTTTGCCGCTGCCACGATGAATGCCGATCTCGGCTTCAGCGAGACGATCTATGGCTTCGGCGCCTCGGCCTTCTTCATCGGCTATTCGCTGTTCGAGGTCCCCTCCAACATCCTCCTCGCGCGGTTTGGGCCGCGGGTCTGGCTCGCCCGGATCATGCTGACATGGGGGGGGATCTCGGTGCTCACCGCTTTTGTGCATACGCCTCTGCAGTTTTATGCTGCGCGCTTTGCGCTGGGCGTGGCCGAGGCCGGTTTTTATCCGGGCGTGATCTATTATCTTTCGAGCTGGTTTCCCGGCGAGCACAGGGCTTGGGCGGTGAGCCGATTCTACATCGCCCTCCCGCTCGCCACTATCGTGATGGGCCTCGTGGCTGCGCCGCTGCTTGCGCTTCATGGCTGGCTGGGGCTGCAAGGCTGGCAGTGGCTGCTGGTCATGGAGGGCCTGCCTTCGGTGCTGCTGGCACTGGTGCTGATCGCAGCCCTGCCGGATCGGCCAGAGGGCGCAAAGTGGCTGAGCAATGACGAGCGACAATGGCTTGACCGGACGCTGAGCCGCGAGGCCACAGTGGCACATGCTGCATCGCCCAGTCTGCTGCGCGCGCTTGCCAATCCCTTCGTCCTGCTGCTGGGGGCGACAAATGCGCTCAACTTCCTGGCCATCAACGCGATTGTCTTTTCGGCGCCCAAGCTTCTGGCCGTGAGCACCGGGCTGGCCCCGGCGGGCGTGGGCAGGATCATCGCGGCCGCCGGTGCTGCCATGATTGTTTCGATGCTGCTGGCGAGCAGGGTGACCGGGCAGAGCGTTTCCCGCACGATCGCGACCATTGCCGGCCTCATGGCCATCGCGGCTGCCGGGCTCGCGCTGGCTTGGGCGACCGGGACCGCTGCGGGCACGATCCTCGGCATCATCGTGTTCTTTGCAGCATCACAGACTGCCGGAATGCTACCCCTCGCCGTGCTGAGCCGCCTCATTCCGGCGACCGACCGCGCCGCCGGGCTGGCCATGGCCAACACGATTGCCCAGGCCGGAGCGTTCCTCGGCCCAATAACATGGGGTGTGCTGGCGGATGTCACCGGCAGCTATCAGCTTGGCATGGCGCTGCTTGTGCCGGTGATGCTTGCCGCATCCGGTGTGGCGCTGATCGTGCGGATGCGCAGCCTTCGGCCGCTTTGAGAGCGGCACGGTACCGGACGGCGCTGGATTGCGGCGCTCTGTTTGCCAGAACGACAGGAGGGTATGGGGAGACCGCATGCGCCCTCCCCATACCTTGATCACACCACGCCGAAGGCCAGCATCGCATCGGCCACTTTCTTGAAGCCGGCGATGTTGGCGCCCTTGACGTAATCCGTATAGCCGCCGCCCTGATCGCCATATTCGAGGCAGGACTGGTGGATGCCGAGCATGATGTCCTTGAGCATCTGCTGAAGCTCCTCCTCCTTCCACGACCGGCGTTCGGAGTTCTGGCTCATCTCGAGGCCCGAGACCGCGACGCCGCCGGCATTGCTCGCCTTGCCCGGCGCGTAGAGGATTTTCGCGGCCTTGAAGATGTGCACGCCGTCGAGGTCGGTCGGCATGTTCGCGCCCTCGGCCACCGCGCGGCAGCCGTTGGCGACGAGCATCTTCGCGTCCTCACCCAGCAGTTCGTTCTGCGTGGCGCAGGGCAGCGCGACATCGCAAGGAACGCCCCACGGGGTCTGGCCTGCCGTGAAGGTCGCCTTGGGGAAGGCCGCGACATAGTCCTCGATGCGGCCGCGGCGGACGTTCTTGAGCTCCTTCACCCACTCGATCTTGTCCTGATCGATGCCATCGGGATCGTGGATGAAGCCGCCGGAATCGGAGAGCGTGAGGACCTTGCCGCCCATCTGGACGATCTTTTCCGCGGCATGGGTGGCGACATTCCCGGAGCCGGAGATGACAGCCGTCTTGCCGGTGAGATCCTCGCCCTTGGTCGCCAGCATGTTGGCGAGGAAATAGACCGCGCCATAACCCGTCGCCTCGGTACGGATCAGCGAGCCGCCCCATTCGAGGCCCTTGCCGGTGAGCACGCCGGTGAACTGGTTGGTAATGCGCTTGTACTGGCCGAACATGTAGCCGATTTCACGCCCGCCCACGCCGATATCGCCCGCCGGCACGTCAACGTCGGCACCAATGTGGCGGTAGAGCTCGGTCATGAACGACTGGCAGAAGCGCATGATCTCGCGGACGCTCTTGCCCTTGGGGTTGAAGTTCGAGCCGCCCTTGCCGCCGCCCATGGGCAGGCCGGTCAGCGCGTTCTTGAAGGTCTGCTCGAAGGCGAGGAACTTGAGCACGCTTTCATTGACGCTGGGGTGGAAGCGGATGCCGCCCTTGTAGGGGCCGATCGCGTTGTTGTTCTGCACGCGCCAGCCGCGCTGGACGCGGATGTTGCCGGCATCGTCTTCCCAGCAGACGCGGAAGGAGACGACACGGTCCGGCTCGGCGATCCGGCGCAGGATCTGCTGCGCGTGATACTGCTCCTTGTCGGCCATGAAATCGAAGATGTCTTCGGCGACTTCCTGCACCGCCTGGACGAACTCCGGCTGGTACGGGTTGCGCTTCTTGACGCCTTCCATGAAGGTCGGCAGGTCAACGTGATCGGAAACGGCCACAGCATTCTCCCCCTTTGGCGAAGCCGCGCATGGGCTTCGGGATAATGTGCGACCCACGTGAGGATACCTCGCCCGCCCGGTCCGGCCCGGCGGGTCGCGATGTTCTTTTCGGCGGTTTACGGGGTTTTGTTACGGCCGGCAGTGCGCCAACGCACAGCTGGCGGCATCAAGGCGCAGGCGCAGCCCCGAGCGCCGCATCGAAGGCGGCATTGGCATCGCGGTGGGCCTCGGCTTCCGGATCGGGAGCCTTGGCGGCGGGCTTCACGGCTGGCTTGGCGGCCGATTTGGCAGGGGGCTTCGCGGCGTTTTTCAGCGGGGCTTTTGCCGCCGTGACCGTGGCGGGCTTGGCTGGCGGCAGATAGGCCGCCTTGACCGGTGCTTTCGCGCCCGGCGCCGGCGTGGCAGCGGCCTTGGCCGGGCTGGATGCCGGAGCGGGTGCCAGGTCAGGCTTGGCATCGGCCTTGGGCGCCGGTTTCGGTTCCGGTCCGGCTTCCGGCTTGGCCGTAGCCTTGGGCGCAGGCTTGGCGCCCTTGGGCGGCAGGCTGAAGGTTTCGGCACCTTTGAGCGGTGCGACTGGAGAGCCAGGCTCGGTCGTGGAGGCGGCATCACCTGCCGGTGCGGGCTTGGGCGAAAGGTCGGCAATCGGTCCGAGCTTGCCGGCAAGGCTGGCAAGTTGCGCGGTCAGCATGCGATCTACCGCCGGGGCGATTTCATCGACCTTGTAGCGCATGAAGCCGCCGACGACATATTCGAACAGGATGCGCGAGCCCTTCTCGGTGGGCTTGACGGTGATCGTCATCGTCGCGGCGAGCGCTTCGCTCTGCAGCGGGCCCAGCGCGCCGACGAGGCGCATGGCGCGCGGCGGCTCGATATAGATCACGCGCATGTGCTGCACGCCGCCGGGCTTCTGCGTGGCAGGCGCGCCCTCGGGCCGGGGCAGGACTTCGCAAAAGCAGCCGCCGACTTGCGGATCGAGGCTGAGGTTCGCGGCCTCGCCGGAAAACGTGTGCTGGCTCTGCCACCACTGCGCGGGGGCGAGGATGGTCTTCCACGCCTCGGCCGGCGGGGCGGTGACTTCGCTGGCGATGCGGACGACGAAGCCGGTCTCGGTGCGGGTCAACACCTCGGCATGGGCAGCAGGGGCGGCAAGGGCGAGCCCAGCCGCGATGAGGCCGACGCCCCATAGCCCACGCCCCGTGTGCCGCATGTTCAAAACCCCCGCCTTGGCACCCGGATAGGTGCCTCGACGTAAGTCATTATACGAGAATGGCCTCGATGGCACCTGTCACGGCGTCCATATCCGCCATTCCGTCAACGCGGGCAACAATGCCGCGCGCTTCGTAGATCGGGAGGATCGGCGCGGTCTTGGCGCGGTATTCGGCCATGCGCGTGCGCACGGTTTCCTCGTTGTCGTCCGG
>NZ_JAIEPN010000042.1 GCF_019748365.1 Novosphingobium sp.
TTCTGGCGCTGCTCGATTGCCTGCCAGAGACGCCGCATCACGAGTGGGGGGCACTGCCGAACAGGCGAAGGCAGAACGGAAAAGCCCTCCGTCGCGAAGTGGCCGATAAACTCATCCGGTGAGCCTACATCCTCGACAAACGGCAGGCCGCGATGATGAGAGTCGGCGACGTAGCACTTTCGTACTGTGTCGTAGCGGGGCTTCGGCTCTGCAACCCGCTCGAGATACTCCCTCAGATCAATTGCCGCCTGAGGAGACGATATGCCGAAGCGCTCAATGAGGTCCTTGCGGTTCACCTGCCCGCGCCACGTTAGAACCCGGTCGAGATAGACCAAGCGGGCAAGCATCGCAGGCTTGAGGGCAGGATCGTCCATGCCCGAACCCTACTTGACTGCCCCCGCCTCGTCTATATAAAAATTATATGCACTTGGATTCGAGGACACATTAATGCGCATCTTGCACACCAGCGACTGGCATCTGGGCCGCCAATTCCATGGCCTGTCCCTCGATGATGACCACGACCATATCCTCGTCCAGATCCTTGCAATCATCGATGATCATCGGCCTAATGTCGTGATCATTGCTGGCGACATTTTCGATCGGGCTAATCCTCCCCAAAGCGCGATCACCCGCCTCTCGCAGTTCCTGACCACGGTACGCGCAACCTCCGACGCGGCAATTGTCATCATTGCAGGCAACCACGATTCCGCAGCGCAGATCGGTGCGATGGGCGTGCTTGCGGATGGCGGTGCGGCGATTGTGCGCGGACCACTGGATGAAGATGAGCGTCCGCTTGTGATTGCCGACGACCATGGACCGGTGGCCATTTCAGCTCTGCCTTTTGCCTTCGAATATGCCGCGCGCCTGTGCTTCGAAGACGACGCCATCGCCTGCCCTGCGGACGTCATCCGGGCCCAGCTTGCGAGCGCTCGCAGGTACGTAGCCGAGGGAATGCGATGGGTTGTGGTGGCCCATGCCTTTGTCGACGGCGCCGCGACCAGCGAAAGCGAGCGCCCCCTGACGCGAATGGTCGGCGGGATTGAGACCGTATCGGCGGCGGCCTTCGAAGGGGCGCACTACGTGGCCCTTGGGCACCTCCACCGCCCGCAACCAGTCGGACAGCACCACATCCGCTATTCCGGAGCGCCGCTCGCATTCGGCTTCGATGAGGAGGGCCAGCAGAAGTCGGTCAGCCTGATTGACCTTGCGGCCGACGGCGCTGCAACGGTCACCGAAATTCCCTTGAAACCGCTACGTCAAGTGAGAGCCATTCGGGGCAAGCTGCTCGAACTGCTAGCGACCACCGAGGTGTCCAACGACATCGTCCGCGTCGTTCTCACGGACGAAACCCTGCAAATCGATCCGATGAAAAGGATCAGGGCCTTCTATCCCAATGCCGTTCAACTCTCCTACGAGCGCAACGAGCGGCCAGTAGAGCAGCGCCTCGAAGAACAGCGCGCAGCTATTGATGACCCGCAGACGCTTTCCTCCGCATTCCTCGAATTTGTCCGTAGTGAGCCGCTTTCAGACGATGAAGGGCAGATCGTGGCTGCCGCGCTGCGATCGTTCGCGACGCTGGAGGGGGACCAATGAGACCGATCAAGCTCACCCTCAGCGCATTCGGTCCCTATGGCGGCGCCGAAGCGATCGATTTTCGCGAAGCGACGGACGCCGGCCTTTTCGGGATCTACGGCCCCACCGGATCAGGCAAGTCATCGATCTTCAGCGCGATTTCCTTCGCCCTGTTTGGCGAAGGGGCCAAGGAGGAACAAGGCATCGGGACCATGCGGTCCGACTTCGCGCCTGAGGATCTCCTGACCGAAGTCAGCCTGCAATTCGAATTGGGAGCCAAGCGATACTACGTCAGGCGGCAACCTGATCAGGCCCGGCCAAAGGCACGAGGCGAGGGTCACACCATGCAGCCACACGCTGCCTGGCTGTTCGATGTATCGGACGTCGCAATTGACGATGTCGGTCCGGACTGCTGCGGAGTACCGCTTGCTGAGCGGAAAGTTAGCGCTGTCCTCAGCCATGTCGAAGGTCTTCTCGGCTATGGCGCACAACAGTTCCGCCAGATCGTCCTGTTGCCGCAAGGCAGGTTTGAGCGATTCCTGGTGTCGAACAGCAAAGACCGGCTCGCGATTCTCCGGGAGCTGTTCGACGTATCGCTCTACCGCCGGCTCACGGAAAAGCTCAAAGCGGACGCCGCGAACATCAGGCGCGAGATCGAAGATGGCTATCGCCTTCACGGGCGCCGTCTTCAGCTCGAGGGCTTCGCCAGCTCGGACGAGCTCACCGACGGCATCGCATCAGCACTTGAACGGTACGAATTTGCTCAGCTGGCAGTCTCTGAAACAGCGGGCGTGCTCGCCTTGGCCAACAAGGCTTATGCAGCCGCTGAAGAACAGGAAAAGCGCTTTGCCGAGGTAGAGGCTGCCTCTGCTGCGCTCAAGCAACTCGAAGCACAGGGCCAGACTTTCGAGACGATTCGAACTCGCAAATCCCGGGCGGAGCTGGCACGACGCATGTCGGATCTCGACGCCAGCGTTGCCGATGCCCAGAAGCGCTACAACACAGCAATTCAAGCACACGCCAACGCTGAAATTGCAGCGCGCCAAGCAAGCGATGCTCTATCGTTGGCGAGTGCGACACTGCGCGATCTTCGCTCACGCGAGCATGAGATCGAGGACCTCGCGCGCAATATCGACCAGCTGAACCGCCATAAGCAGGTTCTGGTGGATTCGGCCGAGCGTCAGGCTGATCTTGAAACGGCCGTGGTAGTGCTGGAGCGGGCGAGAAAGGCTCATTCCCTAGCGGCTGATGCTGAGACGCAGGCTTCTGACCTCTGCGAAGAGAAAGAGTCCGCCCTCGGTGCCGCCCAAGCCAGTGCTCTTGAGCGGCAGAAGCTGAATGGAACTCGCGACGGTTTGAACAGCGAGCTCGACGCGGCGCAGGCCTTTGCAAAGGCAGCGCGTGCGGTGGAATCATCACAAGACGTTTATGCCAAAGCAGCGGCTATCGCCCAGGAAGCACAGTCTCGCCATGCCGAGGCCGTGGCTGCAGCTGAGGCGCACGAACAAGCCTTTATTGCAGCGCAGGCTAGCGTCCTTGCCCAGAGGTTGCAGAATGGGCAGCCCTGCCCGGTTTGCGGCGCAAGCGATCACCCCGAACCTGCGCATGGTTCTGGTGATGCGAGCGCGCTCGAAAAGGCGTGGCGAGATGCTCAGGGCGCAGCGGCGGCCGCATCCAAAGCCGACCGCGAGGCCCAAGCGGCTGCCAGCTCGGCCCGTGCCACACTCGAGGCAAAACGGGCGGCTCTGGAGGGACACACCGAGCCGAAGCGCGCTGTGATCGAACTCGAGGGCGATTTGCAGCACGTCCTTACCCAGATCCATGCGTTGGGCCCGGATATTGATATCGGTCTTCTCGCCCAGCAATTGGATGACGCACGCAAACGCAAGCTGGCAGCGACAGAGACCCTCCAGCAAGCTCGCGACGCGCACGGAGAGGCCAAGACTGCCGAGGCACTGGCCCGCCAAGCCTACGACGAGCGGATTTCATCCGTCCCTGAAAACCTGCGCCAGCAAGAGGATCTGCAGACCGTAATCGATGCCGCCACCACAGACCTGAGCGGTCGGAGGCAGGCCCTCGCCGATGCCGACGCGAAGCAGCGCGAGCTAGATGCCGTTGCCATCAAAGCGGCAGCCGCACTGCAAAGCGCCACGACCGCGATCAGCGATGCCGAGATCGACCTTACGGCGAAGAAGACCGCGTTCGAAGCCCGCCTTGTTGAGTTAGGGATGGCCGAAGCAGACTATCGTGCGGCGATCCCTGATATTACCGAGATCCCCGCGCTGGAAAAGGCAATCGCGGGCTTTGACACCGCCCTTGCCGAAGCACGCGCGCGCGACACAATGGCAAGAAATGCGGTCGGCAACGCGCAGCGGCAAAGCCTAGAGCCCTACCGTCTGAGCTGCGTTCAAGCACAGGCCGCATCAGACGATGCCGTGACGCAAAGCGCTGCTGCTCAGCAGAAGCACCAATCGCTTGTCGATCTTCGGGCAAGCTTGGCAGACCAGCTTGAGAACCTTCAAGCCCTTGAGCAGTCCACAGGGGCGCTGCGGGGTCTTGCGGAAGCCTTCGACGGTCAGAACGAGACGCGAACCAGTCTCGAAACATTCGCCATCGGTGCGATGTTCGATCAGGTTCTCGAAGCGGCGAACCTGCGCCTCGATCCGATGACCAGCGGCCGATATCGGTTCGAGCGTGATACCGAGAGCATCGGAGGACGGTCAAAGCGGGGTCTGGATGTTCGCGTCCACGATATCGAGACCGGCCGCGCCCGTGAGATCATCACGCTTTCGGGCGGCGAGACCTTCATTGCCGCCCTATCCCTGGCACTCGGCCTCTCCGACATCGTCGAGATGACCAATGGCGCGATCAGGCTCGACACCATTTTCATCGATGAAGGTTTCGGCAGCCTCGACACGGATAACGACGCCGGCACACTCGATCAGGTGCTGCAGGTGCTCCAGAATATCGTGGGCGAACGGCGCGCGGTCGGACTTATCTCGCACGTGCCTTTGGTTCAGCAGGCAGTTCCCAACGGTTTCACTGTCCACAAAGGGACAAACGGAAGCCAGATCACGGTCAGGACTGCCTAATTGGGCAATCGGCAATGGTTTTGCCTTGCAGTACAGCGAAGTAACGACATGCGAAGCCTTCGATAATCTGCAAAATGGCTCGACAGTTTGAAGATTATCGGCCTAGATTTGAATCAGTTTTGAGCGGGAGCTTTGATGGGGCACTACGAGGATTTCAAGCGCTTGCTCGCCGCCATTGAAGCATATCGGGCGGATGCTAGCATTCCTGTCGATGCTGAACAGATCGACGCTGCTTGCGCACGAATTCTGACGCATGATCCCTTCGATGAAACCGCAATTGAATGGAAGCGGATTGCTGAATTGGTGAAGGAGCTCAACGGGGGCGAATGGCCAGCAAGCGGTTGATGATCCACCCTTCGCTGCTATCCTTCAGCGATGCCCAACGGAATCGACCAGCTCTATCGGACCGCGATCGAGAAGCTCGCCAAGAGTGCAGATGCCGATATCGAGCATCTGCGCCGCGCGGTGATCCGGGGCGACGGTGTACCCCTTGAGCCCGATCCACGCCTTCTCGCCGAGGCTTCAGGGAAAGGCGCGGATTG
>NZ_JAIEPN010000114.1 GCF_019748365.1 Novosphingobium sp.
TCTAGCAGGACTGGCCCATTTTTAATCCGGTGCTACCGGCCGATCCGTGGCCCCTTTTATTCCCGGTGTTCTCAGCAGCTCAGCAAGGGTCGCTAGCGGGACCAACTGCGGCGTCGGTACATCGATCTCACCGCTAGCAATCAATGTTGAGATCCGCATTCCTATCCGATTTGCTTGCGGCGGATCTAGCCGAAGTCCGAGGGGTTTCTTCACAGGAATTACAGGGACGACCGCGCCGCCATCAAGAACATCTCGCACGATGCTCATCGCATCATACTTGAGCCTTCCGCCGGTGTGATGGTAGCTCAAAATTAGGTCACCACTTCTGACATCCCACTTATGCGCGTCCCAGAAAAATGGGACCTGTCCATCCTCTTCGAGTGCTGGCTCATTGTAGCCTTGTTTGTGATAGACGTCCCAACGCTCTTTCGGCGGTTCAACTTCAGTGAATACACACAGGAATATGCGCCTGTCTGATAGGACTTCCGACTGACCGAGGAGTACGTCTTCCAATGCTCTAAGCTTCGTGGGCATAGGGCGCTGGTTTCGACGGGCACGCCAAGCCTCTTCAATCTTTGCCAGTTGATCCGGCTTTAGGCGCGAGCTTCGACCAATGATCCCATGCAGCCACTCCTCAGCCTTGCCGATTAGGGCCGGGTCGTGGGTTAGCAGGCCTGCCTCGAGACCTAATTTGAGCTCATCATCCTCACGTCCGAGCCCGTTCGCCGATGCATTCGCAGAGCCAGAGAACAGGACTTGATCGGTCAGGTAGACCTTGGCGTGAAGCCCTGGGCAGTCCCAAATCTCGACGCCAAGATCGAACAACTGGCGAAGCGTAGAGGGGTTGCATGCACCACTAAAGGCGTCACAAAAAATGCGGCTTCCCCGTGCCCAACTCCCAAGCCCGAGCAGTTCTACTGCCCCTTTCCCCCAGTAGGCGACGGCGGCATCGAAGGGCTGTCCTTGAAGGGCTGCACTAAGCTCTGAGACGAGAGCGTTGCCGCTTAGAAATTTCATTTGCCTTCTCCCATTTGGAGTTCATCTGCGCCTTGCTGCATCGGAAAGGCATTTCTGGGAAACATTGGTTGCCTCAATGTTGCGGCTCATGGCCAAGCTCCCACCGCGTATTCAACAGCTGCAGGAAAGCTAAGGCCTGTCTGGAGCCGAAAGTTGATCTCGGGCTTATTTCTCTCAGGCGAACTCTTCGTCGGCGCACAGCGTGACATAGCGCTGCTGCAGCCATGCGAACCAGTCAGCTTCAGGCCAGTCTCCTAGCGGCTTGAATGCTGCTTCGATGGACATGGAGCGGAAATCGGCTGGGTCGGTGAGCAGGGAACGGAACACGTCAAACGCGTCGTCGCCTAAGCGCTGAAGCGTCGGTGAAGTCACCAAGTGCAACGGCCTATTGCCTGCTGGCGACAGGTGCAAAACTCGCGCACGATCCACCCTGACATCGGTTTGCTCGGTATGCCAGGCGAGCATCTGCTGGCGAAGCATCTGGTAGAACGGTTCCCAAAAGAAATCTTCGAGATCGACATCAATATCAGCGCGGATCGGCCCATTGGGCGCGCGCCAGATTGCTTCATAGCGAGCCCGGCGGGTGCTGTTACCTTTGGGATCGAGCGGTTGGCCATACCGCTCGGTGTACTTCCATTCGACGAGCAGTAAATTCGTGGCACCAGCGGCGGTCCGATACAAGATTGCTGCGTCGGCCGCTGTGGCATTGGCTCCACGCTTGCGCTGCGCCCCTGGACTCGCCTCGTTCAGATAATCCGCATCGCCAATCCATTCGAAGGTCACGAACCAGTCCTGACCGGCGCGGTCTAACTCTATGGGCAACACTTCACCCACTTTGTCGCCGGTGACGTGCGTGATCCATCGCGCAAGCAATTCGGGTTTGTCGGCGAACGGGAGCAAAAAGTTGACGCAGCACACCTGCGAGGAAAGGCCATGGTTTGCGTGTTGATGCCATTGGATTGCTGGATCAGCGCCGAAAAGACGATCGGCCGCTTCGCGCACGGCTGGCGAAAGATTCACGAGCCGGTGTTCGGGGGACACACGATAATCGGCTCCGCAATACCCGTTGTAGTGAGCCAAGTTTGCTGAAAACCATTTGCTTTGTGCCAGCCGCTGTTCCGCTACGAAGTTCGGCTTGCTCGGCATCTTTAGAGCTCCGTGTTGATGCGAGCGAAGGCCGCCTGATAGGCCTTGGTGCGATCATCGAGCCAATCAGCCATCTGATCCCAATTCGCTTGGTTGTATGGATCGATGGTTAGTTTCGAACCGAGGCTCGTCTCCGCTGCCGCACCAAGTTCCGCGACCAGTTGATCAAGATGCGGCCGAACAAACAGTTCCAGATCGTCAGGCGAGCCACCACGGGGCGGGCGAACGAACACACCTACGCCATTGCGGGACAGATACAGAACGACCAGCATATCGGTGTGGGGTAGCGCAGCCCATAGAGAACTCGCAGCGCCCGGTTTACCGTAGGCCGGGTGGCGCGCACAGAAGTGGGTCCAGAAGGAAAGGCGGTGCTCTCCGAGCTCAGAGCGGTCGCCTTCAACCACACGCTTCCTTTCCGAGACCTGCCGATCCCAGTTATTCGGTCGTTCGACCACCTCAAACAACGGAGCAAACGGCGAATCGGCAATGCGGACAACACGCAATCGCACGGCAAAGAAGGCAAAGGGATCGACGGTGTGCTCGTTCAACCAGCGGATGGCAGATAGGTGCTCTTCCCGGAACGACGGCGCGATCCAGACCATTGTCTGCGCCTCAAGCCCTGCAAGATACGTCATGATCTGGCCAAGGTGCGTATGATCTGAACCCGCAAGCTGGTTCTCGATGAGTACAACGCTGTCGTCGGCTGCATTGCGAGCGAGGATATCGGCACTGAACGTGCCAACCCGCATCTCGGTGCCAGACAATTCCAAGGGAATGCCTATAACTTCCGAGAGCCGATCGAGGTTGGTCGCCAGCCAAGGCGTGAACTCATGCGCTTCGTGTGTCCACGCATCGCGGAGTGGAACGTCGGCGAGCTTGGCAAACACGGGATCGGGCATTCGTCTAGAGTGGCCCGAACAACCAATGGGTGCAAGCATCGCTGCAAGGATCTAGATCATCGCTCGATCGGCTGCTCTGCTGGCAGCACCGCCTATAAAATGCCCTGTCGTTGGAACCCCGCTTAACATAACGCCCGTTCTCTGACTGGGCTCAGACGGCTACGGACCACACTTCAATGCCCGGCTTCTCCAGCTTCAGCCGACGCTCAAGGCCGGGATAGAGTGGCGACGAGAAAAAGGCATACCGGTGCGGCTGGTCATGTTGGGTGAGCTTCGCAAGGTCCTTGGCAAGCTTACTGTTATTGCGCGGATCCACAGCTGCAAAGGCCTCTGCGCCCACCAGCCCTGGCTCAACGCTCATTATGTCGAGGTCCATGGCCATGTGCGCACCGGGCGCAAGGTCGAAGCTGCCAGCCTCGGGATGCCGCTCAAGCAGATAGCGCGCCGCCTCGAAGGCAACGAGGTAGGTGAAGGTCTGGTTGACCTGCTCGATGCAGTTGAGCGCATGCCCCTTGACGTGCTCCCCTGAAATGTGACCGACTTTGGCGTTTGCTTTCCGGCAGCCTTCAACTCGCGAATGGCGGTTTCCGGCACGAGCAGCTATTCCCACACCCGCCTCAGAATGGCGTGAATTGGTCGGGAGTCGCCGGTATTTTGCGAAGCCGCCGCAGGGGCAAGGGCGCTAACAGAACCGAGATTCGTGGTCCCAAAATTGCTAATCGAAGGATGCCCTACATTCATGCCCAGCCAAAGGGGGCTTTGTTGCAAGTTCCGCTCTGGCAGCTTTCGGATGCTTGGGCCTGGATAGCCTGCGGGCGCCGTCGAACATTTCCGCTCAATCGGTCGGCGTGATGCGCAGTTGCGGTACCGGTCGCGGCGCCCCGCTGCTTAGGTCTGGCCCTAGATCCTCCCATTCCACGCCCTCGACGATCAGCCGCGCGAGGAGCGGTTGTGCGGCTACCTCAGTCTCTTTCGAACGGAACTTGTAGGATAGCCGACCACGGCACTGCCGTTACCGCAGCTATGGTCTTCGTACCCTTCAATCGGTAGACTGGCCTCATGATAAAGTTTGAGGACCTCGCGCCGGGTGCGCGTGTCAGCGGCCTTTTCGGCAACGGAATCGCTGATATCGTGTCAATCGCAAGATTTGGACCGGATGCTCTGAATTTGGTGTTTCGCGCCGATGGCGCCGTACATGAGCGTCTGCTTTATCGCGGCGAAGAAGCGGCCCTAACACTAATCACGTCCGGGCAGTCGTTCGGTTTCCATGCCGATGGCAGCCTCCTCCGATTGGCGTCAGAAGCGTATCGGATTCGTTTAGCTCACCTCTTTGATCCTTATCTGGCGGTCAGTGCATCACAGATCGAAGCACTCCCTCACCAGATCACGGCTGTCTACGGCGAAATGCTTCCCCGCCAGCCGTTGCGCTTCCTGCTCGCAGATGACCCGGGCGCTGGCAAAACAGTCATGGCCGGTCTGCTCATCAAAGAGTTGATCATTCGCGGCGACCTAGAACGCTGCCTCATCGTGGCTCCCGGAAGCCTGGTCGAGCAGTGGCAGGAGGAGATGGCCGAGAAGTTCAATCTGGCCTTCGATTTGCTGACGCGTGACCAGATCGAAGCTTCGTTAACTGGCAATCCATTCGTCGAGAGAAACCGACTTATCGTGCGCCTCGACATGGCATCCCGATCAGATGAGCTGAAGGCGAAGCTCGAAGCCGCGCCGGACTGGGACCTGATCATTTGTGATGAAGCTCACCGGATGGCCGCATCATACTTCGGCGGCGAGGTGAAGGAGACACAACGCCACCGGCTGGGTAAGCTACTCGGCACTAAGACCCGCAATTTCTTGTTGATGTCGGCCACCCCACACAACGGCAAAGAAGCTGATTTCCAGCTCTTTATGGGCTTGCTTGATGCAGATCGGTTTGAAGGTCGTTTCCGGGAAGGCGTGCACAAGGCCGACGTATCGGACATGATGCGCCGCCTGACCAAGGAAGAGCTTTACCGCTTCGACGGATCGAAGCTCTTCCCGGAACGATGCGCGTATACCGCCAGTTATGAGCTCTCGCACGCGGAAGCAGAGCTTTATCAGGCGGTCACAACCTATGTTCGCGAGGAAATGAACCGCGCGGACCGGAGCGGTGATGATAAGCGTCGATCCAACGTCGGCTTTGCATTGCAAATCCTTCAACGGCGCTTGGCTTCGTCGCCTGCTGCCATCCATCGATCGCTCGAACGTCGCCGCAAGCGTCTCGAAGACCGCCTGCGCGAAGAACGGCTGTTCCAAGGTGTGGACCGGCGTGCAAAAGGGACCCCGTTAGCGGGGTGATCGGCGTCTAAAAGGGACCCCTCATTCTGATGGT
>NZ_JAIEPN010000069.1 GCF_019748365.1 Novosphingobium sp.
ATAGGTGCCCATCGGATCGGCGGTGCCCGATTTTGCCGCGCCATTTTCGATATATTTGAGCCAGTCGGCTACCTTTATGGCCGCTTCGACCTCGACCTGAACGACCGGATTGATTTTGGACGGCTTGCAGCGTGAGGCGGCTGATCGGCCTATAACATTTGGGTACACCCCAGAGTGATAGGGCCGAGTGACACCATTCGTCTGTCACAAAAGGGTGGGTTTGCGCTCAATGTGACGATACACTGCAAGAGCCACCCTAATGTGACGGATTTTGCACTTGGCTCGTATCGGATATGCCCGCGTCAGCACCACGGACCAGGATCTGGATATCCAGATTGGCCGCCTCAAGAATGCAGGTTGCGAAATTATCCGTTCCGAGACCGGATCGGGGGCCTCGCGGAGCGGGCGCACGGAACTGGAAACGATCATGCAGTTTATGCACACCGGCGACGAGCTGGTCGTGCTGCGGCTCGACCGGCTCGGCCGCTCCACGCGCGATGTCCTGAACCTGGTGCATGAGCTTGATGAAAAGGGAGCTTCGCTGCGCATCCTTGAGCCAGAGGTGACGACGGCGGGCGACATGGGGCGAATGGTCATCACCATACTCGGCATGGTCGCCGATATGGAGCTGAAGTTCATCAAGGATCGTCAGCGCGCCGGGATCGAAGCGGCGCGCGCCGAAGGCGTTTACAAAGGCCGGAAGAAGAACGTCGATGACGATGAAATCCGCCGTCGCCTTGCCGCCGGCGCCAGCAAGGCCCGCGTTGCCCGCGACCTGAAGGTCTCACGAATGACCGTCTATCGGGCGCTCGACATTATTCCGTCAAAGACCAAACTGCCGGAAAAGCCGCCCACTGCCAGCATCGCCCTGCATCTGATTATCGAGAACTTCAACAAGCGTGGAAGAGGTAGAAAACCCGCTCGGGAGCGGATTGAGGCGATGCTGGAACGCGACTACGCCATGGTAAAAAACGGCAATTGTGATTACAAACTGACCGTCGCCTATGACCCCGATCCGGATGGCATTTCCCTTGATGAGGAAATCCAAAGCCTCCTCTCCGAGATGTTCAACATCGCAGAGAGCTACAATTGCTCCATGGAAGCCGATATCTACGAGGTCGGTGGTCAGCAACGGTCCTGGTAGAATCAATCAAGCGTTCAGTGTTCGTTCTTCAACCTGGCCAAAATCGCAGCTTCGGGCCGACTGGGCCAAGTTCCACTGGAAGCCCCGACTTGGGATTCAGTCTACCATTTGGGACGAAGCGCTGAAGCTCCAGGCGGCGGACAATGACTATCAGCGCCGCGACCTGTTCGAGGCGATCGACGCCGGCGATTTCCCGCAATGGGATCTGGGTATCCAATTGTTCGACGAGGCGTTTGCCGAGGCGCAACCCTATGACGTGCTCGACGCGACCAAGCTCATCCCGGAAGAGGATGTGCCCGTGCGCCTGATCGGCACACTGACGCTCAACCGCAATGTCGACAATTTCTTCGCCGAAACCGAGCAGGTCGCATTCCTGCCCTCGAATGTTCCGCCAGGCATCGATTTTTCGAATGATCCGCTGCTTCAGGGCCGGCTCTTCTCCTATCTGGATACGCAAAATTCACGTCTCGGCACCACCAACTTCCATCAGATCCCGGTAAACGCACCGCGCTGTCCGTTCGGCAATTTCCAGCGGGACGGAAAAATGCAGACGATGGTGCCCAAGGGCCGTGCCAATTATGAACCCAACAGCCTGGCGGCGCATGGCGAGGAAGGTGGACCGCGCGAAAGCCCGGACGTCGGCTTTGTAACGGCAAACGCCGCCACTGGCCCTGAAGAGAGCGGCGACAAGCTGCGCGTGCGGGCGGAAACCTTCGCCGATCATTACAGTCAGGCGCGTTTATTCTACCGTTCACAGACGATCAGTGAACAAGCCCATATCGCCTCGTCCTTCGTGTTCGAACTCTCGAAGGTGGCACAGCTCGATCAGGTGCCCGGCCGGATGGTGGCCAATCTACGCAATGTGGACGAAGACCTGGCGAGCCGGGTTGCGGACGGCTTAGCGATCGATCTGCCGAAAAAGACGCCCGCCGCCAAGGAGCCGATCGACATGCCGCCTTCGGACGCACTTTCGATCCATAAGAATATGCTGGCGACGCTTGAGGGGCGCAAAGTCGGCATTCTGATCGCGGACGGCAGCGATGCGGACGAACTGGCAGCAATCGTCACGGCAGTAGAAAAAGCCAAGGGCAAGGCTGTGATCGTCGCGCCCAAAGTCGGTGGCGCAAAGCTCTCCAACGGCAAGCAGCAGAAGGCCGATGGTCAGCTGGCAGGATCGCCGAGTCAGATTTTCGATGCCGTGGCGATCATAGTGTCGCAGGAGGGCTGCGCGACGCTGCTGAACGAAGGCGCGGCGGTCGAATTTGTGATGAACGCCTTTGGCCATCTCAAGGCGATTGGCGCGAATGAGACAGCGCAGCCCTTGCTCGACAAGGCCGGCGTGGTGCCCGACGCGGGCGTCACGGGGGTCGATGCAGCGTTCGTCAAGGCGGCGGCTCTCCGCTTCTATGACCGCGAACCATCGCTGCGTATGCTGGCTTGAGAGAAGACATGATGAGCGATCAGTTTAACGCCTGGTCGCTCATGTCTTTTAGCCGGGCTAAATGCAGTTGTCGCCTACCTGATATCCTGTTCCACCTGTTGCAGGATCTTGGGCTTTGCCCGGGCCGATTTCAGATTCAGTGCACGAAATTGTGCCACTAGTCGCGTCGGTTCGATCTCGATGCGGACGTAGCCGCTATGGTTCAGGTCATGAAAGCGGATGTGGGGGTTATTTGCGCGAACCTCGCCGAAGCGGCCGGCTGGCGGCGATTGGGCAGCAAGGGCGGAGGTGACGATTTCGGTCGCCACTGGCGGGGTGCCATCCGCCCGATGCAGATCATTCAGCCAAAAACTGTGGACGTCGCCGCTTAGAATTAGGGGATTGCGGACATTGGGGCGGGCGAGCTGATCCAGCAGCCGTGAGCGGCCTGCGACATAGCCGTCCCACTGGTCGCTATAGACAGCGTCACCCCCGCCATCGAGCGCCAGCGGCGCAAAAAACACGCCCTGCGCCAATAAAGTCCAAGGGCGCCGCTCTTGGGAAAGGCGCTGAGCCAGCCATGCCTCCTGCGCCTGTCCCAGCATGGTCCGATCGGGCGCCAACCGTTCGGCGCAATGATCGAGCCGGACGTTGCGGGCTACCGACGGCGCCGCGCATGGCGGGTTGGACCGGAATTGGCGCGTGTCGAGCATGGAAAGCGATGCCAGTTCGCCCCAGTCCACCCCACGATAGAGGCGCGGGCTGGCCATGGAGCGCCACAGGCTGGGGCGGATCGGCATATGTTCGAAATAGGCCTGATAGGCCGCCGCTCGCCGCGCCGCGAAAATTTCGGGAGGTAGCCCCTCTCGATTGGCGAGCGCGGCATAATCGTTCAGCACCTCATGATCGTCCCATGTGACGAGCCAGGGCACGCGCCGGTGCGCTTCCTGCAAATCCGGATCGGTGCGATAGAGGGCGTAGCGGGCGCGGTACCCATCCAGATCGCGTGGTTCGGGCGCGCCGAAATCGCGGACCTTGGGCTGGTCGGGATAGGATGTTTCGTAAATATAGTCGCCGACCTGCACGATCAGGTCGGGATCGCCCGCCAGCATGTCGCGATAGGCGCCGAACCATCCCAATTCCCAATGCTGGCAGGATGTGAGCGCCAGCCGCAACCGGTTGGTGCGGTCCGGCACGGTTGCGGTACGCCCGACCGGGCTGGTCGCGCCAAGCGCATGGAAGCGATAATGATAGGGGCGCCCCGGTCGTAGTCCGGTCAGTTCGAGATGGATGCTGTGCGCCGCCTCGGGATGCGCGTTCAATGCGCCGGTCCGGACGATGTTGCGAAATCCTTCATCCTCGGCGACCTCGTAACGGACCGGGATCGATCCGGCCCGAAGAGGGTGGGCGTCGGGGCCGACGAGGCGCGTCCACAAAACGAAGCCGTCGCGGGATGGATCGCCGCTGGCGACGCCGAGCGCAAAGGGGTCGGCCTGCGCAGTGAAGGGTGCGGCGAGCACCCGGAGCGGCGTGGCGCCAAGCGCGACCATGGCGCCCAGCACGGCGCGGCGATGCCAGGGAGAGGCTTGCATCGGGCGGCCCTATCGGCGGCGTTTGACAGTAATGCGACAGCGACCCCCGACGAATGTGGATATTGTCCCGATATTGTCATGCCGACTGACTAACCGCCCCGCTCATCTGAAGGGGGAAGCCGCCGTGACCTGGTTGAGGGATGTAGACCGCTGGTTCATTGATGAGATATTGCCGCACCGGGTCGCTTTCCGGCGGCAGGCGGCTCGGCTGGTCCCCACGGCCGAGGCCGAGGATCTGGTGCAGGAGGCCTATGCCCGCGCGATCAATGCGTCGCATCATCGCGAGATCGTCAATCCCCGCAGCTTCGTCCTCACCATCATCCGCAATCTGGCGCATGAACGTCATCGTCGCGCCACCGTCGTGCGGTTCGAGCATCTGGCCGATATGGAAGCGATGGAAATTGCCGATAGCGCGCCGGATCAATTTGCAGTGCTATCGGGCAATATGGAGCTGGCACGGCTGATCGCGCTGATGGAGCAATTGCCGCCACAGGCGCGCGCGGTGGTGAAGATGCGGCGGATCGAAGGATTATTGCCGGGCGATATAGCGGTGCGGATGGGTTTGTCGGTCTCTACTGTAGAGAAGCATCTTGCCAAAGGGCTGGCCATTCTTGCCTATGCGATGCAGGAAGCGCCACCGCAGGAAGAAAGGGCCCCGTTTTCGCGCTTATGGCAACGCCACCGACACCAGAGAAAATGATGGAGGAAGCCGCCGGCTGGCTGGCGGCGCTCGATGCAGGCTCGGTCACGCCGCAGGCTTTCGAACAATGGCGTGCGGCCGATCCCCGCCATGCCATCGCCTTTGCCCAGGTGGCTCATGCCTTCGAGCAGGTGGAGCGTCTACGCGCGGTCGAGGACCGTCCGGCCGAACCGGCGCCCACCGCCATCAACCGCCGTGGGATGTTGCGTGCCGGCGTCTTGGCCGGTGGTGCGTCGGTCGCCGGCGCGCTGCTGGCGGTACGCGCCACTGCGCGCGAACATGCCAAAACGGCGATAGGTGAACGGCGCGCGCTGGTGCTGGACGATGGCACCCGGATCGAACTTAATACAGGCACGCGGATCAGTTGGCGGATCGACAAGGGGGAAAGCCGCATCTGGTTGGAGCGTGGCGAGATCGGCCTTACGGTTCCGGCTTCGCTGCGCGGCAAGCTGACATTGGAGGCAGGAAGCGCACGATTCACACTCGGCACCGGCAGCTTCAATGCGCGACAGCAACCTGAATCCTTCGACTTTCTCGTGCTGAATGGCATGGCCGATAGCGTACGGGGCGATGGGCTTACAGCAGGGGCGATGGCGCGCGTGATCGGCCAGAACGTGGCTATCGGACCGGCCGACCCGGTAACGCTGGACCGGGCGCGCAGCTGGAAAGATGGTCAACTGGTGTTCGAAGGCGAGAGCCTCGACTTCGTCGTGGCCGAATTTAATCGCTATCTCGACCCCAGGATCGTCATCGCCGATCCGGCGCTGTCGCGCATTCGGCTGGGGGGGCGTTTTACGACCACCAACCCCAATGATCTGCTGACCGCATTGCATGCGTCGTTCGGCTGAGAACACCGGGAATAAAAGGGGCCACGGATCGGCCGGTAGCACCGGATTAAAAATGGGCCAGTCCTGCTAG
>NZ_JAIEPN010000096.1 GCF_019748365.1 Novosphingobium sp.
CGCGCAACATCTTCCTCAACAACAGCCGCACCTTCGATCGCAAGATCCGCGAGGCGCTGCTGGCGATGGCGATCGAGCAGAAGTTCTCCAAGGACCAGGTGCTCGAGCTCTATCTCAACAAGGTCTATTTCGGCGGCGGCGCCTATGGCGTCGATTCGGCGGCGCGCAAGTTCTTCGGCCATTCGGGCGAGCAACTGAGCCTGGCCGAGGCCGCGATCATCGCGGGGCTCGTCAAGGCGCCCTCGCACTATTCGCCCACGGCGGACGCGGCCGCGGCGGTCGGCCGCGCCAAGGTCGTCGTGCAGACGATGCAGGAAGCGGGCAAGATCACGCCCGCCGAAGCGGCGGCCGTCGATCTCAAGAACCTCAAGCTCGCCGCCGAGCAGGGGCAGAACTCGGCCCGCTACTTTACCGACTGGGTGCTGCCGCAGCTCGATCTGCTGCTGCCGGACAACGACCAGCCGATCGAGGTCTGGACCACGCTCGATCCCGCCGCGCAGCATGCCGCAACCGATGCGATCCAGGCCAATGTGCCCAAGGGCGCGCAGGGGGCGCTTGTCAGCCTTGATCGCGACGGGGCGGTGCTGGCGATGGTTGGCGGCACCGACTACGTGACCTCGAACTACAACCGCGCGGTCAATGCGGTGCGCCAGCCGGGTTCGGCGTGGAAGCTGTTCGTCTATCTCGCCGCGCTCGAAGCCGGGTACACGCCCGATGCCAAGGTGAAGGACGAGCCTGTCACCATCGATGGCTGGAGCCCGCGCAATTCGGGCGGGACTTATGCCGGCGAGATCGACGTGCGCAGCGCCTTTGCCTATTCGAAAAACACCGTGGCGGCGCAGCTCGGCAACGAAGTCGGCTTCGGCGCGGTGGCGCAGATGGCGCGGCGCTTCGGCATCACGACGCCGATCAACACCTTGCCTTCGATGGTGCTGGGTTCGTCCGACGTGCGGGTGATCGACATGGTGCGCGCCTTCGCGGCGGTTCAGGCCAAGGGCTCGGCGGTGACGCCCTATGGTATCCGCAAGATCACCTCGACCGAAGGCGAAGTGCTCTACAGCCACCGGCCCGATCCGGCTCAGCAGCTCGTGCCGAACTTCGTGGCGGCGGGGATTACCGATCTGCTGCAGTCTGCCGTGAGCATCGGCACCGGCCGCGCCGCGCAGATCGGGCGGCCCGTGGCGGGCAAGACCGGCACGACGAGCTCGAACAAGGATGGCTGGTTCCTCGGCTTCTCGAGCGGGATCACGACGGGCGTGTGGATGGGCCGCGATGATGCGCGCGCCGTTCCCGGCCTGCAGGGCGGCACTGCGCCCGCACGTGCCTTCGCCGCCTATATGAAGATTGCCACCGCCAAGCGCCCGCCCGAGAAGTTCGACACCGACCTCAAGCTGCCGCAGTGGCAGCTCGAGCCGGATGACGAGGTGATGCAGGCCAATCCGGACGGCTATTTCTATGCCGACCCCGATGGCAACATCATCGAGCCGGGCGCCCAGAACCGGCTACCGGCGGTGGATGGAGCCTTGCCGGGCGGCGAGCAGGGTGTGCCGGTGCCCGAAGGCCCGCCGGCGGCGGGGGATGATTTCCTCAGCCGCGCGACGGGCAAGCAGGCCGATCCGGCGCCGCGCCCCCGGCCGAAGCCGGTCGCGAGCCCCAAGCCGAACTGATCCCCCTCACGGCTCGCGGGCGAGCACCTTGCTCCCCGCGACGCCGATGAGGAACATGCCCAGCGCCAGCGTGTTGGGCACGAGATTGAGGCCGAAGCCGGTGGCGACGGACAGCGCGCTGTCGAGCGCATACCATGCCAGCATGCCGATCGTGCCGGCGATCCAGAGCGGCCGTCCGGCGCTGCCCATCGCGGTCGCCTGGCGCAGGACCAGCCAGAACATCACCATCCAGCCGAGGAACACGCCGCCGAGAATCCCGATCATGAACCGCCCGGCAGGGGTGAGATCGGGCGGCGGACCCATGCTGACGAGCGTCAGGCCCATGCGCAGCGGCGCATCGGTCGCGGGCAGCGCTCCGCCCGCGACGACCAGCGCGAACAGCATCATCGAAACCAGCCAGAGCTGGAACCAGGCTTGCCAGAAAGGGCTCATGCAGGTGCTCTCCTTCTATCTGGCGGTCTGGTGGCAGAGGCGACGGGAGCGAATCAATTACCTCCGGGGTTATTGAAGCGGCGCCGTGTGGCTGCGAAACTCGCGCCATGGATATGAGTCTTGATGGATTCGCGCGGTTGCTGCGCGATTGGCGGCAGAAGCGGCGCTGGTCGCAACTGGACCTTGCGCTGACCTCGGGCGTTTCGCAGCGGCATATCAGCTTCCTCGAATCGGCCCGGGCCAATCCCAGCCGGGCGATGATCCTGCAGCTGAGCGAGGCGCTCGATGTGCCGCTGCGCGAGCGCAATCTCTGGCTGACGGCGGCAGGCTTCGCGCCGCTCTACCGCACGCGCACGCTCGATGATCCGCAGATGGCGCAGGTGATGGGCGCGGTGCGCATGATGCTGACGGCGCACGAGCCCTATCCCGCGCTGGCGCTCGACCGGGCGTGGAACGTGCTGATCGCCAACCGCCCGTTCGAGGCGCTGACCGCGCTGCTCGGTGCGGATGTGTGGGAGCGGGTGGGGGATGGCGAGCGCAACCTGATGCGGCTGTTCTTCCACCCCCAGGGCATCCGCTCGCTGGTGACCAACTGGGCGGCGGTCGGCCCGCTGCTCTGGCAGCGCGCCACGCGTGAGGCGCATGAGCTTGGCGGGGCCGACATGCAGGCCGTGCTCGATGAACTGGCACCGTTCCAGGAGCCGGAGATCCTGTGGTCGGCGATGGACAGCGCGCTGCTGCCGGTGGTGCCGTTCAAATTGGCGCTGGGCGAGCAGCGGATCGCACTTTTCGCCGTGATCGCCACGTTCGGCACCGCGCAGGACGTGACGACGGACGAGCTCAGGATCGAGACGCTGTTTCCCGCCGATGCCGAGTCCGAGGCGCTGTTTCGCCAGCTGTCGCTACCGCCCCTCGAAAGCGAATACCTGCCGCAATAACCGCCCCTGATGACGTCCCGGGTAATTGGCAGCATTCCCTCACAGGTTCATGTTTCCTCACGGCGCACAAGACAAGGAGAGGATCCATGACCCCACTCGAAACCGTCAAGGCCTTCATGAAGGCGATGGAGCCGCTCGATTACGATGCGGCGGTCCAGCATGTGGCGGACACGTGCGAATATACCAACCCGCCGCCGATTGGCACGGTGACCGGGCCGGCCGGGATAAGGGCAGTGCTCGAACCGTTCTTTTCCCCGACGCTGGATAACGAGTTCCGCATTCTGCGCGAACTGGCGGCTGGTCCGATCGTCATGCTGGAGCGGCTGGACCGCCACCGGCTTGCGGACAAATGGGTCGAGCTGCCGGTGACCGGCGTCTACGAGGTCCATGACGGCAAGATCACCTACTGGCGCGACTACTTCGACGCGGCGACAATCATGTCGCAGTGGCCGACCGGCTGAACGCGGGCGCACACAAGAAAGGGGCTGGCGAACCACCGTTCGCCAGCCCCTTTTTTGTGTCTCTCGCCAAGGATCAGCGGATGCGGATCGGCATGTAGACGGGCGGCTGGCCGCGGCGCTGGATGCGCAGCAGCACGGCCTCGCGGTTCTCGGCCTTGGCCTGGCGCACCACGGCTTCAAGATCGGCCGCCGTGGCGATCGGCTTGTAGTTGGCGGAGAGCACGATATCGCCGCGCTGCAGGCCCTTGGCCGCGGCATCGGCCGAATCGTCGACCGCGGTGATGACCACGCCCTTGGTGTCCTCGCTCGCGCCAAGCTGGCGGGCGATCTGCGCCGTCAGCGGGATCGCGGCGATGCCGAGTGCCTGCTGGACGACCGGCCCGGCCGGCTTGCTCGGCTTGGCCTGACCGCCGAAGCCGTCGTCGCCGCCCTGCTGGGCATCGGGATCGAAGGTCTGCTGGGCAAGTTCTTCCTCGCTCGGCCGCTTGCCGACCACAGCCTGCACGGTGAGGCGCTGGCCGTTGCGGATGAGGTCGATCGGGATGCGCTTGCCGGGCGCGGTGTTGGCGACGATGAACGAGAGGGTCTGGTCGGGCGTCACGTCCTTGCCGTCAACGCGCACGACCACGTCGCCCGGCTGCATGCCGGCCTTGGCCGCGCCCTGGCCGGGTTCGACGGACTGGATGAACTCGCCGCGGTTCTTGGCAAGGCCGAGGCTGGCGGCAAGATCGTCCGACAGCTGCTGGATGCGCACGCCGAGATAGCCGCGCTCGATCGCCTGACCATTGCGCAGCTTCTCGACGATGGGGGCCGCGATTTCGGCGGGGATCGCGAAACCGATGCCGACGCTGCCGCCGGTGGGCGAGAAGATCGCGTTGTTGATGCCGATCACGTTGCCGGCCATGTCGAACATCGGGCCGCCCGAGTTGCCGCGGTTGATCGAGGCGTCGGTCTGCAGATAGCGGTCATAGGCAGAGCCCGAACCGGTGTTGCGATAGACCGCCGAGATGATGCCGCTGGTGACAGTGCCGCCAAGGCCGAACGGGTTGCCGATGGCGATGATCCAGTCACCGACGCGGGCGTGGCGCGAATCGCCGAACTTCACGAACGGGAAAGGCTTGGGCCCGCTGATCTTGAGCACGGCAAGGTCCGAGGCGGCATCGCGGCCGACCAGCTTGGCCGGATAGTCGGTGCCGTCGGTCATGGTGACGGTGATCGATTCGATCTCGCCCTGCCCTTCGGCGGTGATCACGTGGTTGTTGGTGACGACATAGCCATCGGCCGAAATGACGAACCCGGAGCCGAGCGACTGCGCCTCGCGCGTCTGCGGCTGGCCGCCTTGCCCGCCGCCGAACAGATCGCTGAACGGCGTCCCGGCGAAGGGATTGTTGTTCTGCACCTTCACGCGCTGGCGGGTCGAGATGTTGACCACCGCCGGCTGCAGCTGCTGGGTGAGATCGGCGAAGCTCGCCGGGGCACCACCGCGCGGGACGACCGCCTGCATCTGCGTCGAATCGTTCTGCGCCACCTGGGCGCCGGCCGGGAAACCCGTCGTCAGGGTCAGCGCGCTGCCGGCGAGGAGCAGCGCCGTAGTCACTCCGTAAGCGTATCGCACGTGGCAATTCCTCTTCATCTCAGCGGCGGTGTGCGGGAGCCCGCGCACCTGGTCCCCGGTTCCGATTCCGCGCGCTCCCGCTTTCACATCCGAGCGCCTTAACCGGGATTGAATAACATATTCGGGCAGCTTCGGGTGTGGTTACTTGACGCCCCGGAACTGGCGAAGATAGGCGTTATCAGGCGACAGCACGATCGAAGTGCCGCTGTCCTTCTGCGCGAAGGTATAGTCGTAGCTCTTCATCGCGCGGTAGAAATCGTAGAAATCCGGGTCCTTGCCAAAGCTTTCCGCATAGACCTTGGCGGCGGTCGCCTCGGCAGTCGCCTGGATGATCTGCGCGTTCTTCTGGCCTTCGGCGCGGATCGTGGCCGCTTCCTGCTGGCGTGCGGTGGCCATGCGGGTGAAGGCGGATTCGAGCGGGGCGCCATCGGGCAGGTCGGCCCGCTTGATGCGCACATCGATCACCTGTGCGCCGTATTCCCGCGCCTCCTTGTCCAGCCCCTTGCGGATATTGACCATGGCCTGCCCGCGATCGGCGGTGAGCAGCGAACCGAAGGTGCGCTTGCCCAGTTCCTGACGCAGCACCGAGTTGAGGATCGGCTGGAGCTGTTCGGCGACTTTGCTGACCGTTCCGGCGGTCTGGTACATCTTGACCGGATCGATCACGCGGAAGCGCGCATAGGCATCGACTTCAAGCCGGCGCTGGTCGGCCGAAGTGACCTGCTGGCGCTCGAGATCGACATCGAGCACGCGCTTGTCGATGCGCACGACCTGCTCGATGAAGGGAATCCGCAGCACGATGCCCGCGCCCGTCTGGCCGAAATCGGCATTGGGGCGGAAGCGGTTGACGACGCGGTTGGGCTCGCC
>NZ_JAIEPN010000064.1 GCF_019748365.1 Novosphingobium sp.
CAGGACGTTCGCTCCGCAACGAGCCGGGGTTCGGCGCAGATATCGATCGATTTCGGCTGGGGGCGCGACATGATCGCCAGCACGTTGCTGGTCGACTCGGCGGTAGCACGCACGATCCCCTCGCTGCCGCCCGGCACACAGTACACCGTCCGGCGGATGGATCCGACGGTTTTCCCAATCATCTCCTACGCGCTCGTGTCCAGCTCGGCTGATCCGGTCGCGCTCCAAGATATCGCGAAATACCAGATCACGCCGCTGCTCTCCTCCGTTACCGGGCTGGCGCGCGTCGGTGTCCAGGGCGGCGACACCGCCGAGGTGCAGGTGCTTGCCGATCCGCACCGGCTCGCTGATCACAATCTGTCGATGACCGACCTCGCCACCGCCATCAAGAACGGCAACGTGTTGAGCGCGGTTGGCCAGGTGCAAGACCGTGGTCGGCTGTCGCTCGTCATCGCCGATCGAAGTGTGGCAAGCGCCGCCCAGATCGGTGAGATCGTCGTCAATGCGGACCCGCAGGGCGTGGTCCGGGTGCGCGACGTCGCGACAGTCCAGGAGGGCGCCGTCCCGGTCTGGCAGCGCATTGTTGAGGACGGAAAGCCCGCCGTCCTGTTCAACATCTATGAGCAGCCTGACGGCAATGCCGTCCAGATCGCAAAGGCAGTGGAGCAGAAGCTTGCCGGACTGACATTGCCTCCAGGCGTCAAACTTGTCTGCTGGTACGATCAGAGTGTTCTCGTCACCCAGTCGGTCGCAAGCGTGCGCGATGCCGTGCTGATCGGCCTCGTGCTCGCCGCGCTCGTCTTGTTGTGGTTCCTGCGCAGTTGGCGGGTGACGTTGGTCGCCGTCATCGTCGTACCCGCAACGCTGGCGGCGACCGTGCTGGTGCTCAGCATGCTGGGCATGAGCTTCAACATCATGACGCTCGGCGGGATCGCGGCAGCGGTCGGGCTGCTGATCGATGATGTGATCGTGATGGTCGAACATATCGCACGGCGCGCTGGCGCCAAGGGCGCGGACGGCAAGCCAATGGGCGACGCCGCTGTGATCCCCGCCGCGCGCGAATTCATGGCGCCGCTCACTGGCTCGAGCCTCGCCACGCTGATCGTGTTCGTGCCGCTTTCCTTCCTGACCGGGGTGACCGGCGCATTTTCGAAGGCGCTGTCGCTGACGATGGCGGCTGCGCTGGCGATTTCCTGGGCCATGACGGCGTTCGTCGTGCCGGTGCTCGTGCGGTGGCTCGTCGATTTCAGCAAATGGCATGATCCCGGTGAGCCGGGCGAAGGCGTAGTTGCGCGCCTGCATGACCGCGGCCTCGACAAGCTGTCTGCGCGGCCGTGGCTGCTTGCGGTGATTGCGGTTCCGCTGCTGATCCTTGGCTATGTCAGCTATTCGAACGTACCCAGCGGCTTTATGCCCAAGGTCGACGAAGGTGGGTTCGTCATGGACTATTACACAGCACCCGGCACCTCGCTCGATGAATCGAGCCGCCAGGTCGGGCAGATCGATGCGATGCTCCGCGCAAATCCGGAAGTCCTGACCTTTTCGCGCCGCCTCGGCACCGGGCTAGGCGGCGACCTCGGACAGAGCTACCACGGCGACTATTTCGTCAGGCTCAAGGACAATCACGCTGCGCCGACCGAAGAAATTGCGGCAGCGGTCGCAGACCAGATCACCGCCAAGGTGCCCGGAGTCCAGGTCGAAGTTGCGCAATTGATCGAGGATTTGATCGGCGATCTGACAGCCGTACCGCAGCCGATCGAGGTCAAACTCTACGCGTCCGACCCGTCGGTGCTCGAGGGAGAGGCGAGGAAAGTCGCGGCGCTCATTACCAAGATCAATGGGGTCGTCGAAGTGAAGGACGGTGTGCAACTCGCTGGCGATGCGCTCGACGTCCACGTCGATCCGGTTCGGGCGGGCCTCGAAGGTGTCGCCCCCGCCGACGTCGAGGCGCAGCTCAACACCGCCCTGAGCGGGACCATCGCGACCACGTTAGCCAAGGCGAGTAAAGCGGTCGACGTGCGCGTGCGCCTCCCCGATGCGCGAACGATCAGCGAGACCGGGCTCGCGCAGCTGCCAATCCGCGCGACCGATGGGCACGTCTTTCCGCTGTCGCGCGTCGCGACGATCCAGTCCGTGACGGGCCAGCCCCAGATCAGCCGCGAAAATCTCGAGCCGATGATCGCGGTTACCGGCCGCATCCAGGGGCGCGGCATCGGTGCTGCTGTTGGCGACGTGAAGGCGGCGCTCGATAAGCCCGGCGTGCTCGGCGCTGGCGTGCGCTATGAGCTGGGTGGCTTGTACCAACAACAACAGATCGCTTTTGCCGGGCTGATCAAGGTGTTCGGTGCCGCCCTGGTCGCGGAACTCGCGTTGTTGCTGATCCTTTATCGTCGCTTCTGGCTGCCGGTCATTATCATCGGTTGCTCCCTGCTGTCGACGACTGCCGTATTCACGGCACTGTGGGCAGCCGGCGTGGATCTCAACATCACGGCTCTGATGGGAATGACGATGATCATCGGGATCGGCACCGAAATGGCGATCTTCTATGTCTCAGAGTTCGAGGAACTGGCGCGGACCATGCCTGCCGCCGAGGCCACGCGTGAGGCGAGCCGCAATCGGCTGCGTCCAATCACGATGACGACGCTCGCCGCGATCTTCACGCTATTGCCGCTCGCGCTGGCGATCGGGCAAGGCTCGGGCATTCAGCAACCACTCGCTATCGCGATCATTGCGGGACTGATGCTGCAATACCCTTTGGTTCTGCTTGCGATGCCGATCCTCGTTCGCCTCACTTTGCCGAAGGAAGGCCCATCATTCCGGGAGGTCGTGATCGATTGATCGGCTGTTGCAGCCACAATTGCTCGCCTGTCGCCAACGATGGTGACGCACAGGTGAATAAAAACGTTGATTGACTTCGCAGAACCCAATTCTAGCCAACCAACCTTGGTTTTTGCAGCCAGAAAGCTTAGCCCCCCGACATCCCCAGACATCTTTGGACTTTGCCATGCCGCTTGCGGCCAACCCGATCCATTTTACCGACCTGCATCTGCATCCGATCGCCTTTTCGCTCGGGCCGATCGATATTCGCTGGTATTCGCTCGCCTACATTACCGGCATTCTCGTCGGCTGGTGGTATCTGCTGAAGCTGCTGGCGCAGCGCGACGCACCGATGGCACGGCGGCAGGCCGACGACCTGATCTTCTATGCAACGCTCGGCATCATTCTGGGCGGGCGTCTCGGCTACGCGATCTTTTATGCCCCAGAAATGTTTCTCGCGCCGCTCCGCTTGTTCAAGCTGTGGGACGGCGGAATGTCGTTCCACGGCGGCGCGCTGGGCGTCTCGCTTGGCATTGTCCTGTTTGCCAGACGCCATAGCCTCGACTGGTTGCGGCTCCATGATTATGTCGCCTGCTGCGTCCCGTTCGGGCTTTTCTTCGGGCGGATCGCCAATTTCGTGAACGGCGAACTTTGGGGTCGGCCGACCGATCTGCCTTGGGCGATCGTCTTTCCCGGCGCCCATGACGGGCTCGGACGGCACCCGAGCCAACTTTATGAGGCCGCGCTCGAAGGGCTTGCGCTCGCGCTGCTGCTCGCCGTGCTGTTCTGGCGTACCCGTGCGCGACATAAGCCCGGCCTGCTCGTCGGCGCGTTCCTGACCGGCTCTGGGCTCGCCCGCTTCACGGTCGAATTCTTCCGCGAACCAGACGCGCAACTGGTCGGGTTCGCGCAAGCGACCGGGCTCCATATGGGCCAATGGCTGACCGTGCCGATGATTCTTGGCGGGGTCGCGCTGATCGTCACCGCGCCGCGTCGCTACGCTGCGCGCGCCGCCACCGATACGGTGGTGTGATGGCTGCGCGGTTCGGCTTGCAGCCCATCGCATCGCGTCGCTCCTATCGGCGCGCGCGGATCACGCTCCGCGATTTCCAGCGCCGTTTTCGCGCGAGCGAGGCGTGGTTCATCGTGCTGGCGATCAGTGTCGGCGGCGTCGCCGGCCTGCTCAGCATCATACAGGGCGGCCTTGCCCGCACGCTGCAACATCTGCTGTTCGCCTTGCCGGCCGATACCCGTCTGAGTGGCATGACCCAGCTCGGTGTCCTCAGCCTCCTGGTCCTGCCACTGGGCGGCGCGATCCTAGCAGCGTTCAGCTATCTGACCCGGGTGCGACGACGGCGGCTGGTCGATGCGGTCGAGGCAAATGCACTGCATGGCGGGCGGATGTCGCTGTCCGACAGTCTGGTTATCTCGGGTCAGACGATCCTGTCGAACGGCTTCGGTGCCTCGGTCGGGCTCGAAGCCGCGTATGCGCAGATGGGCGGCGCGATCGCCTCGATTACTGGTCGCCGGTTCAATGTCCGTCGCTCCGACCAGCGCATTCTGGTCGGCGCAGGCACTGGTGCGGCGATCGCCGCCGCGTTCGGCGCGCCGCTCGCCGGTGCCTTCTACGCGTTTGAGATCGTCATCGGTGCCTATACGCCGTCGGCGATCGCGCCGGTCGTCGCTGCCGCGCTGGCCGGTGCACTGGTCGCGCAGACATTCGGCATACGCCCCTATCTGATCGATGCGACATCAGGCGCTGGCATCGAGACGCATCATTATCTGATATATGCTGGACTAGGGGCGATCTGCGCGCTGATCGGGATCGCGCTTATGCGCGCGGTTGCTGCCGTTGATATCGGCGTTCGGCGCGCGAAATTGCCCGACTGGAGTCGCCCAGCGATCGGCGGCGCGCTGCTCATTCCAATCGCGCTGGTCTCGCCGCAAGTGCTGTCGGCGGGGCACGGCGCACTGCATGTCGATCTGGCGGTCGGCGCGTCGCTCGGTTTCATCGCGCTGGTCCTGCTCGCCAAATGCCTGGCGTCGATCGTGTCGCTCGGCTTCGGATTTCGCGGTGGCCTGTTCTTCGCGTCCTTGTTCATCGGCACCTTGATCGGTCACCTGTTCGCCGGAACGTTGCAGATGGCCACCGGGTTCGCGGTGATCGACCCGCGCGACGCGGCGCTGGTCGGCATGGCGGCGTTAGCGGTCGCTGTGGTCGGCGGGCCGATGACCATGGCCATGCTCGTCCTGCAGTCGACACACGATTTCTCACTGACCGGCGCGGTGCTGGCCGCGTCGCTGGTGTCCTCGACGATCGTAAGGGAGCTGTTCGGCTATTCCTTCTCGACCTGGCGGCTTCATTTGCGCGGCGAGACGATCAAGAGCGCGCGCGATGTCGGCTGGGTCAAGACATTGACCGCGGGACGGATGATGCGGCGCGAAACTCGCGCGACATTAGCGACGATGTCGATCGGCGAGTTTCGCCGCACGTTCCCGCTCGGATCGACGAGCCGGGTCGTGCTGGTCGATGCGGACGATCACTATGCCGGTATTGTTGTCACGCCCACCGCCTATGCCGACGGCATCGAGCCGGACGCGGCGATCGCAACGCTTGCAACCGGCCTCGACGCCACGCTGACGCCGGAGATGGATATTACCGAAGTCATGCGAATCTTCGATCATGCGGGGACCGACGAACTCGCTGTGGTGGCGCAAGACCGTTCCGTTCTTGGAATTGTCTCCGAGCAGTATGTGCGGCGGCGCTATGCCGAAGAACTGGAAAAGGCACAGCGCGAGCTTTTTGGTGAAGGATAGACCCGCACGAGGCCAGGCCGCCATAAGCCGCAGGCCAGCGCTGATCTGCTTGTAACGACAGCAAGCGAATATCCTCGCCACCGTGCGTACGAATCCGACCGTGGAGTCACGCGGTAGCGCGAGGATGTGATGACATTTCGCGATCGGGTCTTTCCACCCGGTCTCGACAAAATGGACCGTACGACCGAACGCTGGTCGCGGTGCAAGGCAACGAACACGGGTTTGCTCGGCGCCTGACAGTCGCCTCGCCTTCGCGATTGCGTTGATGGCCAAATTTGGCCTAACTGGCCCTGCCTGCGGAGACGTAGGCGGAGGCGTCGAAACCTTCGAAACGAGAGCCGGTCCCAGCTGTGGAGACCGGGT
>NZ_JAIEPN010000117.1 GCF_019748365.1 Novosphingobium sp.
CGGATGGAGACCGAAGGCAGGGCGTCCATCGAAGACCTTGTTCGCGCTGCCATTGCACTGCGCTGCGATGAGGGCATTGCCGCGCTGTTTCCGCAAGTTCCGGCGACCAGCATGGATGAACTGCTTGCACAGCAGCGTCAGGCAGCCAAGCGGCAGCGCCAGCGTGCCAGCGGGCGCTCAAGCGGAATTGGGTCATGAAGCTGGCTCCGGGAACGCCTTTGGCGGTTGGACTGCTGACCAACGAGACTGCAGCGCCGCGTTCGGTCGGCAGGCTGGCGATGGCCAGCGGATTGGCTCAGCTCGAATGGTCGGCAGAGATCATCGCTGCGCGCCTTCCGATATCTCCGCTTCACTATCCGGCTGAGCCCGGCCTGCACCCTGCCCGCAGCCGAATGTTCGAAGGCCTTCACGGTTTCCTTTCAGACTGCCTGCCCGACGCCTGGGGCATGCTGCTTTTGAAACGGCGGCTTCAAAGGATGGGTCACCCGTTCGAAGACCTTAATGCGGTCGACCGGCTCGCCCTTGTGGGCACGAATGGTCGGGGAGCCCTCGTCTTCCAGCCCGAGACGCTTGGGTTCGAGGCTTCAGGCACCATCGACCTGGATGCTCTGGCCGATGAATCGCGCCAGGTTCTGCTCGGCGAGGAAACAGAGCTCGAAGCGCTGCTGGCACGCCTGGGCGGCGGCTCGGGCGGAGCGCGGCCGAAAGTTCACGTGGCGATCGACGCGGACGGCAAGCTGTCCGCCGGAGACGAGCTCGCTGCCGCGGGAACTAAGAACGCGGGTGCGGAATGGATCGTCAAGTTTGCAGCGACCAATGACCCTGCCGATATCGGGCCATTGGAGGAGGCCTACGCCCGGATGGCACGCGCCGCAGGGATTGTTATGGCAGAGACGCGATTGATCCCGTCGGCGAACGGTCCAGGTCATTTCGCGACAAGGCGCTTCGATCGACCGGCACCGGGCAAGCGGCTACACATGGTCAGCCTCGGCGGAGCGCTTGAAGCGTCGCCGCATATGCCCAGCGTCGACTACGACGGGTTCCTGAAGGCGACCTTGGCCATCACTCACAGCATGGCAGACGTCGAGCAGGCCTTCCGGCGAATGGTCTTCAATGTGCTCGCGCGAAACCGGGATGATCATGTACGCCAGCATGCTTATCTGATGGACGACCAAGGGAACTGGCGGCTTGCACCGGCCTTTGACCTCACCTTCTCGAATGGCCCGGGCGGCGAGCATTACATGGCCGTCTTGGGCGAAGGGCGCACCATCACCCGTGAGCATGTCGAGAAGCTCGCAAAGGTCCATGGGGTTTCGCCGAAGCGTACGGCTTCGATCGTAGACGAAGTTCGTGCAGCGCTTTCCAACTGGGCGTCGTATGCGCGTGACGCGGGGGTAGGGGTCTCTATGGCTCCTGTGTCAGAGGGTTTAGGTTTGGTGGCGCAAGAGTTTGGCTGAGGGTGGCTTGGCTAACCGGAAGCCGACAGTGCCCCGCTGAGGCAGGTTCCGACCAGAGCCGGACGAAACCATTAGCGCCGACTAAGGTCCGGTTCTCGCCATATCCGACACCCAGCGTTCGCCCGATGCGTTATGTCCGATGGGGGTATCTTGGCCAAGAAAGCGCGAGGTTGATCGTTACCCGAGGAGACATCCACGACTTCATAGAGATGTGATGCCTGAACAGCGTTGAACTGCGTAAAGCCGTGGTAGGGCAACCTGCCATCGGCTTTACACAAGTTTGCTAATGTGAATGATTATCATTGACAAGTCATAAGGCTTCCCTCTAGCGCTCGCCCCTATATGCGGACGAGCACAGTCAGAGCCTGGGATTGGGTCCATCGGTGGAGCAGCCTCGTCTGCACGCTGTTCCTGTTCATGCTGTGCATCAGCGGCCTGCCCCTGATCTTCCATGAAGAGATCGATGCGCTGAGCGGCGAGCACGCGCCCGTCGGAGCAGCTTCGGCCCGGTCCGGCCAGCCTCTCGATCGTATCGTCACTGCGGCAATGGCCGATTATCGGCGCACCGCAGGGCGTTTCGGTGTGCCGCTGTTCATCGGCTTCAGCCAGAAAGACCCGCGCATCACCGTCACGCTCGGCCCCCGGGCCGATGCAAGTGCGGCCGAGATGCGGCTGTTTACGTATGATCGCACCAGCGGCGACCACCTTGGCGAACAGCGGCAGGACGGGATCATGGCGCTGATCCTCAGGTTGCATGTGGACCTGTTTGCCGGCTTGCCTGGGATGCTGCTGCTCGGTGTAATGGGCCTGCTTTTCGTGCTCGCGATCGTATCGGGCCTCGTGCTCTACGCGCCGTTCATGCGCCTCCTCCCGTTCGGTACCTTGCGGCGCGGGCGTAACCGCCGGGTCGGCCTGCTCGACGAACACAATCTGCTGGGCGCCGTGACGATGGGATGGGCGCTGGTTATCGGACTCACCGGTGCGATCAATGCCTTTGCCGATCCGCTTATCGCGATGTGGCGGCAGGGCGAGCTTGCCGCGATGGTCGCCGCCTCGGGCCATGCGCCAGCAACAGATGCCGCGCACCGCGCCTCGCTCGATCAGGCCATGGCCGCCGCACAGGCTGCGCAGGCGGGCCTGTCGCCCCAATTCATCGGTTTTCCGGGCGGGGCGTGGAGCAGCAACCACCACTATGCCGTTTTCTTCCAAGGCGACACACCGCTGACCAGCCACCTCCTGACTCCGGCACTGGTCGACGTCGCAACGGGTAAGGTGGACGCGATCCGGCCGATGCCGGTTTCAATGCAGGCGCTGATGCTCTCGCGTCCGCTCCATTTCGGCGACTATGCCGGGCTTTCGCTCAAGATCGTGTGGGCTTTGCTCGATCTGGCGACGATCCGCGTGCTGTGGTCGGGGCTTGTCCTGTGGTGGGGCAAGCGCCGCCGCCCTGCTGCGCGGGGCGCTGCGGCTCTGCTCTCACAGAGCGCCCGCGCATGAGCCGGCTGCCTGCCCGCCGCCCCATGGCCATCCTCGCCGCGCCGCTCGGAATCGCATCGCTGGTCGTTGCCGGCCTGATCGCCGGCCTCACCGGTTCGGGCTGGCGTGATGCCTTTTGCACCGGTGCGCTCGCCGTGCCGCTCTTCGTCTTCCTGTTTCACTTCCTGCGGCGGTCCCGGCCCAGTGCCGGATCCGATTGCCGCCCCAACCAGAAAGCCAGACCGTGAAGCCTTCCTTCCTGCTCGCCACGAGCATGTTCGCCCTGCCGCTGGCCGCGCTGCCGACCGCCGCCAATGCCGATGCCGCGCCCGACACTCCGGCACAGGGCGAGATCGTGGTCACGGCTCAGCGCACCAATGCGACTGCCGTCAGCGGCGAGGGCGATCTGGGCGCACTCGGCAACAAGCGGGCAGAGGACGTGCCGTTCACGGTACGCAGCTACAACGAGGCGCTGATCCTCAACCAGCAGCCGCAGACGCTGGGGCAGGTGCTCGAAAACGATCCGACCGTGCGCACGAGCTACGGCTTCGGCAATGCCTCTGAGCAGTTCGTCATCCGCGGCTTTGCTCTCTACGGTGACGATGTCGGGCTGAACGGCCTTTACGGCATTGCGCCGCGCCAGCTGATCGCGCCCGAACTTTTCGAAAGCGTGCAAGTGCTGAACGGAGCCTCGGCCTTTCTCAACGGCGCAGCGCCAGGCGGATCGTCGGTGGGCGGCAGTGTCAATCTGCAGCTGAAGCGGGCCAGGAACACCCCGCTCAACCGCGTCACCCTCGGATATACCTCGGGCAGCCATTTCGGCGGTAGCGCGGACGTCTCGCGCCGCTTCGGCAAGGGCGGCGCGTTCGGCCTGCGGGTCAACGGGGCCTTCCGCAGCGGCGACGTGGCGATTGACGGCGAGTTCCGCCGCACCGCGACCCTCGGCGCGGCGTTCGATTGGCGCGATGACAACACCCGGCTTTTCGTCGATCTCGGGTACCAGCGGGTCGAAGTGAAGGGCCTGCGCCCCAAGGTCACCATCGGCACGCCGACAATCCCGGCGGTGCCTGGGGCCAGCGCCAACTATGCCCAGCCCTGGACCTACACCACCTTGCGCGATCTGTTCGGCGCGATCCGTCTGGAGCAGGATCTGGGCACCAATGCCCAGCTCTATGTAACCGCCGGCGCGCGCGATGGCAGCGAGCAGGGCATCTACGGCGGGATCACCGTGCTCAACGCAGCCACAGGCGCTGCAAACGGCAACGCGCTCTATGTGCCGCGCACCGACAACAACGAAGCGCTGGAGGCCGGCCTGCGCGTTAAGTTGGGTAAGGCCGTCACGCAGGAGTTCAATATCGGCGGCAGCGCGGTGTGGCAGGTCAATCGCAACGCCTTCGATTTCCTTTATGGCCCGGGCTTTGCCGGGTTCGCGACGAACATCTACGACACGCCTGTCGCCGCTATTCCGGCTTCGGCCTTCGTCGGCGGGAACCTCAAGAACCCGTTCCCGATCAGCCGCACCCGGCTGCTCTCGACGTTTGCTTCGGACACGCTCGGCCTGTGGGGAGACCGGGTGCTGATCACCGGTGGCGTCCGCCTGCAGGAGATCCGTGTCAAAAGCTACAACTACTACAACGGCGGCCGGCTTGATGGCACCTACGGCAAGTCCGCACTCACCCCCATCGTCGGCCTTGTTGTGAAACCTGTGTCTGGCCTGTCGCTGTTCGCCAACCGGATCGAGGCGCTGCAGCAAGGGCCGACCGCGCCGATCGACGCCACCGTGATCAACTCGGGCGCCGTGTTCGGCCCGATCAAGTCCACGCAGTACGAAGTTGGCGGCAAGCTCAGCGCGGGCGGCTTCAACATCGGCCTCTCGCTGTTCAGGATCGATTTGCCGGTCGGCTATTCGGTCGACGCCGGCGGCGGAAAGAAGCGCTTCGGCCTGTTCGGCGAGCAGCGCAACGAAGGCATCGAACTGACAGTGAACGCCGAGCCGGTGAAGGGCCTGCGCCTGATCGGCGGCGGATCGGTCGTTGATGCGCGCCTGCGCAAGACAAGCGGCGGCGTGAACCAGGGCAACCGCGCCGTTGGAGTGCCTGAATGGACCGCCAATGCCGGCGCGGAGTGGGACATTGCCACAACCGGCCTCACTCTCACAGGCCGCGTGGTCCACACCGGCAAGCAGGCGGTGAACGTGGCGAACACGCTCGAGATCCCGGAATGGACGCGCTTCGATCTGGGCGCGCGCTATGTGCTGGTGGCCGCTGGCAAGCCGCTCACGCTGCGCTTCGGCGTCGATAACGTGGCCAACAAGCGCTACTGGGCCTCGGCCTTCGATGTCTTTTCGGCGGCGCTGCTGCAGGGCCAACCCCGCACCTTCAAGGCGAGCGCCTCGATCGATTTCTGATGTTGCAACAACAGCGAAATCATTGATCCGGCCTGCCGGTCAGCGAACTTTTGCGGTGCTCATTGGTCCCTTGGAACAAGCTGATGTGTGAGACGCGGCGGCTTAGCCGGTCGCTGGTTTCGGCGTGGGCTCTCACCGGATCAAGCCATCCCGCTCCAGTCTGCCAACTATCCTGCCCGTCAGCGGCATGGTTGGAGTGGATCGGGCCCACCGTCGCCCCATCGGCCGGTCCCGCCGAAAGCCGTCATCGCATTGGATAGCTATGAATGGCAGGAATGTCCCAGCTTTCGTCATTCGCCGATGCTACTGCCCCGACGGTTCATCCGTTCGTTGAAGTCCGCCCAGTCGATGCCCCAGCTTGGAGACCTTCGCAAAATTCGGAGGCCTGGTCTGGCGTAGGTCTTGCTCGCTTGATGCGCAGCATTCTGTCCAGGTGCATCGTTGTCCTCGGCAATGATTAGCGTATGGATCCCCTTCGGAAGATGGAGGAGTGGCAAGCGAGCAGCGCCCATGGCCGCCCAGCAGGTCACGCCGGTCAGACTTGTGAAGGCGGCCGCGTCTTCGAAGCCTTCCGCAATTGCCAACACCCCATCAGACAATGTTGGTTGCCATGCCCCCTGCCCGCAGCTCCCCAGCAAGAACTTGCCGCGATGTCGGCCTGATCTAGGGTCCAGGATGATCCTTTGAACCGCCACAAGCCGGCCTAGGTC
>NZ_JAIEPN010000189.1 GCF_019748365.1 Novosphingobium sp.
GCCATCGCCTTCTTCGAGAAGGCGAGGATGTTCATCGCGTCTTCGGCGCGCTTGCCGCGGATCAGGCCGGCAACGAGGTTCAGCTTCTGGGCCGAGCCGCGGATCTGCGTGCCGACCGAGAGCGCTTCGTTGTCTGCAACGCGGCGCGGGGACTTGGGCTTACCCATTAGCGCTTGCCCTTCTTGTCAGCGGCGTGGCCCGGGAACGTGCGCGTCGGCGCGAATTCACCAAGCTTGTGGCCGACCATCTCTTCGTTGACCGAGACGGGGATGAACTTGTGCCCGTTGTAGACGTTGAACGTCAGACCAACGAACTGCGGCAGAATGGTCGATCGACGCGACCAGGTCTTGATCGGACCTGCACGCGAACCGGCATCCTGAGCCACTTCGGCCTTCTTCAGGAGGTGCAGGTCGACGAAGGGTCCCTTCCAGACGGAACGTGCCATGGGGTGTTACCTCTTCTTCTTCGCGTGACGCGAACGGATGATCATCTTGTCCGTCTGCTTGTTGTGACGGGTACGGGCGCCCTTGGTCGGCTTGCCCCACGGCGTGACCGGATGACGGCCACCCGAGGTGCGGCCTTCACCACCACCGTGCGGGTGATCGACCGGGTTCTTGGCGACACCGCGGGTAAGCGGGCGACGACCGAGCCAGCGGCCGCGACCGGCCTTGGCAAGGTTCTGGTTCGAGTTGTCGGGGTTCGAAACCGCGCCAACCGTGCCCATGCAATCGCCGCGCAGGTAGCGCTGCTCGCCCGAGTTGAGGCGGACGATGACCATGCCGCGGTCACGACCGACGAGCTGGACATAGGTGCCGGCCGAACGGGCGATCTGGCCACCCTTGCCCGGCTTCATCTCCACGTTGTGGATGATCGTGCCGACCGGCATCTGGCTGAGCAGCATCGCGTTGCCCGGCTTCACGTCAGTCTTCTCGCCGGCGACGACCTGATCACCGACCGCAAGGCGCTGCGGCGCGAGGATGTAGGTCTGCTCGCCGTCCTCGTACTTGACGAGTGCGATGAACGCGGTGCGGTTGGGATCGTACTCCAGACGCTCGACGGTCGCGGGCATGTCCCACTTGCGGCGCTTGAAGTCGATGAACCGGTAGCGCTGCTTGTGGCCGCCCGCGATACCGCGGCTGGTCACGTGGCCCTTGTTGTTGCGGCCGCCGGTCTTGCTCTTGCCCTCGGTCAGCGCCTTGACGGGCTTGCCCTTCCACAGCGACGACTTGTCGACGAGGATCAGGCCGCGCCGGGCGGGGCTGGTCGGGTTGTAGTTCTTGAGTGCCATGGTCTATGCGCCTCAGATACCGCTGGTGACGTCGATCGACTGGCCTGTAGCCAGCGTCACGACAGCCTTCTTGAAGTCCGAACGCTTGTAGGGCTTGCCCTTCCAGCGCTTGGTCTTGCCGTCCTGGTTCAAGGTGTTCACCTTGGTGACCTTGACGCCGAACAGGGCCTCGACCGCAGCCTTGATCTGCGGCTTGGTGGCCTTGTCGGCGACCTTGAACACAACGGCGTTGTGCTCGCTGAGCAGCGTCGACTTCTCGGTGATGTGGGGAGCCACGATCACGTCGTAGTGACGCGTGTCGATTGCGTCCTTAGCCATTGAAACGCGCCTCCAGCTTTTCGACCGCAGCGCGCGTCAGCACCAGCGTATCATGCTTCAGGATGTCGTAGACGTTCGCGCCGACCGCCGGGAGCACGTTGACCCCGATGATGTTGCGCGCGGCGCGGGCGAAGTTGTCGTTCACCGCTTCGCCGTCGATTACGAGGACCTTCTTGCCGAAGCCCGCCTTGGCGAGCGTGGCGGCCAGTGTGGCGGTCTTGCCGTCGGTGTCGAGCGTGTCGACCACCACGAGACCACGGCCTTCGGACTGGGCCTTGGTCGAGAGCGCCATCTTCAGACCCAGCGCGCGGATCTTCTTGTTGAGCGAGGGATCGAAATCACGGACGCGGGGGCCATGGGCCTTGCCGCCGCCGATGAAGATCGGAGCCGCACGATCGCCGTGACGGGCGCCACCGCCACCCTTCTGGTTGCCGAGCTTCTTGCCGGTACGCGCCACATCCGAACGCTCACGCGCTCCGCGGGCGGTGCCACGGCGCTTCTCGAGCTGCCAGGTGACGACGCGGTGGAGGATGTCGGCGCGGGGCGCCACACCGAACACGGCATCCGAGAGCTCGGCTTCGCCGGCTGCGGTGCCATCGAGATTGAGGACCTGAACCTTCACGACTTAGCCCTCCTGACCATCGACGGTGGTCTCGACCGCAGCGGTATCTTCCGCCGGCGTGTCGGCCGCAGCCGTGTCATTGCTGTTGGCAGCCTGCTTGAGGCCGGCCGGATACGGCGCTTCAGCGTGACGATCGATCTTGACCGCGTCGCGGACGAGCAGCCAGCCGTTCTTCGACCCGGGCACCGAGCCCTTGACGAAGATCAGGCCACGCTCGTCGTCGGTGCGGACGATCTCGAGGTTCTGCTGGGTGCGCTGACGGTCGCCCATGTGGCCGGCCATCTTCTTGTTCTTGAACACGCGGCCCGGATCCTGGCGGTTGCCGGTCGAACCATGGGCGCGGTGGGTGATCGAAACACCGTGGGTGGCGCGCATACCGCCGAAACCCCAGCGCTTCATCGCGCCGGCAAAGCCCTTGCCCTGCGTGTGACCGGTGATGTCGACATACTGGCCGGGCACGAAGTGCGAAGCGGCGATGGTCGAGCCGACTTCGAGCAGCGCGTCTTCGGCGACGCGGAACTCGGCGACTTCCATCTTCAGTTCGACTTCAGCCTTGGCGAAGTGCTCGCGCTGCGGCTTTGCGACATTCTTCTGCTTGGCCTGACCCGCGCCGAGCTGAACCGCGACATAACCGTCGCGTTCTTCGGTGCGGACCGAGACCACCTGGCAATTTTCAAGCGCCAGGACGGTAACCGGCACGTGCCGTCCGTCGTCCTGGAAAAGCCGGGTCATCCCGACCTTCTTCGCGATCACGCCGGTGCGCATGACCATACTCCTTACAGAGGCCTTGCGAGGACCATCCCCGCGAGGCGTGTTCAGCCCGTATGTGAAGCGCGCCCCGTCCGGGCTGAGTGCTTCTGCCCGGAGGGCGGAAGCGAACGGGGGACGCTTGCCCGGCTAAGTGCTCCCGTTGGAGAGCGGCGCCGGAGGTATCCCATTGTCCGAGAGGCTCAGGCCTCCAAAACTCTGGTGCTTCTGCCTGGGGCAGGAGCGAAACTTGTTACGCGAGCTTGATCTCGACGTTGACGCCAGCGGCGAGGTCGAGCTTCATCAGCGCGTCCACGGTAGCGGCGTTGGGCTGCACGATATCGAGCAGCCGCTTGTAGGTGCGAACCTCGAACTGCTCGCGCGACTTCTTGTCGACGTGCGGACCGCGGTTGACGCAGAACTTCTCGATGCGCGTCGGAAGCGGAATGGGGCCCCGGATCAGCGCGCCGGTGCGGCGAGCGGTGTCTGCGATCTCACCAGTGGCCTGATCGAGCACGCGGTGATCGAAGGCTTTGAGGCGAATGCGGATATTCTGGGCGTCCATGTCCGTTTACCGATGCGAAAGAGCTAAAACAAAAAGACCAGCCGCTCCGCCCTCTCACCCTGCCCCACATGAAGCGAGGAGAAAGCGGGCCGCTGATCCATAAAAACCGGCCGGCGGGAAGAGCGAATCTCCCCGCCGGAGCGCGGCCTATATTACTTCGTGATCTTGCTGACAACCCCCGAACCGACGGTGCGGCCACCTTCGCGGATCGCGAAGCGCAGACCTTCGTCCATCGCGATCGGCGCGATGAGACGGACCGACAGGGTCAGGTTATCGCCGGGCATGACCATTTCGGTGCCTTCGGGAAGGATCACTTCGCCGGTCACGTCGGTGGTGCGGAAGTAGAACTGCGGGCGGTAGTTGGCGAAGAACGGCGTGTGACGGCCACCTTCGTCCTTCGACAGCACGTAGACCTCGGCCGAGAACTCGGTGTGCGGGGTCACCGAACCGGGCTTGGCGAGAACCTGGCCGCGCTCGACTTCTTCACGCTTGATGCCGCGAACCAGCGCGCCGATGTTGTCGCCGGCTTCACCCTGATCGAGCAGCTTGCGGAACATTTCAACGCCGGTGACGACGGTCTTGGTGGTGTTCTTGAGGCCGACGATCTCGACTTCTTCACCAACCTTGACGATGCCGGTCTCGACACGGCCGGTCACGACGGTGCCGCGACCCGAGATCGAGAACACGTCTTCGACGGGCATCAGGAACGGCTTGTCGGTCGGACGCGGGGGCTGCGGGATGTAGCTGTCGACAGCGGCCATGAGCTCGTTGATCGAGTTCTTGCCGATGGCGTCGTCGCGGCCTTCGAGCGCGGCGAGAGCCGAACCCTTGACGATCGGAATATCGTCGCCCGGGAAGTCGTACGACGAGAGCAGCTCGCGCACTTCCAGCTCGACGAGCTCGAGGATTTCCTCGTCGTCAACCTGGTCGACCTTGTTCATGTACACGACGAGCGCCGGCACGCCGACCTGACGGGCGAGCAGGATGTGCTCGCGGGTCTGCGGCATCGGGCCGTCAGCCGCGTTCACGACCAGGATCGCACCGTCCATCTGGGCGGCACCGGTGATCATGTTCTTCACGTAGTCGGCGTGACCCGGGCAGTCGACGTGCGCGTAGTGGCGGTTGGCGGTCTCGTACTCGACGTGCGCGGTCGAGATGGTGATGCCGCGCTCGCGCTCTTCCGGAGCCTTGTCGATGTTCGCGTAGTCGGTGAACGTCGCGCCGCCGGTCTCGGCGAGGACCTTGGTGATCGCCGCCGTCAGGGTGGTCTTGCCATGGTCGACGTGACCGATGGTGCCGATGTTGCAGTGCGGCTTGGTCCGCTCAAACTTAGCCTTGGCCATTGCTCAAACCTTCTTCTCTAAAAATTGCAGATACTGCGGGTCGGGGACGGCGACCGCTGAATCAGGCGCCGCCCCTAGATTGATCCGCTTGCTTATGCAAGCCTGCCATCACCCGTAAATTCGCCCGAGGGACGAATTGCCGGGAATGGATTACGCCATCTTCGCCTTGATCTCGGTCGCGACGTTGGCCGGGACCTCGTCGTAGTGATCGAAGAACATCGAGTAGTTCGCACGGCCCTGCGTGAACGAGCGCAGCTGGTTCACGTAGCCGAACATGTTAGCCAGCGGGACCATGGCGACAACCGCCTGGGCATTGCCCCGGCTGTCGGTGCCCTGGATCTGGCCGCGCCTCGAGTTGATGTCGCCGATCACGTCGCCGAGGTATTCCTCCGGCGTGATCACCTCGACCTTCATGATCGGCTCGAGCAGCTTGATCCCCGACTTCTGGGCCACTTCGCGCATCGCGCCGCGGGCACAGATTTCGAAGGCCAGCGCCGACGAGTCAACGTCGTGGTAGGCGCCGTCATAGAGCAGGACTTCGAAGTCGATGATCGGGAAGCCGATCAGCGAGCCGGTTTCAGCCGTTTCGCGGAAGCCCTTTTCAATGGCGGGGATGTATTCCTTCGGAATGTTGCCGCCCTTGATCTCGTCCTTGAACACGAAGCCCGAACCGCGCTCGCCCGGCGTGACCTTGACCTTCACGCGGCCGAACTGACCGGTACCACCCGACTGCTTCTTGTGGGTGTAGTCGATGTCCACCGGCTTGCCGAGGTATTCGCGGTAAGCCACCTGCGGCGCACCGACGTTCGCCTCGACCTTGAACTCGCGCTTCATGCGGTCGACCAGGATTTCGAGGTGAAGTTCGCCCATGCCCTTGATGATGGTCTGGCCGGATTCGTGATCGGTCGAGACACGGAAGCTGGGATCCTCGGCCGAGAGACGGTTGAGCGCGATGCCCATCTTCTCCTGGTCGGCCTTGGTCTTCGGCTCCACCGAAAGCTCGATCACCGGCTCGGGGAATTCCATCCGCTCGAGAATGATCGGCTGCTTCTCCGAGCACAGCGTATCGCCGGTGGTGGTCTCCTTGAGACCCGCCAGCGCGACGATGTCGCCGGCGTAGGCCACATCGATGTCCTCGCGGTTGTTGGAGTGCATCAGCAGCATGCGGCCGACCTTCTCCTTCTTGTTCTTCACCGAGTTCAGGTAGCTGCCCTTGGTCAGCGTGCCCGAATAGAT
>NZ_JAIEPN010000190.1 GCF_019748365.1 Novosphingobium sp.
CATTAATGCGAGCGAACTTGTCCGATCATGGTACTCGGAGGAGCGGCGGCAATTTCTGTCGTGGATCGGCCGACGTGTGTGACGCACCACAATTGACGTCATGCCGGGCCCAAGCGGAGCCTTTCGCGCTTCAAAAATAGTGACATTGGCCTTCTTCTGCCTCAGCCGCTCCCTCGCAACTTCCCCAGCACGCGAGCTGCTGCATTATTGCCTACGGCAAGCTCGCGGGCATATCGCAGCGCTGTAGTCGGCGAGGACCAGCGCAGCGCCAGCGCGATCCCGGCACCGTCCTCGCCCGCTGCGAACAGGTCCTGTGTCAGCCCGACCCGGAACGAATGCGCGCTAAGCCCACGTGCGGTGTCGCCTTCCATGCCGGGTTCCAGTTCAACGAGACCGAGATCGACCGCCTCCAGCACCCGGCGTCGCAGGATCGCCACCACGCCTTGCCGGGTAAGCGGCTTGGCCCCGATATAATGCCGCACAATGCGCTGCCCGGAGGCGTCTGGCGGTCCGCTCAGAACATTGATGCGCCGAAACACCGCGCCTTGCGTGATGCCGCTCGCCAGCAGCCAGGCCGAAAGCCGCGCCATGGTGTCAGGAGACAGCCAGGCCAGAGCCCCCTCCCCCAACTGGTCAGTCTTGGAATGGGCGATTTCTAGCCGCCCGCTGCCATCGCCGACCTGGCGCAGATCGGCCACCGTGGTGCTCACCAGTTCGGAGACTCTTAAGCCCGCGTCATAGGCGAGACTGATCAGCGCCGCGTCCCGCAGACCGATGATGTCGGTGCCACACGAGGCCAGCAGCGCGTTGACGGTTACCCCCTCGGGCGGTGCCTGACCCTCCTGCATCGCCTCGCCGAGCCGTAGCGGCGCAGCCTGCTTTTGCCGTTCGCGCTTTTTGCGGCGGATGGCTTTGAGCGTGTCGCGCACCATTCCAGCCTGGGTGGGCAGCGGCTCTGTATCGCCAAAACCCAGGATGCGGTGAATCCGCGCGATCGAGGCGATCCGGCGTGCAAGGGTGGCGGGCTTGGCACCCGCGCGTGTGTCCGAGCCCTTGGCCAACCAGTGCAGATAGTGGACGAGGGTCTCGGGCTCGGCGGGAACAGCCGTGGCGACAGGCCGCCGCGCTTTGCACCAGGCAAGAAAGCATTTGAGATCGGCAGTGATGGCCGCCTTGGTTGCAGGCGCCATCGCCGCGACGGCGGCCTCGAGCGCCAGCGGGCTGGCGGCGCGGGTATCAACCAGCAGGCCGTGGCCGTCGAGCACCAGTTCGACCGATGATGGGAACGGGCGATCGGTTGTCATGCGGGATGATCGTTCTGGACGAGTTTCATGGGCGCTTTTTGGGCCAAAATCGGCACTCTGGGCAATGCTGATTTTACCATAATGTTAGATTATGGAAATACCGCCGATTTACGATGCTACGGATAGGATACCAAAGCGTAGGTTTAGTAAACTCTGTGTTGACGGCGATTCCCTGTCCCGTTAGCCAGTTCGCAGCCTCCAGAGCGAAAGCCTTGAATTGAGCAGCACGATCGACGCCGGCCCTATCGCCTTCCGTATCGGCCAGATCGATGCTCTGGCCAAATGCCTGCTGGCCTCCGACACCTGCTATTCCGCAGAAATGCGCGCCGCACTCACCCTCCACTGGCTCAGCCGTGCCTGGGAGCAATACCGTCAGGACCGGGCGATTACCCTCGGGGCCTCGCTGATCGGCGCCGAATGCATGGGCGAGCGTAACGCCTTCCTCGCCCTCCTCGAGCACGCCCTGCCGACCCGCGAGAAGGTGATCGCCGAGGCCATCCGGACAGTGCGCAAGATCGCAATCCGGCCGATGGCCAGCGAAGCCCGAGAGACCGAAACCATCGTTGCTGCCAGCCTTCCCGAACTCGGCGTCGTGCTCGACGCGCTGGGTCACGCCAATCTGCCCGGCGATCCGCTCGAACGGCTGCTTGGGGTCGTCGAGCGCTTCCGCTATTCGCGCGGCAACGAGCCCGATGCCCTGACGGCAACCGCCCGAACCCCGTGCTGGGCGATCAACCTGGCGGCAACCGCGCGTGGGCATGCCTTCCGGCTGAGCGAGACCCCCCTCCCCTTCCCCGGCCTGGTCCAGCGCCGACTGTTCCGGGCCGACCGCGACGCCAGCCAGCGTCGCGCCCAAGCCCGCGAGAGCCTGCACGACGCGCTCTATGCTACCGCCTGCGACATCGCCCGCCTCCCGCGCGCCGCCGACGTCTTTGCGCGCGAGTTTCCGAGCCAGCGTTCGAATTCGCGCCTCTATCATGCATGGATGCTGCTGTTCGGCCTTGGCACCCTCACCCCCGCCCAACTCGCCCGCGCGCTTGGCGCGACCAAGGCCGGTGCGGCCAAACTCCTGCGGCAGCTGGAGGCCAAGCAAATGGCCTACGCTCAAGGCCCCTTCACGACCTTCGTCTGCGCTATTACGCCGACCCTGGCACTGCCCGACTGGCGGCATCAAGCAAGCCTCTAGACGGCCAGGCTGCCTGCGACGGGGGAGGGAGACCCTCGTAGCGCGCGAATTCCGCTGCCAGCGCGGTTTCCTGCTCCTGGCGCTGTCGCGCAGTGCCGTACGCAGCAAACAGCGCAAAGATGTCGCAGGCCCATTTGGATCTGGGCTTGGGGAGCTTGCAGGTCCGCAGACGCAATGCACCTCGAACCGGCGTTTCAATTCTACCTTCCGTCAGCGGCCTCTCGGCCAGTCTGGTTGTGATCATGCGCTCAAAGCGAAGCGCGGCTTTCGCACGTGGGCTGTGCGCCAGCGCCAGCATGGCGATCCGTTCGCACGCAAAATGGTACTGATTGGCTACGAAGCGCTCCTGATAACGCTGGTATGGCGGCGCAAGTCCCACCCAATCGCTAGGGCCGATCAGGTAATCGATCACTGTCTTGTTTCGCGCAAGCGCGGCAGAAGTCGGTTTGATTTTCCATTGGATTCTGCGAGATCGCATCACGGCATGCGCCAAGAACGCCTGCAATTGCCGCCCCGTGGCCTCCAATGGAAGGCTCCGCATGTCAGTGAGCGGCAACCCGTGCAGGCTGCATCGCCAGCTCGCCCGTAAAATCCATTCGCGGCGCGCGATTACAGGCCCGCCAGCCCGCTGGGCCTCGTAGCAGCATAGCGCACAGACGTAACGGCGGTGCGCAGAGGGCAGGAGCGCCGCCGCCTCACACGCGAGAAAGGTCGCATTGATCTGCTCGGGATCGATTTCGACCGCCCATGCAAGCCGCTCCACCATCGCATCGCAGGCCGCATGCAGCGCCGGATCGAGACCGCCCTTCCCTCGCGCCAGGTCCAAGCGCGAAAGACCCGGAGCGATCTCCAGATGGCGGAACAATTGTGCCCGGCTCACCCGGTGGGCGGCGGTCAAGCGGCTCAACCACGAATCAAACGCTTCATGTCTGCGTGGCTTGATCGGGAACGCCAGCGTCTCAGGCTCAAGATTGGGCGACCACTTGCCGGCCATCAAGCTGAAGTCGGGAGCATCGCTGCTGCTGCGCGCAAATCTGCAAATTCAACACGCTGACGACCGTCGCGAGAGGCAATCTTATGGCCCCAATGCAAAAGCCGTTTGAAATTCCCTGTCACGCCATGGCTGTTGCGCCAGATGAATTCGGCCATCTCGGGCTCAGCGAAGCGTTCCGGCTCGATGATGCGCAATCCCCGCGCCAGCGCTAGGATCAGGCGCTGGGATGGCTCTCCAGGCGGCCAGAGCGGCAATCGCAGGACGATCGAGCGATAGGCCAGTTCGACGTCCTCGGCAAAGATGTCCGCGGCGATTTCGAGACCGGCAACAACCATCGGCACATTGCCTTCGCTCATCAGAAACCGGAATGCATCCAGGGTGTCACGCCTCGCCCTGCCGCCCGCAGTGAGAATGGCATGAACATTGTCGACCGCCACCAACCGCGTCCGCTGTCTGCCGAGCAATTCAACGACTTTCAGGTCGGCAATCCGGTGGATACTGGGGGTGATCGGCCAACCTTGCTTCCACAACAACGTCAGGTTGATCTTGAGCGACGTCGGACTAGCTGGGATCACGGTCCTGAGGACGGGAGCATACCGGGCATCCCGCCAACCATCAGGCTCTGGAAAGTCACATTCGATACGCCGCTGGGCTTCGCGCAGGATCGATGTCTTCCCCATACCGGATTGACCCACGAGAATGACGCAGGGCGGCCGTTCATCAGGCTCATCATGTGCGATATCAACCAGCGTTTCCACGGCAAAACGCGCTTCGTCGAAGTCGATCCAGAACGCGGAACTGTGCGGCTGACCTAATCCCTCCATTTGAGCCACCCTTCATCGCGTATGTCGGCCACCGATACCCAACTGGGTACGTCGGAAACTTCCTGATTTGCCGGCTGAGCGGCGTGGGACACACCTTCCCTTTCCAGCCTTTTTCGCGCGTCTCGCAAGCCCCGCGTCCGGGATTTCGCGTTCAGAACTTCCTGCCTGTTGGCATGCACAAGCCGCGCAATTTCAGCCTGACCCCCAGCATGCTGGTAAAGCACGCCGGAATTGCGCCGTGCGGCGACCGCAACATCCCATTCAGGCCTGGTCACGTTCGGATAATTGCCCACCGCAGCAGCAGCGACAAGAACTCCATCGATGACAGGATAGACCTCCTGGATGGTCCTGTCGTCGTAATGGACCATGACCTTGAGACCCAGGCGCGGCGCCAAACTTTCGTGCCAATAGCGAATATGGTCAATCTTCACGCCGCCCGATTGAACGGTCCGCTCGACCCACGGCAGAAATCGGCGCGTTAGCTGCTCGATGTCGACACCTGGCGGCGCCAGCGGCCCGTGGCTCTCAACACCCGTGGACCACATTTGCGCAGGTGCGACGCGTCCCAATCCTTCGTGAGGTGTATGATGATAGCGGCAAATCTCCCGAACCAGCCACCGCTCGAATTCCTCAAGCGTCATCGCCGCGTCCGCTTCCGCATCATAGCCGTCTCGCGCCGTAACATTACCTCCGGTCGCCCCCGGAAGAAGCCGCATTCTACGCGTCATGGTGCCGATCAGACGCTCGATATGCGTGCCATAATGCGCCGGACCACGTGGGCGGACGTCCGGATCGATGCCATAAGTCTTGCAAGCGCTTCTAAAAACTTCCGCGCGATGAGATCCGGCATGATCGGCATGCAACTTCCTGAAAAAGCCATGCATTGGATATTCGATTTCGAGACCGAGACTCTCGAGCAACGGCTGTTTCGGCAACAGAGCATTGGCGATTGCCCGTCCGCATCGAAAAATCGAAGGTGCCCCAAAACTCACGTAGAAGCCGAGAATGCAGCGGCTCCAGACGTCGATGAGCAAGGTCACCCACGGTCGGCCCAGAGCCATACGGTGTGTGCTGTCGACAAGTATGACGTCGGCGGGGGTGTGATCCATCTGGACCACATCGAGCAAACCATCGCTGTGGTATTCCCCCGGGTGCACCTCGTGGGCGGTTCGCCGTTTCGAACCCATGAAACGAGCCTTCTGCGGCTCGCTTATTTCACCGATTATCCGCTCGATCGTTCGAAAACTTGGAACGATCCCGGGATCGAAGCCGTAGTCGCCATTATCGGCGATCAGCAAATAACGCACCTGCTGCGCCGCTTCCCGAACACTGAGCGGCACTTTCGTCATAACGATTTCTTCAATGAGGCCATTGATCGCCACGAGGACCTCTGGCGGCGCTTGTCTACTTCCTGGCTTTGGACCGCGCGGCCGTGAGGCCAGGCTCTCCGCAATGGGCTTGCTGCGATAGCGCCGCGCCAACTCCCGAATTCGCCGTTCGCCCAAGCCAGTTTCCCGGGCAATGACAGAAACAACGTCGGCCGCCAGCGGCGCGTCCAGTGAGACCAATTTCCGGAAAATTTGATAGAGGTCCGCGCCGCGCGTAAGCGCATCTTCCGAATACGCTGCCATTCTTGGCGGTTTGCGTTCGATCATAGGGAAATTTCCCTCTCTTTCGGCCGCATGGACTGTCGTTTGTTTTGACCACCGTTGAAAGCAGAATCTTTTGTGCGCCAGTTTTGACTGTCACTTTATCGCGAGTATATGGCTTGATTTCAGTAGTTTACGCCCGATGTTGGAAACTTTGTCGCGTGACA
>NZ_JAIEPN010000197.1 GCF_019748365.1 Novosphingobium sp.
CGAGCGCGGTCGGACCAGGTGTCAGGCCCCGCCATGGAAGGCCTCCATGCGCCGCTCGGCTTCGGTCAGAAGTTCGGTGTGCACCTCGGGGTATTCGCGCTGGACGATGAGGTCGAGCGCGAGGAAGGTATACTCGGACGAGAACTGCCGCCGGCGATCCTGCTCAGATGAACCGGAAAGGTCATCGATGAAGCGCTCGATGGCGATTCGCAGAAGCTTCGATCGGGAGATATTGCGCGAGACCGCAGCGGCATTGGCCGCCTCGGCAACGGGTCCGGGAAGCCGGACCGAAATCAGGACTGTTTCTGTCATCACCAAACCCTTCGAAAAGGGCCCGGTGGAGATTGCGCCTGGATGTTTTAGGCCATCGCCGATGGCTTGGCAAGGGAAGGGGGAGCCGGTGCCTGCCGTATTCAAATGTATTACGCGAAAAATGGCGCAATTGCTTCATCTCCAGTTGTGTTCAGCGATTATCATACATTGTGATACAGGGATGCCATTGCTGTATACGCGCGCAGTTCTGCCAATTTCTCCTACTGCCGTGCAGTGTACGGTCTGCACCTTTACCCCTTGATCCGATGCAACTTGGTTCGCGTTGGATTACTGGTTTTTTCTGGGTCGAGGATCGGGCCTTCAGTGCCATTCTCTAGGCGCAGCAGGGGCAATCTATGCTTCACAGGCGTCGACAAATTACAGATGGTTTGAACAAGAGGACTTGCCAACAGGCTTTGGCGTTGTGATGCTTTTGCCGGGAGGTTTCAGCGCCAACCCACGAGGTATCATCATGGCCAGGAAAGGAAGTCTTGAAGCGGAACGACAGGCAATCGCAAGGGAGCGAAACGCGCTGGAAGCGCGCGAAGCGAAGCTGCGGGAAAGCGAGCAAAATGCCATGGCCGAACTGCTGAGAAAATCGGCACTCGGCAAGGCACCGTTCGAGCGGGTTGAAGGCTTCTTCGCCGCACTCGGAAAGCTCGGCCTGGACGAAGCGGAAAAGCGCTTGGCGAAAAGCTGAAACCGGTCTCGCAAGAGACCAGCGCAGCCGGGGCTCCCAAAGTTACTGCCTGCATCCGCAGGCAGCCGAGGGGGCCCCGGCTGCGCTTTATGGACCGGAGCAAAAAAGGGGCCGGAGAGCCCCTGACGAGCCCTCCGGCGCCGTTCGAAGTTTCTGCATGTCAGAACGGGCAGTCCGCGTCCCATTCGGGATCCATCACCACGCTCATGAAGCTTGCGGCGCGGGCGATGTTCGCCTCGTCGAAATCGTCTGCCATCATGCCCGGCACCGTATGGACGATCCGGTCGATCAGGTGCTGGGGCAGCGCATTATAGTCGCCCTCGTCGTCCTCGATGACGTGCTGGTCGAAGAAGCTGTGCTGGGCCCGGACGGTGGCGGCGCGCAGTGCGGCGTCATAGCTGATGGGATCGAATGCCGGGATGTCGAGTGCGGTCGTAAGAGCGTTCATGGGAAGCCTCCTGTCAAAATCATTGAAGAGGCCTCCGAAAAGATGGCCGAGCTTGGCCCGGGTCAGGAACGGGCCGCCCGCGGCCCGCCGCGAAGCGGGGGTGGGGGTGCCGATTTTTCTGGAGCGCAGGCGCAGCCGGAGTGGAGGAAAAATTGGGGGAACCGCCCTTCTTGACGCGGGCCAATGGCGGTCATCATGCTTGGAATTCTGCGAGAGTTTTAACCCCTGTTGGTCAACGCCACCGGTGGGTCCAAGCGCTGGCCTGCTGCCCGGCCGATGCGAAGGCTGGGAACCGGGCAGGCCGAAAGGCCGTCACCCGGGGGCCAGCGAGCGAGCCGGGGCAGACCAGGGGCGTTCCAAGCGACAAAAAAGAAGGGTATCCGGCGGTTAGGCCGGACACCCTTCGGTAAAGTCGGATCACGTTGTTTCCCGCTCAGAACGGCGGGAGATCGTCGCCATTGACCGTGCGCTTTGCCCCGCCGCGTTCTGCCTGAGCCGGGGCCTTTGACCGGGCCGGGGGAGCCTCGTTCTGGGCACCTGCCTCGCGCACGATGTGCAGCGGTACGCGCGCCTCGCGCAGCCGGTCGGCGAGGTTCGCCTGGATGCCGCCGCCGTTGCAAACCACCGCCTCGACCGGTTTGAAGCTGAGCATGCGCGCATTGCGTTGGTAGGGCGCCGAAGGACCCCGCGAGGCATCGGGCTTGCACAAGATGACGGGGACGTTCTTGCTCGATGCCCAGGCCGCCGCGATCACGTCAGCGCCCTTGTTCTGTGCGGTCGTTGCCAGCACCATAGAGGGGATGCGCGTCCGGATTGCGTTGAGGTAGTCTTCAACCTGAGCAATATCGGTGAACTGCTGCCCGCCCGAGAACACCACGACCGGGCCCGTGGGCGCAAACTGTTCCCGCCGCTGCGCCTTTTGCGCAGCCAGGTAATCGCGCGCCTCGATCATCGAAGCATTGGTCTTGGACGACACCCGCGAGCCGCGCACCGGTGAGAAGGGACGACCGGTCTCCACGAGGTAGATCTTCGCGGCATGGTCGCGCATGCATTCCATCGCGTCGCGGCACTCGGCGAGGCTGCGGGCCTGCGTGGTGAGGTCTTCAAGATCGGTCGCATAGACTTCGCTCGGATCGTATTCGCGCAGCTTCTCCTGAAGCCGGTTCGCCATCGAATCCTCTCTGTTGTCGAGGCGCTTGGCGACCACGTGGAAGCTGTTGGCAATGCCCCAGGCGACCTCGCTTGCCATGTCCTCCATCCGGGTATCGCGGAACAGGTCGAACACGGTTGCGAGCATCATCTCGATTGCCGCCTGCGCCGCTTCGGGATCGGGCATTTCGGCAGCGCTCGGTTCATGCTCGATCGAGAGCTTGGCAAGCTCGGTCTGCTCCATGAATGCGGCAGCATAGTCGGGAGTGGCGATTTCCCGCGCGTAGTGTTCGGCGAGATCGGCGAAGTTCGAGAAACGGTCCGTCATGATAACCTCCAAAAGGAATTGTCTCTCATCACGCTGATGAAAGATGCCCATCGGAGGGACGCCGGAGTCAGGCAGTCAGGGACGGCGGCGCGCACGCGCTGCCGCCGCTTGGCAAGCGGGCGTGGGGGGAGCCGATTTTTGCTCGCAAGGCGGTAGCCGCAGCAGGTAAAAATTGGGGGGCACCCGCGATCCTTGACGGCCGCCAATCTCCCAGGCGTCATGCTATGGCGATGCTGATTTCGCTCAGCCAACGAGATGAGAGAGAGATTTAGGTTTTGCCCCCGAACCCCCGAGCCTGAAAGGATTGGGGGCGTTCGGGGTTAACCGCAAAACGCCGCCCTGCTGTGGTTCTTCCGCGATCCCGCAAAACCCCCCGCCGCGGCGCGTATCGCGCCCGCGCGGGGCACGAGGGAGCGCTCTGGCCAGCGCCGACGACGGCGCGGCCAGCCTGACGGGAATGGACCCCTTGCCGGAGCAAGTCCGTCGTCCCGTGAAACCCGTGCTTGTCGCGGGGCGCGGGACGGCGACGGAGCCGGAGGCAAGAGTGCCGGCGGCCCAGGGCAGGAAACTCCGCACCCGCAGGAGCGCGCACAAAGGGCGCGCGGGACCGAGTGCGCCATTCTTGACAGGGCCGCTCAATCTGAAATGGCTGCCGTGGGCAGCATAATCGCATCGCTGGAGGGAAGTACCGCCATGGAGTTCGACGACCAGATGCGGCGCTTTTTCGGGACCGATGATCTCGGAGCGGTTTCGTCCGAAGGGCTGGCCAGCGGGATAGAGCGCATGCTGGTCGAGTTCGGTCTCGAGACAGACAAGGGACGCAGGTTCGCTATGTGGTCGCTGCTCTACATGCTGGGTTCGGCGCCGGACCTCGATGTGGCGTTCAAGGACCCTCGCGACCGCGAAGCGGCGCGGACATTCATGGATCTGCTCGATCAGGCCAATGCCGGCGAGCTCGGCTGATCGCATGCCGTTCAGGCAAATCCTGTTAGAAAAATGGGGCGATATTTCTAACAAAGATGAGTGGTCCCAATGGGCCAAAAACGGCCGGCAGTCTCGGCATGGGCCCATTGGATGACTCGCAAAATCTCGGGATTTTTGGGAGTTAAATCTCGTTTTCTCGGACAATCCACTTCTTAAAGCACGAAAACTCGGATAGGTGCTCCGTCAGGAGCAGCTTATGTCCAAATTTTCGATTGCCGCATTGCCGGAAGTTTTCGTCTCGGACGGGACGATTTCGGGAGCCGTCTACGAGGCTGCCCGGCGAGGGCAACTGCGCAAGCTCGGAACCCGTCTTTACACCCGGAACCTCGACGAGGATCCCGAACGGCTCGTGCGCCGAAACTGGTATACCTTGATCGCGTCCTATTACCCAGATGCAATCATTGCCGACCGGACTGCACTGGAGAGCAAGCCGGCCGAAGATGGGTCGGTCTTTCTGATTTCGGCAAAGCGGCGCGACACCGAACTTCCGGGACTGGTATTGCGACCGCGGCCAGGACCCGGCGCGCTGGACAGCGACCGCGTTTTCGGAGGCGCGCGCCTCGCTTCGACAGCGCGTGCCTATCTCGAAAACTTGCGGCCTTCGAGAGGTCGTAAAGACCGCACATCGCGAGTGATCGAACGCGGAGAGTTGGAAAGACGGCTCGATGCGATGATCCGCCAGCAAGGGGAGGCGGGGGTCAATCGACTGCGCGACGACGCGCGCAGGATCGCGCCCGAGCTCGGTTACGAGGCCGAAGCGGACGAACTTGATAACCTGATCGGATCGTTGCTCGGGACGCGCGAAGCGGAAATGCAGAGCGAGATTGGCAAGGCACGGCTTGCCGGGCATCCATTCGATCCGGATCGCATCAGGCTATTTGAGGGGCTGTTTGCGGCGCTTCGCGAAACCATGGTGGAGATGCGCCCGGTTCCGCCCCGGACCGCCGAGGCCAATGCGACACTGGCGTTCTTTGAATCGTACTTTTCGAACTTCATCGAAGGTACCGAGTTCAGCGTGGAGGAAGCGGCACAGATTGTCTTCGACGGGGTCATTCCGAACGAGAGGCCAGAAGACGCCCACGACGTGCTCGGAACTTTCCGCATTGTTTCCGACCTGCAGCAATTGAAAGCTCTGCCGTCCGATTTTGGCGGCTTCCGCGACTTGCTACGAAGGCGTCACGCTTCGGTCATGGAGGCACGGCCCGACAAGCTGCCCGGCGCATTCAAGGAACGGGGAAACCAGGCCGGGGCTACCGTATTCGTGCATCCCGACCTCGTCGACGGAACCCTCGAGCGAGGTTTTGAATTTCTGAATGCGCTCGACGATCCGTTCCAGCGCGCGGTTTTCATGATGACACTGGTAAGCGAAGTTCACCCGTTCGCTGACGGCAACGGCCGCGTGGCGCGCATCATGATGAACGCTGAACTTGTTGCCCGTGATCAGGAGCGGATCATCATTCCGACAGCATACCGGACGGACTATCTCTCAGCGCTCAAGGCATTCTCGCACAACGGACAGACAGCTCCGCTGATCCGGATGCTCGATGTCGCGCAAGGCTATACGCACAGCATCGACTGGAGCACACTTGCCAGTGCGAGGTCTGCCCTGATGGCAACCAATGCATTTGCCGAAGGCGAGGACGCAAAGCTGCGGCTTCGCTAGTTCAGTTTATCCCACAGATCGGCGCAAGCCGGAAAATGTGGGATAAATCGGTCGTCGGTGGGCCGAGTGACATCTCTACTTGGCGGCGAAATCGAAGATTGATAATAATGATTATGTTAAATCAACAAGTTAGGCCGCGAACAGCTCGCCCTGACATCTTGCTGAGGATGGAATAACGCTCTGCGTTGCCGCAATCTTCCCAAGCGCCCTGAGAACGACAGGCCGAACCACATAGACCGCATGACGCCCACCGCCGCGGTTCTCGTGATTGGTGGCATAACCCGCATAGTGGCGCGTCACGAGCCCGGCACGCACAAGGTCCGAGATCGCCCGGCTGACATTGGCACGGCCAACGGCCAGGACCTGCTCTTCGACCGCGTGATCGACACGTGCTGTATCGGCGTCAGGATCGCCGGTCAGCTGGTGCTGAAGCGAGATCGTTACGCGGGCCCTCAGGCCTGCGCGGCGCACGCTGTCAACACCGGGATAAAAACGGGCCAGGCACCGGTTTAAAAAGGGGCCAGTTGGGTTGAATAAAAAGCCCCAT
>NZ_JAIEPN010000134.1 GCF_019748365.1 Novosphingobium sp.
ACCAAGAAAAGCGAAAGGAGGTCGTCATGAACGACAAGCTCGAACTCGATATACCAGTGCTGTTGCCGGACCTTTTTCCCGACGCGGCTGACGCCTGCCTGGACCGTCTCGTATCAACCCTGACGAAGCGCGAAGGTGTCGAGCGGGCGCATGTGATCTGCCTCGACGGCGACACGCCAGCGGCGCTGTGCATCCATTTTGACGCCGCCAAACTGCCGCTGCCGCGTCTGCGCGAGATGGTGCGCGCCGCAGGCGCCGAGATCACCGAACGCTTCGGCCATGCGATCTGGCAGGTGACAGGTATCAGTCACGAACGTCGAGCGCGCACGATCAGCGATGCGCTGCGCACCTTGCCGGGCGTGGTACAGGCAAGCGCGAGCACCAGCGGCTCGGTTCGGGTCGAATATGATCGCCGAGAGACCACCGAAGAGGAGGTGCGGGCCGCGCTTCGCAAGCTGAAGGTCGGTGTGGGCAAACGCGTCGCCGCAGACGAACATGCCGACCATGACCACGGCCCAGGAGGCCACGGCGCGGAAAAAGAGAAGCACGGCCCCGACGATGGTCACGACCATAGCCATGCCGAATTTCTTGGTCCCAATACCGAGCTGATCTTCGCGCTCGCCTGCGGCACGCTGCTGGGGATCGGGTTCGCGATCGAGAAGCTGGTGCCCAGCGCGCCGGGTTGGCTGCCGACCGCTTGCTATATCACGGCCTATTTCTTCGGCGGATTCTTCACGCTGCGCGAGGCGATCGACAACCTTCGGATGAAGAAGTTCGAGATCGACACCTTGATGCTGGTCGCTGCCGCTGGCGCTGCTGCGTTGGGCGCATGGGCCGAAGGCGCGCTGCTGCTGTTCCTGTTCAGCATCGGCCACGCGCTAGAGCATTATGCTATGGGTCGCGCCAAGAAGGCGATCGAGGCGCTGGCGAAGCTTGCGCCCGAAACAGCGACCGTTCGGCGCGACGGGCAGACCATCGAAATCCCGGTCGAACAGATGGTCGTCGGGGACATCGCCATCGTCCGCCCGAACGAGCGCCTGCCTGCGGACGGCTTCGTCATCAAGGGCACCAGCGCGATCAACCAGGCCCCGGTGACGGGCGAAAGCATCCCGGTCGACAAGGTGCCGGTCGCGGACGCGGCGGCAGCGCGCGCCAAGCCCGATGCGGTGGACGCGGAAAGTCGGGTGTTCGCCGGTACGATCAACGGCGGCGGCGCGATCGAGATCGAGGTGACACGCCGTTCCAACGAAAGCGCGCTCGCCAAGGTCGTGAAGATGGTGAGCGAGGCAGAGACGCAGAAGTCGCCGACGCAGCGCTTTACCGATCGGTTCGAGCGGGTGTTCGTGCCTGCCGTCCTGCTCCTGTCGGTGGTCCTGCTGTTCGCATGGGTGGTCGTCGACGAACCGTTTCGCGACAGCTTTTATCGCGCGATGGCGGTGCTGGTGGCGGCAAGCCCGTGCGCGCTCGCCATCGCGACGCCCAGCGCGGTCCTGTCCGGCGTCGCGCGGGCGGCGCGCGGCGGCGTGCTGGTGAAGGGTGGCGCGCCCTTGGAAAATCTCGGCTCGTTGAAGGCGATCGCCTTCGACAAGACCGGCACGCTGACTGAAGGGCGTCCGCGCATCACCGACGTCGTTCCCGTCAATGGCACCGACGAGGGCGAGCTGCTGGCACTGGCCGTCGCTGTCGAGGCGCTGAGCGATCATCCGCTGGCCCAAGCGATCGTCAAGGACGGCCGCGAACGGCTGAACGGGCGCGCCTTGCCCGCTGCCGGCGACCTTAAAAGCCTGACCGGTCGCGGCGTCACCGCGAGCGTGGATGGCGAAACGGTATGGATCGGCAAGGCCGAGATGTTCGGGACGGAAGGCATCCCGGCGCTGGGGCAAGGGGCGCTGGATGCGATCGCGCAACTGCGCGAAAACGGTCGCACGACGATGGTCGTCCGCAAGGGGGATCGCGACCTGGGCGCGATCGGCCTGATGGACACGCCTCGCGAAGCTGCCAAGACCGCTCTGCGCCGGCTGCACGAGATGGGCGTGTCGCGGATGATAATGATCTCCGGCGATCATCAGAAGGTTGCCGAAGCGATCGCCAAGGACGTCGGGATCGACGAGGCATGGGGCGACCTGATGCCCGAAGACAAGGTCGCCGCGATCAGGAAGCTCGCCGGCGAAGACAAGGTAGCGATGGTCGGCGACGGCGTGAACGATGCGCCGGCGATGGCGAGCGCGACGGTCGGCATCGCGATGGGCGCGGCAGGCTCGGACGTGGCGCTGGAGACGGCCGACGTCGCCCTGATGGCCGACGACCTGGCGCACCTGCCGTTCGCGGTCGGTCTTAGTCGGCACACGCGCTGGATCATTCGCCAGAACGTCTTCGTCAGCTTGGGCGTCGTCGCCTTCTTGGTGCCTGCCACCATCCTCGGCCTTGGCATCGGCCCAGCGGTAGCGGTCCACGAGGGATCGACGCTTCTCGTCGTCATCAATGCGCTCAGGCTGCTCGCCTACCGCGATCCAGCGGGGAAGGCGGCATGAGCGCTTATCAGGCAAATGTGCTGATCGTGGGGGGAGGGCCTGCGGGCCTGACCGCCGCGATCTATCTTGCCCGCTATCGTCGGCGGGTCATCGTGGTCGACGCGGGGCATAGTCGCGCGAAATGGATTCCCCGTTCGCACAATCACGCCGGCTTTCCGGAAGGGATCAACGGTGGGGAATTGCTCGGTCGGATGCGCGCGCAGGCAGAGCGATACGGCGCGATCATTCTCGACGGCCGAATTGATGCGGCGACAGGATCACAAGACGCCTTCGAGGCGCAAGGCGGCGACCTGACGATCGCAGCCCGTTCGATCCTGATTGCGACAGGGGTGGAAAATCGCCGACCTGAAATGGACGGCGAAACCCATCGCGATGCGCTCGATCGCGGATTGCTGCGCTACTGCCCGGTGTGCGACGGATACGAAGCGACCGACCAAGCGATCGGCGTCATTGGTGCCGATACGCATGGGGTGGCCGAAGCGCTGTTCCTGCGAACTTATTCCGATCGGATCACGCTGGTCGCGCACAACTCGGTGGACCTAAGCGAAAATGACCGGACGGAACTCGACGCGGCAGGGGTGTCAGTCGCATCGAGCCCGCTTGATCGACTTGATTTTTCCGGCGACCGAGCGCGCTTGCACCTGGTCGACGGAAGCGTGCTGGATGCCGACACGATCTATCCCGCGCTCGGTTCCGACAGCAACAATGCCTTGGCCCGCCAGCTCGACGTGGAGTTGAGTGACGATAGTTGCATCATCGTCGATCCACACCAACGCACCAGTGTCAGCGGTATCTATGCAGCCGGTGATATCGTCATGTCGCTGGACCAGATCAGCGTTGCGATGGGCCATGCCGCCATCGCTGCCACAGCTCTTCACAACGACCTTCGGCGCCGCGACGGTGAGACGATCAGCCGCAAGGCGTCCTGATGATTGTCCTGTCGAGATCCTGCGACCGATCATTCGGAGATGACCAATGAAATGGCTGATCGCCTTCGACCTCGACGGCACGCTTGCGGAGAGCAAGCGCCCTTTATCGGAGGATATGGCCGCAACCCTCGCCCGATTGCTCGCCGTCACCGACGTGGCGGTAATCTCGGGCGGGGACTGGCCGCAATTCGAAAAGCAGGTTGCTTCACGCCTTCCTGTGGATGCCGCCCTCGACCGCCTTTGGTTGATGCCGACCACGGGCACAAAGCTCTACCGGTTCATCAATGGCGCTTGGCGCGCTGTCTATACCGAGTTGTTCGACGACGCGGAGAGAGGGAGGATCCGCACGGCCTTCGATCGAGCGCTCGCCGATGCCGGCATCGCTGATGAACGCATTTGGGGTGAACGGATCGAGGATCGCGGTAGCCAAATTACCTTTTCAGGGCTTGGCCAGGCAGCGCCGCTGAAGGAAAAGGAAGCGTGGGATCCTGACCGAAAGAAGCGCACCGCGTTGCAGGCGACCTTGCGCGCGGCGCTGCCCGACCTCTCGATCAATCTTGGCGGCACGACATCGATCGACGTGACGAGGGCAGGGGTCGACAAAGGCTATGGCCTGAAGCGTCTGAGTGCCGAAAGCGGCGTGCCGCTCGATGCAATGCTGTTCATCGGCGATGCGATTTTCCCCGGCGGGAATGACTATCCTGCTGCTGAAATCGGCCTCGATACGGTGAAGGTGCGCGACGTAGCCGAGACCACTGCCGTCGTGACCGCCATCATCGCATGTCTGCACCGCTAGGATCGCCGATGTTCGCGACCATCGCCTTCCCGTGAGACATTCCACCATTTCCTCCGATCTGGAGCAATCGCGTAGAACAGGCAGGCCGACATGTTTCAAAGCTCGTGGTGGGAGATCGCCACCCATATCATCAGTCTCGCCTCCGCCTACGCGCTCGCCCTGCCGGTTGGCTGGGATCGGGAGAGGGATGCGCGCAGCGCAGGTATCCGAACCTTCCCACTGGTCGCCATTGCCAGTTGCGGGTTCGTGCTGGTGGGCATCGCAATCCTCGGCCGCACGTCTCCTGCGCAAGCCAGATTGCTCGAAGGTCTGATTACCGGCGTCGGCTTTATCGGGGGTGGCGCCATCCTGAAGAACGGCAGCAAAGCGTCGGGCACGGCAACAGCGGCCAGTTTATGGGCTACCGGGGCGCTCGGCGCGGCGGTGGGCTATGGCCTCTATGATATCGCCGTCATTCTGAGCGCCACCACCTTCCTCACGCTGCGCTGTTCTCGTCCGCTCAAGCGCGCCAGCAAAAGCGACGTCGGCACCCCCGCAAGCCCATGACGGCCTCTCAGGCGCCTCAATGGCCGCGGCCCGTTCGCGCGCTTACTAAACGCTGGACGCCGGCGAGCAGCATCGCGGCGCAGGATCGCCAACACCGCTTGCTGCGCTGGGCGACACTGCTGGAGCGCAATCCGCACCGGATAATCGGTTTGCTTTCTCCCTCCTGGGCGGGCGGTGATGCGCGCGGCCTGATCGTTGATCGGCCAAGCGCGATCGATGTCGCATGGGACGACGTGGTGCTTCGCGTGATGGGGCTGGCGGGGCGATCACGCGCCGATGTGAAGGCGTTTTTCGGGCTGTCGGATGCGGAGCTGGATCGCATTGCCGCAGGCTCTTGGCGGTGTCCAATCCGCCCCGCTTGGCAAGTCGCCGTGCGGATCAGGAACGTCGAGTGTCCGCGACTGGAAAACCGGATCGTAGGGTCCGTCTTCGCCTTCCTGCTCGCATTCTGCGCGATTTTCTATTGGGTCTTCTGACGAGGCTGGCTTGTGTTCGACATCATAACATCGATTCTCTCAGCGCTCGGCGGCTTCGGCGTCTTCCTGCTGATGCTGGCCGAAAACGTCTTCCCGCCGATCCCATCGGAAGTGATCTTGCCGCTCGCAGGCTACACGGCTGCGCAAGGGCGCGGCTCGCTGTTGGTGATCGTTGTCGCCGGCACCCTCGGATCGGCTGCAGGGGCAGTGCTGTGGTACTATGTCGGCCGCTGGATCGGCATCGATCGGTTGAAGCGCTTCGCGTCCCGTCACGGTCGATGGCTGACGCTGACACCGGGCGAGGTCGATCATGTCGACCGCTGGTTCGACCGCTATGGCCATTGGGCGGTTCTGTTCGGCCGTACGGTCCCGGGGGTCCGGACATTGATTTCGGTCCCCGCAGGGGTCAGCGGGATGCCGCTCGGCCCATTCCTGCTCTCGACGCTTGCCGGCTCCGCAATATGGACCGTGATCCTAGTGCTGGCGGGGTTCGAGCTGGGCGAACGCTATAATCAGGTGGCGAACGTCATCGAGCCGGTCAGCAACGGCGTGCTCGCACTGGCCGTCATCTGGTATCTCTGGCGAGTTGCGACCTTCGGGCGTTCACGGCGCCGGTCGGATCGGCATCACTGATGGGCTCTCCGATGCTCTATCTCGCAAGCAAAGCCATCATCTCGGCCATATTGATCGCAGCCGCGTCGGAAGTGGCGAAGCGCTACCCCGGGTTCGGGGCGCTAATTGCGTCGCTGCCGGTGGTATCGGTACTCGGCATGATATGGCTATGGCACGACCGGCCTGATGCGACGAACATGGCGGCACATGCGCAGGCGACATTCTGGTTCGTCCTGCCCTCGTTGCCGATGTTT
>NZ_JAIEPN010000061.1 GCF_019748365.1 Novosphingobium sp.
AACGGGGGCGCCAACCCCCCCCGCCGCCCAACGGGGCGATGCCCGGCGGGCGGGGCGGCCCCCCCGCCACGCCCGCCAGCAGCAGCGCGAGGAAGGCTGTCATCGCAGGACCATCAGGCGACCCGCGAGAAGGATGGCGGGGAGGAGAACCGATCCCATCCCAAGCCAGGACTGGGCAAGAGCGCCCAGCGCGCAACCGCCAGCAAATGCACAAACAGATATCATGATCTTGCCCGATACCGATGGCTCGGGCGTAGCGGAAGGCGCCTGACTCATTCGACCTGCCAAGGCCAGCGCCAGCGCTGCTACATTGCCCGTCATGACCGTGAACGGTGGCCCGATGGCCGGTACCAGCCTGTGAACGGCGTTGAGCATGCCCATCGCCCCTGCCAGCGCAAGCGCCAAGCCAGTATCCCAGGGCCCTGTCCCAAGGAACAGTGCAATGCCGCCTGTCAGCGCCACCGCCAGATTGGCAAGCCACAGCAGCAACGATAGTCTGCGGTTAACTGAAATTTGGCTAGCCGCAAGGCCAGCGAACACAGCAACTAGAAAGAAGGCAGGCAAGGCTGCGAACTGGACCCAGACCGATCCATAATGTCCCTCTGCCCCACCCCCACTCTGGCTGGCTAGTGTCGCACCAAGCAGAACAAAATTGCCGGTGACATGCGCGACGAAAAGTCCCTGCATATGGATAAAGACAGCAGTGTCGACATAGCCGGACACAAAGGCGAGCAGCCCGGCAAGGTCGGCCGGAACGGGCCGCGGCGATGAAAGGCTCGCGCTCACACCGCCCAGCATGCGCAGCCGAGAGCGCCCCAGAAACTCTTGAAATCGCTGACCGGAACCTGGGTCGCTCGCGCATGCTCATGACCATGAACCGCGCACGGTGTAGCACAGCCACAGGCCGACTGTGCCGTTTGCAGGCTGACCGAAGTCGCCCCTTCGGCCTTGTGATAGCCACCGAACCGGGCGACCGGCGACCAGTCGGGCATTGGCGGCGGCGGCGGTTCTGCCAAGCCTTCAAAGTTGCCAGTCCCATAGACTGGCTTGCCACCGACAATTGTGAGCACGGATTCGGTCTGGCGGATACGATCGGAAGGAATCTCGAAGAAATCCTGGCTCAGTACCGCTAGATCGGCCAACTGCCCCTGCTTGATCTGTCCCTTGCGCCCCTCCTCGCCCGAAAACCAGGCGACGTGCTGGGTCCACATTCTCAGCGCTTCATGTCGATCGAGCAGGTTGCGATGCGGATAAAGCCGCATGCCCCCCATCGTCCTGCCAGTGACGAGCCAGGACAGGCTTACCCAGGGATCGTAGCTCGCCACGCGCGTCGCATCGGTGCCTGCGGAGGTCCGCACGCCACTTTCCAGTACGCGTCGGAAAGGCGGCGCCGCTTCTGCTGCCTCGGCACCATAGCGCTCGACGAAATACTCGCCCTGATAGGCCATGCGGTGCTGAAACGCGATGCCGCCGCCGAGTGCGGCCACCCTGTCGATCGAGCGTGGGGTGATCGTTTCGGCATGGTCGAAAAACCAGTGCAGGCCGTCGAACGGCATCTCCCTGTTGACCTTCTCGAACACGTCGAGAGCCCGGACGATCGTCTCCTCATAGGTAGCATGCATCCGCCACGGCCAACGGTTGGCAACGAGGATCCGGACGATCTCCTCGAGATCATCTTCCATGTTCGGCGGCATGTCCGGCCGAGGCATACGGAAATCCTCGAAGTCCGCAGCCGAAAAGACAAGCATTTCGCCCGCGCCATTGAGACGCAGATAGTCATCGCCCTGGTGATGTCGGGCACTGCGGGTCCAACGCAGGAAATCCTCCTTCTCCTCCCGGGGCTTTTGCGTGAACAGATTGTAGCCGATGCGCAGCGTCAGCTGACCGCGTTCATGGAGCTGTTCGATAACCGCATAGTCTTCCGGGTAGTTCTGGTAACCCCCGCCAGCATCCAGAACGCTGGTCACGCCCAGCCGGTTGAGATCCCGCATGAAATGTCGGGTGGAATTGAGCTGATAGTCGAGAGGCAGTTTCGGCCCTTTGGCCAGTGTGGCATAAAGGATGGAGGCATTGGGGCTAGCAATCAGCAGCCCAGTTGGGTTGCCCTGGGAATCGCGCTGGATCACGCCGCCCGGCGGGTCGGGTGTGTCTCGATCATAGCCCACTGCCCTGAGAGCAGCGCCATTGAGCAAGGCGCGGTCGTAAAGGTGCAGGATGAATACCGGCGTGTCGGGTGCGACGACGTTGATTTCAGCCAGGCTGGGTAGGCGTTTCTCGGCAAACTGGTGCTCGCTGAAGCCGCCAACAACCCTGACCCATTGCGGAGCTGGGGTGCGGTCGACCTGCTGCTTCAGCATGCGCATCGCATCAGCCAGGCTGGGGACACCATCCCAGCGCAGTTCCAGATTGAAGTTCAGCCCTCCGCGAATGACATGGATGTGGTTGTCGCACAGCCCCGGTATCACGCGCCGGCCCTTGCAGTCGATCATCCGGGTGCCGGGTCCCTGCAGGGCGATGACATCAGAAAAATCTCCCACAGCCTGGAACCGACCCTCCTTTATGGCGATCGCCTGAGGGGCGGGGTTCTGCGGGTCCAGCGTCGTGAATTTCCCGTTGAATAGGATGGTGTCTGTATATCGTGCATCTTCCGCCATGGCTTTGCCCTCGATCGTTCCTAGCAAGCCGGTCAAGGCGAGGCCTGCAGACACCGCCCTGCGGTCCATCATGCGTCGCTATCCCGACGGCGGAGCCCGGGGCGCGCTGGCAACGCGCCCAGAATATGCTCCGAACAGTCGGCCCGCGTCTCTGCCATCACATCGGGATTGCCCCGATATACGCGCATCGCAAATGGCAGGATCTGCTCTCCCACCAGCATGCCCAACAGGCCAAGCAATGCTACAACGGGTGGCGCCGGCGAGCGGACGCCCAGCAGGCTATAGATAATGCCCACAAGCAAGCCGGCACCAAGCGAGAACAGATATATCTTCATGGCTTCACCATTGCAGAAGGGCCTGAATGAAGGAGGTGGGCCGGCCTTCGGGAGGCTTGGAAGCGGCCGGCCCGGTCACCAATACCTGGGGGCGGACAGGAGCGGAGGTGACCTTGTACGTTTAATCGATCAGCCTTCGCTTGCGTCGGCGCCCAAGATCGCCTTGGCGTATATCAGCCCGAGCCCATAGGCTCCGCCATGATCTATCGCGGCATGCACGACAGGATCATAGGTTTCGCCTCTCGCCCAGTCGCGCTGAAGTTCGAGCATGTACTGCAAAGAGGTCATCGGCGTTGCGCCTAGTTGGACCATACGGTCCATTGCCCTGTCATGCGCTTCATCGGAAACGTCGCCACAAGCATCTGCGAGCACGAAGACCTCGAAGCCCTGGTCGATAGCGGACAGCGCCGGCCCTACAATGCAGACACTGGTCCACAGCCCTGCAAGCACAATTCGCGACTTGCCGATGGCGTTGATACGGTCGGCGATCCGGGGATCTTCCCAGGTGTTCATGGTTGTCCGGTCGATCACCTCCTCACCCGGAAACTGGCTCTTGATCTCGTCGAACATGGGGCCGGAGAACGTCTTCTCAGCAACGGTGCTCAGAATTGTCGAAACCTCGAAAATGCGGGCTGCCCGGCTCACCAGTGCAGCGTTGTTGCGCAGCATGACCGCGTCGATCGATTTCGTGGCAAAGGACATTTGCGACTGGTGGTCGATCAGGATGAGCACATGATCGGCAGGGGAAAGAAGCGAGGAACCGGGGATTGGCAATGCGGTCGGCATCTGGAGCACTCCTTGGATGTCGCAAGGTGGCGGTCAGACGCGCTTCCTTGCTTCAGCGCCTGCAGTCCATAGCAGAGCATTGAGGTGCCAGCGGTGCCGGGCTTGCTCGGGAGGAGCGATTCTTGCGCCATTTCGGGCATAGCACGCGCATGCTCGCCTGACCGGGCACTCAGACCATGCGGCGGCGATAATTTAGAGGCGTCACCCCCAGTTCGCGTATGAACAGCTTGTTGAGCCCGGCCTGGCCCTTGTAGCCGACACAGACAGCCACGGTGTCAATGGAAAGGTCCGGCTGCAACAGCAAAGTCTGCGCAGCATTCAATCGCAGCAGCATCTGGTATTTCTGCGGAGCCACGCCGAAACTTTGCTTGAATGCGCGGGAAAAATGATCGGGTGACAGGCTGCAGAGCGATGCCAGTTCAAGCAAGGTGATGTCGCGCGAAAAATTTGTCTGAAGATAGTCGTTCACGCGCCGCTCCTGCCAGGGCGCCAGCCCGCCACGTGTCTGCCTGGCTGCATCGCCATTCAGTGCGGCCAATTCCCCCAGCAGGGTCACAATCACGGAATCCCGGTAAAGGGTCGTGATCGCCGAGGCGTGACTGCCCGACGACAGTCGCCACAGCCTTTCGATCAATTGAGGCACCCCGTTGCTGGCCTGCACCGCGTGCAGTTTGGCTATATCGGGCGGGCGCCCATCGAACATGCGGTCCAGCAACGTATCGGCAAGCAAGCCATCGACGGCAAGTGCCCTGAAATGATTGGAATCATCAATCACGATTGCATTGGCTTCACCGCGGGCGAGCAGCGACCATTGGCCTGGAACCGCCGTCCCCGAAAAGCGGAAGCTGCCATTGCGATAAGACGTCCGGTGCATCGACAATCCCACCGTGATGACAAGATCATTCAGCGGAGGATCGGAAAAATCGCCCGCTGGCTGGTGCAATTCGATCAGTTGGACAGCCGGGTCATCGGCGACCAGCTGATGCGCGGCGATGAATGGCGCAACGCCATCGGTCAGCCGGTAATCGTCGAAATCGACACCGTCCACCGCCCACCCCGGAAAACAGCCTCACCCCGCATGCAATGCTAGCACATTTGCTTCGGAAGCCAAGTTCCTCGGGGGCAGTTCGCTCGATCAATCCGGAAATGACTTGGGCTGATACCATGGATGCGCCGAAAGGCCCGGGCAAATGCCTGGGGCGTATCATAGCCGACCGACAGGGCAATCTGCGTGACGGACATGGTCGAGCTCAGCAACAGATCCCGCGCTCGCTCCATGCGCAACAGCATCAGATACTGGTAAGGTGGTCGGCCAAGCGAGTTCTTGAAACCGCGGGCAAAATGATACGGCGACACATGACATATGCCCGAAATATCGTTCAGCGTAATGTCGCGATCAAGATTGGCGCGCATGAATTCGACCGCACGTCGCGCCTGCCACGGTGCAAGATGATGGGCCAGACGGACATCCACCTGCCCGCTGGCTGTATTGCACCTGCTGAAATGATAGAGGATCATCCAGCACAGAGAATCCCAGATTAACGCGGGCGGTGCGACATTGCCGGACAGGTGGATGGCCGTATCCGCCAGCTTGCGCAATTCAACCGAAACGCAGGTCGTGATCCGGGTAAAGTTCCAGCCCAGCTCCGCGGCGATCCTGTCCTGGATGGTCTTGTCGAAATGGAGATGGAACCAGCCCTGCACCCTTTCGGTCTGGTCAAACCAGATACTGTCGATCCCGGAAGGGAGCAGCATGAAGAAATTCGGCTTGACCTCCACATTATAGGCTGTTCCGGCCAAGCGAGCGCGCTGGATATAGGGACCGGAAGTCCGGCACAACAAGACGATGGACGCATTGGCAGGGACAGAGATGTGGGAAACCGGCTCCCGGCTGATTAGGTCGCGCTGCCAGACAGAACTCATGCCCTGCCCCGCAAATATGTTGGACGTTACAGGTTCAACGCCTGAATAATGTGCCACATCATAGGCATGAACACCGGTCTTCTGCCCGGCACGGGGCGCAAGCAGCGGGGTCACGGTCCCAACATTTCGCGATAGCGGCTCGGAGCGTAGCCAGTGGTCTGTCTGAACGCGCGGGCAAAGGCCTGGGGTGTCTCATAACCTGCTGCCATAGCGATCTCCGTGATCGAAAGCGGTGAGCCTTTCAGCAGATCCTTGGCATGATCTATTCGCAACAGCACCAGATAGCGATGCGGGGGCACGTTCATGGCATTGCGGAACCCCCGCGCGAAGTGGAATGGCGAAACCTGGCAGATTTCGGCCATTTCAGCGAGGCGAATAGGGGTATCAAGGTTGGCCCGCATGAACTCGATCGCACGCCTGATCTGCCAGGGGGCCAGCCGATGCCCCCTCGCTCCCGAGCCAATGCCCTTGCGTCTGAATGTGTTGGCGATTTCGAACAGGATCGTCCACGAGAGCCCCTCCCACAGGAGGTCCGAGGGAGCGGAGTCAGATGTCGCGGAAATTGCAACATCAACCAGCGACTTGAGCCTGGGAATGTCCTGATAGGCCAGAGCCTGATATTCGAAACGGAATTCCAAAGCTGCCTGGCTGACCGTTGCCCGTTAGCGTCCGCGCTCGTGGTGTAATTTTCGGTGGAGATTTAGGTGCTGCTGGTGGTGGGGCATGCCCCACCACC
>NZ_JAIEPN010000087.1 GCF_019748365.1 Novosphingobium sp.
TTCCCCAAGCGGCAGATCCGCCTGCAGATCGCACTCAGCGGCGTGCTGCATTCCGGGGGCGAGGCCGTGCCTGTGCTGTTCCATAATCTTTCGCAACAAGGCGCTTGCGTGGAATTGGACAAGTGGCTCCTGATGAACGAGCTGGTCCGCCTCGAAACCGGTGTCTCCGAGCCGCTTTACGCCAAGGTCCGCTGGCGCAGCCATCCACGCTATGGGCTCATCTTCGAGCATACGTTCCGGCTCGAGGAACTGGCCCGCATCTCTGCGCCGCTGCAGTTCGCGCAGGCTCTGGAGGAGCATGCCTCGTCGTGTGCGGATCAACCTGCTGCGGGTGAAGCCTGACAAGGCGTGGGTTTCGCCATTCCCGACCGCGTTGTTAACCGTCTCTTAGCCATTTTCGTTCACTTCCGTTGCCAAGGCATGAACGCTTGAGCGGGAGCTAGCGATGGGTAACGGTTTCACTGGTCTGCAGGGGGATGGCAGCGAGGTTCAGGTCGATGTGGCAATCATCGGCGCGGGACCCGCTGGGCTGACCGCCGGCTACCTGCTTGCGAAGAAAGGCCTCAAGGTCGCTATCATCGAGAAGGATACCCGCTACGTCGGCGGCATCAGCCGCACCGTGGAGCACGAGGGCTATCGCTTTGATATCGGCGGCCACCGCTTCTTCTCGAAGTCGCAGCAGGTTGTCGATCTGTGGAACGAGATCCTGCCCGACGACTTCATCCAGCGCCCGCGCATGAGCCGCATCTACTACGAGGGCAAGTTCTACTCCTATCCGCTCCGCGCGTTCGAGGCGCTTAGCAACCTTGGCATCTGGCGCTCCACCACCTGCATGGTGAGCTATGGCATGTCCAAGCTGTTCCCGATCAAGGAGGTGAAGAGCTTCGAGGATTGGACGAGCAACCAGTTCGGCAAGAAACTCTATTCGATCTTCTTCAAGACCTACACCGAGAAGGTCTGGGGCATGCCCTGCAACGAGATGAGCGCCGACTGGGCCGCGCAGCGCATCAAGGGCCTCTCGCTCGGCGCCGCGGTGCTTGATGGCCTCAAGCGCAGCCTCGGGCTCAGCAAGCGCCCGAACGACGGCATGCAGACCAAGACCCTGCTCGAAACCTTCCGCTATCCGCGCCAGGGCCCGGGCATGATGTGGGAAGCCGCGCGCGACAAGATCCTCGCCGCCGGCAGCCACGTGCTGATGGGCCACGCGATGAAGCAGCTGGCCAGCGACGGCCAGGGCGGCTGGCGCCTTTCGGCAACCCGCGCCGAAGATGGCGGCGAGACGGTGATCCGCGCCAAGCACGCCATCAGCTCTGCCCCGATGCGCGAACTCGCCGCCCGCCTGCACCCGCTGCCTGCGACGACGCTGGAAGCAAGCCGCCTCAAGTACCGCGACTTCCTCACCGTGGCGCTCAAGATCCGGAGCGAGGACCTGTTCCCCGACAACTGGATCTACATCCACGACAGCAAGGTCCGCGTCGGCCGCGTGCAGAACTTCCGCTCGTGGTCGCCCGAAATGGTACCCGACGAAAGCGTCGCCTGTGTCGGCCTCGAATACTTCTGCTTCGAAGGCGATGACCTCTGGGCCTCGACCGACGAGGACCTGATCAAGCTCGCGACGAAGGAAATGGACATCCTCGGCCTTGTCGATCCCGCCAAGGTGATCGGCGGCGCGGTCGTCCGTCAGGAAAAGGCCTATCCGGTCTACGACGACGAATATGCCGCGAACGTCGCCGCGATGCGCGAGGAACTGGAAGCCAGCCACCCGACGCTGCATCTCGTTGGCCGCAATGGCATGCACCGCTACAACAATCAGGATCACGCGATGATGACCGCGATGCTCACGGTCGAGAACATCCTCGCGGGCACCCGAGTCTACGACATCTGGTGCGTGAACGAGGACGCCGAATATCACGAAGCCGGCGACGAGGGTGCCCAGCGCACCATCCCCGCCCGCGCCGTGAGCGAGGATCAGGCGGCCGCGCTCAGCTCGCTGCGCGATGTGCCGACGCGGATTGCCGGCTCCGAGGCTGCTTCGGGCAAGGATCGCGCCGCGGCCTGAACGTCGCTCGCCTACCCGTCCGTGATGCCGCGCTGAACAGGATTGTGTCTTGACCGTGCTCGATATCGCTCCACTCCATCGCATCCGCCAGATCGTGCTGGTGCGCTATATCCTCGCCAGCGTGGGCGCGCTGGCGGTGGATATGGGTATGTTCCTCACGCTGCTTTCCGCCGGGGTTCCGCCCGTCGCGGCTTCGGCGATGGGCTATGGCCTTGGCATCATGGTCCACTGGATCCTGTCGAGCCGGAAGGTCTTTGCCGCTCAGGTTGCCGACGGCGGCATCGCCCGCACCAAGCAGAAGGCGATGTTCGTTGTCTCGGCACTGATCGGGCTTGGCGTCACTACCCTGATTGTCGGCGCGGCAAGCGCGGCGGGGCTCGATCCCCGGGTTGCCAAGCTCTGCGCCATCGTCGTGAGTTTCATGGTGACCTGGCTGCTGCGCAAGCGCGTGGTGTTCCGCTGATGGCGACGCTCTACGCCGGGGGCACTGCCGCCCAGCAGCAGACATCGTCCGTCACCGATCCCGCCAAGGGTCCCTACCTGCGCGTCGTGATCACGTGGGCGCTGCTGGCGGCCACGATGATCCTCATCAACTTCAAGCTCATCGCCACGATGCGCTTTGGCGATCCGGACGATGCGCTGCGCCTGCTGCAGGTGCGCGATCTGCTCGCCGGGCAATCCTGGTTCGATGTCCACCAATACCGCGTTGCCGCGCCCGAAGGGGTGCCGATGCACTGGTCGCGGCTGGTCGATATTCCGATCGCCGGAATGATCCTGCTGCTGCGGCCGCTACTGGGGATGGCCGGGGCCGAACAGGTGACAGCAGTGGTGATTCCGCTGCTCACGCTGCTCTGCGCGATGGCGCTGATCGGCCGCCTTGCCGCGCGCTGGTTCAACGATGAAGTCGTCGCGCTCTCGGGCCTGATGATCGGCCTTTCGCCCCCGGTGCTGTGCCAGTTCACGCCGCTCAGGATCGACCACCACGGCTGGCAGATCGTGCTCGCGCTTGCGGCGCTGAATGGACTCCATGCCCGGGATCCCCGGCGCGGCGGGCTGGTGATCGGTCTTTCGCTGGCTGCGCTGCTCGCGATCTCGATTGAGGGACTGCCGCTCACCGCGCTGTTTCTGGGCATCTGCGTCCTGCGCGGCCTCCGCCATCCGGCCAGCCGGTTTGATTGGTTCTCCAGCGCAGCCGGCAGCCTCGCGCTGGGCAGCGCGGCGATCTTCCTCGGCACGCGCGGGACCTATGATCTCATCACGCACTGCGATGCCCTGTCCCCTGTCCATCTGGCGATGCTCGGCTGGGTTGCCGCCGGCGCCGCAGCGCTGCGCCTTGCCGCACCGCGCAGCCTGTACGGCCAGATCGGTGCGCTGGCGCTGATCGGCGCGGTCTCCGCTGCCATCCTGTTCGGCGTCGCGCCCGAATGCCGCGGCGGCGCGTTCGTGATGCTCGATCCGCTGGTCAAGCGCTATTGGTACGACGGGGTGCAGGAAGGCATGCCCTTCTGGCACACCTCGCCGCCGCTGGCGGCTGCCATCCTGGCCGGGCCGCTGGTCGGCCTTATCGGCGCGCTGTGGATCTGGCGCGGCACGAGCGATGCGCAGAGCCGGACGCTCTGGTGCGATCACCTGCTGCTGCTGGCCGGTGCCTGGCTGATCGGGCTGGTGGTGGCGCGCGCTTCGGCAACGGCGCTGGTGTTTGCCGCCGTACCGGCCGCCGCGTTGATCCTCCACGGGGTCTATCGCCTGCGCTCCATTGCGATCCTGCCGCGTCTTGGCGGCTACGTGGTGGTGATCTCGCTGCTGGCACCCGGGCTCCCGGTCGTCCTTACCATGGCTGCGGCGAGCCCGCTCATGGCCAACACCAAGGGCGGCAAGCTCGAGAAGTCCGTCGCTGGCGTTACTCTCGGTGCACTGTCCATCTCGCAATGCCGCTATGATGTTGCGGGCCGCGCGCTCGATCGGCTGCCTGCCGTCGATATCTTCGCTCCCCTCGATATCGGGCCGGATCTGATCGTGCGCTCGCACGACCGCGTGGTCGCAACGGGGCATCACCGGGGAGCTTCGGGCATGCACGATGTGATCGCCGCGTTCATGGCGCCTGCCGACGAGGCGCATGCCCTGATCCGCAAGCGTCATGCCGCGCTGGTCGTGGTCTGCCCCGATATCTACGAGCCTGCGGTCTACGCCGCGCGTGCGCCGCAAGGGTTGATGGCCGATCTGCTCAGGGATCGCCCGCCGCAGTGGCTGCAGCCGGTCGATATCGCGCCGGGATCGCACATCAAGTTCTGGCGCGTGGTGAACTGAGCCGGTTCAGGCGGGTTCGCGCAAGGTAACCCAGATCGGCGCGTGGTCACTGGCCTTCTCGCGCCCGCGATAGGTCTTGTCGACGCCTGCACCCACCAGCCGGTCGGCCAGTTCGGGCGAAAGCAGTGCGTGATCGATGCGGAAGCCGTGGTCGCGTTGCCATGCGCCCGCCTGATAGTCCCAGAAGGTCCACAGTCCCCCGCGCGGATGGTGCAGATCGAGTGCGTCGGTCCAGCCATCGTTGAGCAGGCGGCGATAGGCATCGCGCGACTCTGGCTGCATGAGCGCATCGCTCGCCATTGCGCGCGTGTCCCACACGTCCTTGTCTTCGGGGATCACGTTGTAATCGCCGATCACCAGCGCTGGCACTTCCTCTGCCGCGATTGTCGCCATGCGCTTGCGCAGGCGCTCCATCCAGCGCAGCTTGTAATCGAACTTCGGGCCCGGCTGCGGATTGCCGTTGGGCAGATAGATGCACACCACGCGCAGACCGAAGACATCGGCCTCGAGGTAGCGCGAATGCTCGTCCTCCGGTTCTCCGGCGAGGCCGCGCTGCACTTCGACGGGTTTCGTACCATCCGCCAGAATGGCAACGCCGTTGAAGCCCTTCTGCCCGTGCCAGATCGCGTGATAGCCGATCTTCTCGAACTCGGCGGCGGGAAAGTCGGCGTCCTGCGTCTTGATTTCCTGCAGGCAGGCGACGCTGGGGCGGGTTTCCTCCAGCCATTCGAGCAGGCGGGGCAGCCGCGCCTTGATCCCGTTGATATTGAACGAAGCGACCTTGATCGTCACACCGAGAAGCTCGCGCCGCAGCCGCATCCCGAGGCCGCCTGCGGGTTGGTGACGCGGAAGGCCGCGCCGCCGAGCGATTCGACATATTCCACCGTCGCGCCCGCGATCAGTTCAAGGCTCATCGCATCGACCAGCAGGCGCACGCCGTCGGTCTCGCTCACGAGATCGTCGGCTGCGGGTTCATCCCCCATCTCGAACTTGTACTGAAAGCCCGAACAGCCGCCGCCTTCGACCGCGAGGCGCAACACGGCGGGGCGGTTCTGCTTGGCAGCAATCGCGGCGATGCGCGCCGCCGCGCTGGGGGCGAGCGTGACACCGGCGGTGAGCGCGGGATCCGAGAGCGTTGTGGTCATGACACCAAGATAGGCTGCCCGGGCGGCCCGCTCAAGTCACGCCGACTGGATATATTCCCTGAGCGCTTCGGCCTCGGCCTCGATCCGGTCGATCCGGAACTTCACGAGGTCGCCGATCGAGACGAAACCGACCATCTTGCCTTTGTCGAGCACCGGCAGATGGCGGATGCGCCGGCGGGTCATCAGCGCGAGCGCTTCAAGCGCGCTCTGATCGGGCGAGACCGAGATGACCGGCGCGGTCATCACATCGCGCACGCGCATCTGCAACGCGGCAGCGCCATGGGTCTTCAGGGCATACAACACATCCCGTTCGGAGAAGATTCCGGCTACTTCAGTCCCGGCATCGGTCACCGGCAAGGCCCCGATCCGGCGTGTGGCGAGGGTTTCGACGGCGCCCGCCACGAGGTCATCGGCATGGCAGTGCCACACCTCTCCCGAACGGCCGGCGATCAGTTGCGCGATCGACATGGCATCCTCCATTCCCCCTCTCGGGAGGTCCCGCTTGTGCGGCAAGTCGTTCCAATGCTTGCCGATTCGCAGATCATGCCACCAAAGGGCAGGCAGGGAAAGCGATTGCCTTGGGGGATCGCGCGGCGCATGGAAGCGTGCATGGCCAACCCCGTTCGCCCCTCTCCGCTTGATGATCCGGACTACGCCGAGTTCGCTTGGGGCCGCTATTTCCGGGTCATGCGCTGGATGGCGCTGCTGACCCTCGCCGTGATGGCCGCCGCCGCGCTTTACCTTTACGAGGCGGTCGGCCTTGTCTCGATCCACCTCTACATCGCGGCGATGCTCGGCATCGGGTTCACGATGATGCTGATGGCCGCGCTGATGGGGCTCGTCTTCCTCTCCAGCGGCACCGGGCACGACGAGGCGGTCGACAACGGCCTCGAGCAGCACCTCGACGAGTGGTGGAAGTGATGGCTAGACTCGTTTTCACTTAGGTTGAAGCATATCCGGAGTTTCTGAAGTAGTTTGCGCATTCCTGAGGCGGGAAGGCG
>NZ_JAIEPN010000206.1 GCF_019748365.1 Novosphingobium sp.
GAAGTCAGCCGCAGCCTCGCCGCCTGCGAAGGCGCGCTGCTGGTGGTCGATGCGGCGCAGGGCGTCGAGGCGCAGACGCTTGCCAACGTCTACCAGTCGATCGAGCACGACCACGAGATCGTCCCCGTGATCAACAAGATCGACTTGCCCGCCGCCGAGCCTGAAAAGGTGCGCGCCGAGATCGAGGAAGTGATCGGCATCGACGCGAGCGAGGCCGTGCTCACCAGCGCCAAATCGGGCATCGGCATTGAGGAAGTGCTCGATGCGGTGGTCGCGCGCATCCCTCCGCCGAAGGGCGACCGCACCGCGCCGCTGAAGGCCATGCTGGTGGACTCATGGTACGACCCCTACCTCGGTGTCGTCATCCTCGTGCGCGTGATCGACGGCGTCATCAGGAAGGGTCTGCAGGTCAAGTTCATGGCCGGCGGCACCGAACACCTGATCGACCGCGTCGGCTGCATGCGGCCCAAACTGCAAGTGCTCGACGAACTCGGGCCGGGCGAAATCGGCATCATCACCGCGCAGATCAAGGAAGTGGCACAGGCCCGCGTGGGTGACACGATCACCACGGTCAAGCAGGGCGCGACGCAGGCGCTGGCGGGCTTCAAGGAAGTCCAGCCGGTCGTCTTCTGCGGCCTGTTCCCGGTCGATGCGGCAGACTTTGAGAAGCTGCGCGAAAGCATCGGCAAGCTGCGGCTGAATGACGCCAGCTTCTCGTTCGAGATGGAAAGCAGCGCCGCGCTCGGCTTCGGCTTCCGCTGCGGGTTCCTCGGCCTCCTGCACCTCGAGATCATTCAGGAACGCCTCAGCCGCGAATACGACCTCGACCTCATCACCACCGCGCCTTCGGTGGTCTACCGCCTCACCATGACCGACGGCACGGTGAAGGAACTCCACAACCCCTCCGACATGCCCGATCCGGTCAAGATCCGCGAAATGGAAGAGCCGTGGATCAAGGCGACGATCTACACGCCGGATGAATACCTCGGCTCTATCCTCAAGCTCTGCCAGGACCGCCGCGGCATCCAGACCGGGCTGACCTATGTCGGCGGCCGCGCGCAAGTCAGCTATGAGCTGCCGCTCAACGAAGTGGTGTTCGATTTCTATGATCGCCTGAAATCGATCAGCCGCGGCTACGCGAGCTTCGACTACGAGCAGATCGGCCTGCGTGAAGGCGATCTCGTGATGATGAACATCCTCGTCAACAACGAGCCGGTCGATGCGCTCTCCATGGTCGTCCACCGCAGCCAGGCCGATCCGCGCGGGCGCCATCTGGTCGAGCGCCTCAAGGACCTCATCCCGCGCCACATGTTCAAGATCCCGATCCAGGCCGCCATCGGCGCCAAGGTCATCGCGCGCGAGACGATCAGCGCGATGCGCAAGGACGTCACCGCCAAGTGCTATGGCGGCGACATCAGCCGCAAGAAGAAGCTCCTCGAAAAGCAGAAAGAGGGCAAGAAGCGCATGCGCGAATATGGCAACGTGACCATCCCGCAGGAGGCGTTCATTGCGGCGCTGCGGATGGGTGAGGAGTAATCGTCCCCCTCAGCTCGCGGTAAAGCCCCCGTCTACCACCAGTTCCGAGCCAGTCATGAAGGCCGCGCGGTCCGAGGCGAGGAAGGTGACCGCGTCGGCGATGTTCTGGGGCACGCCGAAGTGGCCGAGCGGGTGGAGGTTGGAGAAGCTGGCGCGGGTGTCGTTTTCCCCGGTGCCGGTGGCCGCGGCGAACTGGGAGACGAGATCGCGGCCCATGTCGGTTTCGATGATCCCGGGGTGGATCGAATTGCAGCGGATGCGTGATGGGGCGAGTTCTACCGCCACGCCCTTGGTGAAGAGACGGACCGCGCCCTTGCTGGCGTTGTAGCAGCTGACCAGCGGGCTGCCGACAAGGCCGGCGACCGAGGACAGGTTGATGATCGAAGTACCGCCGGTCCACAGGTTCGCACGCTCGGCCAGGAGCGGGACGGCGTGCTTGCAGCCGAGGAACACGCCTTCGACATTGACGGTGTGGAGGCGGCGCCAGTCTTCGAGCGTGGTTTCGGTGAGGGGTTTCGCCAGGAACAGCCCGGCATTGTTGACCAGAATGTCGAGCCCGCCGGCGGCTTCGCGGGCGAAGGCCATGGTGTCGATCCAGCTCTGCTCTTCGGTCACATCATGCGCGCGGGCGAGGCCGCCGATCTGCTCTGCCAATTCCTCGGGCGCGGCCAGATCGGTGACGATAACGCGCGCGCCCAGCGCGGCGAGGGCGCGGGCAGACGCCTCGCCGATGCCGCGCGAGGCGCCGGTGACGAGGGCAATGCGGCCGGCAAGTTCAGTCATGGCATGTCTCTCCATCGGTTCTGTTTGCGCAGCATCCTAGCGGCGAATTTGCGGATGGCCACTGGGCGGAGTCCGGGGATGGAACTGGCGCGGGGGGAGGAGCGTGGTCGCATTCGCTGACCCTGAAATTACAAGTAGACAAACTTGATGAATAAACATCCAATCTGGATGGAAAAGGCGTTATTCCGCGTCCCGCATAGATGATATCTGATCAAAATTCTGTGGTTAACGGCGAATTATCGTGCGATTGTTACCTACTGTTCATCAAGATTGACGAAAGGTTGGCGGGCCGGGGGTGCTGACACGGGGTCGCATCCAGCGGCGATTTCCGTTCCGTCGCGCCGCGATTTTCGCCGTGCGATCGTGTGCCTAGAGGACCGCCATGCCCACGTCTTCGTCCAGCCTTTCCTCTCCTGCTGCCCGCGCCCTTGCTGTGGCAGACCTTGCGCCGACAGGCCGATCACGCACGTTCAGTCTGCGTGAGGATACCGACCGCGCGATTTCGAATGCCGATCTGCTTTCGGGTTGGCGCGATCCGGAGCGGACTCCGCTCAAGATCGCCTCCATCGACAAGGTGACCGGCGGCCGGTTGATCGAGGACGGGAAGGGCGGCTGGGTCTTCCGCCCCGATGCCAATCTCAACGGCACGGGCGCGGCGAGCATTACCTATACGATCACCGACGCCACGGGGAAAACCGCGACGGCGACGGCGCTGATCGACATCCGGGCGGTGAACGATGCGCCGACGCTGGTGCAGCAGAACTTCGTGCTGGCGCCGGGCGCGACGAAGATCTTCAGCCAGGCCGATGTGCTGCAGGGCGCGTTCGACGTGGAGGGCGATGCCTTCAGGGTGGTGGGCATCAGCAATGTGGTGGGCGGCAGCGCGCGGCTGCAGGCCGATGGCACGATCCGCTTCGTGCCCAAGGCGGGGCTGACGGGCGATGACGTGGCCGGTTTCACGATCAAGGTGCGCGATGCGGCAGGCGCGACGAGCACGGTGTTCCACAAGATCGACCTGATCGGATCGCTGAGCGGGCCTGATCCCAAGGCGGTGATCAACGAGGATGCGCCGCGCAGCTTCACCGCGGCGGACCTCCTCGCGGGGTGGAAATCGCCAACCGGCTCGCCGCTCAAGATCGTTTCGGTGACCGATGCGAGCGGCGGCACGGCGGTGCTGGGCGCGGATGGATCGGTGCAGTTCAACCCCGCCGCCGATCTCAACGGCAAGGGCGCGGGCGCCTTCACCCTGACGGTGGCGGACGGCAACGGCCTGACCGCGACGACCAAGGCAGTGATCGATATCACCGCGGTGAACGATGCGCCGGTGCTGGCCGAGCAGGCGGTGAGCGCGAAGCAGGGCTCGACGGCGATCTACACGGCGGCGGACCTGCTCGGCGCGGCGAAGGACGTCGATGGCGATGCGCTCAAGATCGTCGGCGTGAAGGACGCGAGCGGCGGCACGGTGAGCATCGCGCCGGACGGGAGCGTGCTGTTCACCCCCGGCAGCGGCGCCGATGGCGGCTTCACGCTGACCGTGGCTGATCCTTCGGGTGCGACCGCAAGTGCGAAGGTCAATGTGGATGTGACACCGGCTGCGGATGGGCGCGCGAACCTGCCAGCCGAGATCCTGAGCGCGGGTGAGTATCTGCGCTCCGATCACGTGATCCGCCCGGTGTTCAATCCCGACACCAAGCTCGATGCCCTCACCACGTTCGGGTATTACGACCCGCTGACCGATGGCCGCGTCGCGCTGGCGGACGCGTGGGGCTATGCGCTGGAGACGGACTCGCGGCTGGGGCCGAACATTCTGGCGGGCAAGCCGGACGGGGCGTGGTATGCGTTCCTCAACGAACTCAACCAGAGCCCGGATGCCAAGATCCGCGTCTATCTCAACCGCGATGTCGGCACCTGGCGCGACGGGAAGTTCGTGCCGGCGGATGCGGCAGTCGAGGCGGCAGCGCAGCAGCTGTTCGTTCCGGCGCTGGGCGCCGACGGGAAGCCGAACGGCCAGTACACCTGGAACAACCTGCTCCCGCAGGAAACCTGGCAGCTCGTTGCGGACTATTGGGCGACCAAGGTCAAGGCGATCGATACCGAGCTCCAGAAGCTGGGAACCAAGATCGACTACGTGATCGACCAGGGTGAATGGGGGCCTGCGCCGATCAATTTTGCCTATCTCAGCTGGATCAACAATCCGGCGATCGCGGCGCAGCTGGGCACGAACTACATCGCCAACATCGATGCCAGCGCGATCGATGTGCCGTGGGAGCATTACGATCTTTACCAGTACGCTACTGATCAGGCTGTGCGCATTCACGGCCCGGTGAAGGACGCCGTGCTGGCGGCAGTGCCCGAGCTCGAGGAGTTCATCTACTATATCAACAGCGGGTCGCAGGATCGTGGTCGCTATGGCGGGTACTATGGCTGGGGCTTCGACTACAGCAAGACGGCGGACTCGTTCAGCACAACACCGGTGGGTGAATCCTACTACAGCAGCAACAATACCGGTTGGGTTGGCGAATCCAACATCGTGCGCAAGCTGCTCAATGCGGTTGCGGAGCAGATCGATCTGGGCAAGCACAATGCCTACAACTTCGTCGCCTCGGGCTGGTGGGACCCGTTCTCGACCGATGCCCAGTACAAGAGCTATGCCGGTTTCCTGAAGCTGATGTACCTGACCGGTGCCACGGGGGCGAATGCTGGCTCGTACAACCTCGACGAAACGCGGCGTGATGGCGGTGACGTCAATACCGCAGACCGTGCCGACGCGCTCGACCAGATCACCACGCTCGGGCAAGTCCACGCCGCCTTCACCTGGCTGGACGATTTCATTCTCGAAGGCCGCCTCGTGGCGGGGCCCTACAAGCAGTATTGGCAGAACGACCTGCCGGAAGGCGCGAAGATCTATCCCGACTACGATCTGCGCGTCCTCGAGAACGGCGTGGAAGTCGACCGGGTGACCCAGCCGGTGCATGCGCTTGCCCGCATCAACGCGGCGGGTGACAAGCTGCTGGTCAGCGTCTGGGCAGCCGATGCCAAGGATCGCACGGTGACGGTCGATCTCTCCACCGCCGGGATCAAGGGGATCGGCAATGTGGACCTGCTCGCGCGGCAGGCCGGGTCGATCTATGTGGTCGAGATCAAGGACGGGAAGCCGGCCGCGACCCTGCTCGATACCGACGCGGAGCATCCCAGCATCGGCGTTGCGGCCTATGTCACCGGGCACGATGTCTATCACGAGGGCAGCGCCGGGGCCGACACGCTGTTCGGCACCGATACCGGCGATACCGTGGTGGGCCTTGGCGGCGATGACACGCTGGCCGGCGGCAAGGGCAGCGACACCCTGGTCGGCGGCGCGGGGGATGACATCCTCATCGGCGGCAAGGGCAGCGACAGCCTGGAAGGCGGGAAGGGCACCGATCTGGCCGTGCTTTCGGGCAAGTTCGCGGACTACACGATCGAGAAGATCGAGGCGACCGCCTACCGCCTGACCGACAGCAAGACCGGCGATGTCGAAACGCTGCGCGACATCGAGTTCATCAAGTTTGCCGACAAGACGGTTGACACGGTGCGCCAGTTGGAGGGCGGGTACGATGCGGGGACGGACCGCTTCTCGCTGAATGCCGATGACTTTGCCGTGTTCACCGAGGCGGCGCGCGAAGTGGTTGATGGCTACCACGGGTTCCAGTGGGACCATGTGGCGATCAACAACAAGAGCTATTCTGGTCCGATCGGCTATAGCCCGACGAGCGGGACGCAGAGCTTCATCATCCTCGAAGGACTGGGCAGGGAAGAGACCGGTGCGCGTGAAGGACCAGCGGGTACGCCCGCCAGCCTTTCCCGCGAGCTGCCGTTCACGCCGGTCTCGGCCAACTTCGCCTCGGGCTGGCGCGATTACCAGACGCTGACGATCAAGGCCTACGACGATACGGCAGGCGAGCACCTGATCGGTACGCAGACGGTGAGGCTGGGTATTCTGGGGCAGAACGTGCGGGTCGATTTCGATGCGGCGCTGCACGATGCGCGGCGGCTGACCTTCTCGGTCGACGATGGCGACCCCAAGACGGCGGACAACTTCGGCTTCGATGACCTCGTCATTGCCGAAAGCGCGAGCCTGCAGATCCCCGTGCCCGCGGGGCCAGGTGCGGCGTTCGATCTCTGGATCTGATCCCTGCCTGACAAGGGCAAGGCTGCCCACCGCCTTGCCCTTTTCGCC
>NZ_JAIEPN010000157.1 GCF_019748365.1 Novosphingobium sp.
GTCGTCGCGGCGGCGCTCACCGCCACCGCCGCGGTTGCCACCGCGCCCGCGTGCATCGCGATCATCGCGGCGCGCATCGCGCTCGGCTTCCTCGGGCTTGCGGCTGACGGCGGGGAGCTTCGCGGCCTCGGCGAGGAAGCCTTCCGGCAGCGGCAGCGGCATCAGCTTGATGCCCGTCAGCTTCTCGATGTCCCTGAGGTAGGGCTTCTCGTCCGGCGCGCAGAAGCTGATCGCCTCGCCATCGGCACCCGCACGCGCGGTGCGGCCGATGCGGTGGACATACTGCTCGGCCACGTTGGGCAGTTCGAAGTTGAACACGTGGCTCACCCCGCTCACGTCGATCCCGCGTGCGGCGATATCGGTGGCGACGAGGATCGGGCAGGAACCCTGACGAAACGCGTCAAGCGCGGCGGTGCGCTGCGCCTGGCTCTTGTTGCCGTGGATCGCGCGGGCGCTGATCGAGGCGGCAGACAAGTGGCGCACCACGCGGTCCGCACCGTGCTTGGTGCGGGTGAAGACCAGCGCGCGGTCAAGCTTGCCATCGGCCAGCAGCGCGCGGATGCGCAATGTCAGCAGCGCCTGCTTCTCGGCCTGATTGACGAAGGTCACGAACTGCTCGACGCGCTCGGCGGTGCTCGCCTGCGGCGTCACTTCCACGCGCACCGGGTTGTTGATGAACTGCTTGCCCAGATCCGCGATCGCCTTGGGCATCGTCGCGGAGAAGAACAGGCTCTGCCGGTCCTTGGGCAGCAGGTTCGCCACGCGCTTCAGCGCATGGATGAAGCCGAGGTCCATCATCTGGTCGGCTTCGTCGAGCACGAAGATCTCGACCCGGCTGAGCGTCAGCGCGCGCTGGTCGATCAGATCGAGCAGGCGGCCCGGCGTCGCAACGAGGATATCGCAGCCCGGCACGAGGCGGCGGGCCTGCTTGCCCACCGGCACGCCGCCGAACACGCAATCGACGGTGAGGCGCAGGTTCTTGGCATAAGCCGCAATGTTCTCGGCAATCTGCGCGGCCAGTTCGCGCGTGGGCGAAAGCACCAGCATGCGGCACGATGCGGGCTTGCGCGGCTTCATGTCTGCCGCAAGGCGGTGGAGCGAGGGCAGCGCGAAAGCGGCGGTCTTGCCGGTGCCGGTCTGCGCGATGCCAAGGAGGTCGCGGCCTTCGAGGAGAGCGGGAATGGCCTGGCGCTGGATCGGCGTCGGGTCGGTATAACCCTTGGCTTCAAGCGCGTGGAGGATCGGCTCGGCAAGGCCGAGATCGCTGAAATAAGACATGTTGAATCCAATCGGAATGGCGCGCGCGGCAAGGATGCGGCGCGCGAAAGGCAAGTGGTCGACCATGCGACCCATGCGTGAAGGGGAAGCCAAGCGAAGCAGCCGTTCAGCCGGGGCGGGTACACGCCCTGAAACGGCGGACCTCACGCTTGCCCGGGCCTGCGGCGGAAAGTCCGCTCGCCAGTCCTGCTGGTGGGGCACTTAAGCGCAATTGCGCAGGAAAGCAAGGAAATTGCGCGGAGGGGTTGCAGGCTTTCCAAGTGCGGGGCTCTCGTTCTATCACCAAGCCATGCACCACCGCCTCGCCACCGCGCTCCTCGCCGCCTCGCTCCTGCTCTCCGCCAGCGCGCGCGCGGCGCCGGCTTTGACCGGGCCCGAAAAGCGCATGGCCGCGACTGTCGCGGCAAACGAGGCACGCGATCTCGCGCTGCTTGAAAAGCTGGTCAATCAGAACTCCGGCTCGCGCAATATCGCCGGCGTCAAGGCCGTGGCGGAGATGGTGCGGCCCGAATTTGAGGCGCTGGGGTTCACCGTGAAGTGGCTGCCGATGGAGCAGACCGGTCGTGCCGGGCACCTCGTTGCCGTCCACACCGGCAAGCCCGGCACCAAGCGCCTGCTGCTGATCGGCCACCTCGATACGGTGTTCGAACCCGATTCGCCGTTCCAGACCTTCACCCGCAACGGCGCCTTTGCCTCCGGCCCCGGTGTTGCGGACAACAAGGGCGGAGTGGTCGCCATGCTGGCCGCGCTGCGCGCGATGGCGGCAGCGGGTACGCTCAAGGGCGCGAATGTGGTCGCCTACCTCACCGGCGACGAGGAAGACGCGGGCGAACCGCAGTCCGCTGCACGCGCCGATCTCATTGCAGAGGGCAAGAAGGCCGATGTCGCTCTCGATTTCGAAGGCCTTGCCCGCGATGTGGGTCCGGACGGCAAACTCGTCGACATGGGCTCGATCGCCCGCCGCTCGGCCTATAGCTGGACGATCGAGGTTACCGCCAAGTCCGGCCACTCCAGCGGCGTGTTCGGCGCCGATGGCGATGGCGCGATCTATGCCCTCGCGCGCATGCTCGCCGCGATCCGCGCCGAAGTGCCCGAGCCCAATCTCACGCTCAATGTCGGCATGATCGCGGGCGGCGCCGAAGCCGCGCTCGCCGCCGATCAGGCGCACGTCAGCGCCGCGGGCAAGACCAACATCATCCCCGCCAAGGCCATCGCGCGCGGCGACTTGCGAACCCTCTCGGGCGAACAGAACACCCGCGCGCAGGAGAAGATGGCCGCGATCGTCGCGCGCGGCTTCCCCGGCGCCTCGGGCAAGATCGTGTTTGAGGATGGCTACCCGCCGATGGCGCCGACGGATGCCAACCGCGCGCTGCTGGCGAAACTCAACGCAGTGAACGCCGCGCTCGGCCTGCCGGCGATGGCGCCGCTCGATCCGCTCAAGCGCGGCGCGGGCGATATCAGCTTCGTCGCCGCCGATGTGCCGGGCCTCGTCGGCCTCGGCCCCGCCAGCAAGGGCGACCATACCCCGGCCGAGACCGTCGATCTCAAGAGCCTCAACCTTCAGGCCAAGCGCGCCGCGCTGCTGATGAGCCGGCTGGCCGCCGAGAAGCGCTGATGGACCATCCCCCCAGCCCCTGCACCGGCACCTGCACGCTCGATCCGTTCACGAAGCTCTGCCGCGGCTGTGCGCGCACGATCGAGGAAATCATGGTCTGGCCCAGCGCCACGGCGCGAGAGAAGCACGCCATCCTCGGCGCCCTGGGCGAGCGGCTTCAGAGCGTCAGCGTCAGGTCGAAATAGCCGTAGACACTGTTGCCGCTGGCAGGCGCATTGGGGGCGTCGCGCAAGAACCCCTGCTTGAACAGCACCGCGCCGCCGGTTTCGGCCTGCAGCAGAGCGGGCACCAGCCAATGCCGCAGCCGCGCCTCGGCCTGGTGCCCGGCAAAGCGCCCCGAAGCGCCCCTCGCATCGCGCACACCGGTCGTCGCAAAGGCATCGCGCGGGTTTTCGAGCCACAGCGCGCGGTAGGAGAGCATCACGTCGGTCCCCCTGTCCGGCTCCGCTTCCAGCCGCAGCCCCGGTGCAATGATATTGGTCCGCTGCAAGGCGCCGTAGAGCGCCGTCGGCCCGAAATCGAAGCGCCGCGCGCCATAGAGCGTATCGAAGCGGCCATAGTGCCCGGCTCTGCCGCCATCGCCGCTCGCCGCATCGAACAGCGCTGCAAGGCGCGGCTTCCATGTGGCCTTCAGCGTGTAGCCCGCTTCGGCGTGAAGGAACCACGCCGAGACATCGAGGTCGGTCATATCCGCCGCTGAAGTGCTGCGCCGCGCGGTGCCGAACTGATACGCGCCCTCGACGTCGTGGTCCCACTTGCCCGCTTGCGGCCGGGCGAAGGCCCGCGCGCCGAGGGTCCACAGGCGGCGGTTGCGCGTCAGCCGGTTGTCGCCATCCTGCTCGGCAAGCCTGTAGCCATAAGTCTCCAGCGTTCCGCCCAGCACGCGCGGCAAGGTGGCATGCGCGCCGAAGAACTGAACCCGCGTGGTCTCGAGGTCGAACTTGACCGTGTTGTCCTGCAGCCCTTGCGCATCGTCGGGGAGGCGGATCTGCGGCAGCGTCCAGAACGCTTGCAGCCGCGCGCCGCCGTGGGTGGTCCATTCAAGGTTCACGCCGGTGAAGCCGTTGGTCGTCTGGCGAAAGCGGTTGCGTGCGACAAGGCGCCGCGAGCCGATGTCCATGGTCTGGCGGCCCAGCGTCAACAGGCCGCGCCCCCCTTTCGCGCCTTTTTTCCAGTCGCCCAGTTCGACCTTGGCATAGGCTTGCACCAGTTCCAGCGTGTTGACGTCGGATGTCGTGATGCTCGAGGCTGGCCCCTCGCCATAGGCGCGCGCATCCCACAGCTCGCCGCCGAAGCGCACCGGCCCCGCATCGTATTCGATGGCGAGCGTGGTGCGCAGCGAGACCATCGAATCGGCGGCCGCCGGGCTCGGGCGGAACTGTCCGTCGATCCCCTCGGCCCGCGCGCGCACGGTGGCGCTGATCGACAGGTCATCCGGCGCCCCCAGCGCCTCGGCCAGCGGGCTGGGCTTCGCCATGGCAGGTGCGGCGAAGGGCAGCGCCGCCAGGGCCGCCAGTGTCGGGAGTGCTCTTCGGGTCAAAGTCGCTTCCACAGGTCAGGTGCGCACCACCTCCCGCGGTCAGGTCGGCCGATTGGTGCTATGTACGAACGAATACAGAAATCGCAGGGGCCGTCCAGTCGCGTGTTGCGTTGCCAACGCGAGCACCCTAGAGCCGCCGCTGTCACTTGGGGAGTAGCCGCTGCGCGTTCCGCGCGCAGCCCCTTGCCAGATCGTTCTGGCGCGTCAACATGCTTGGCCGAGAGGCCATGGCGCAAGCGGCAGGGATGGAGCGACCCCGCTTCCACCTGCCGGGCGAGACCAATGGCACCTGATCTTCCTGTCCGGCCGGGCGGGGGATATCCGGTGCCGTTGTCTCGACCTTCTCGCCCGGCCCCGGAACGCAGCCATGCTCGAAGCCCTGTTCACTTCCACCGCGATCGTCGCACTCGCCGAAATCGGCGACAAGACGCAGCTCCTCGCCATCGTGCTTGCCGCGCGGTTCAAGCGGCCCGTGCCGGTCGTGCTCGGCATCCTTGTCGCCACGCTCGCCAACCACTTCCTCGCCGCGATGGCGGGATCGCTCGCGGCGGGCTGGTTCGACGGGCCCGCCTTCCGCTATGCCGTCGCAATCGGCTTCCTCGCCATGGCTGCCTGGACCCTGGTGCCCGACAAGCTCGACGACGACGAGGCACCTGCCGTCTCGCGCGGCGGCGCCTTCCTCACCACGCTCATCGCATTCTTCATCGTCGAGATGGGGGACAAGACGCAGGTCGCCACGATCGCCTTGGGCGCGCGCTTCCACGATGCGCTTGGCGTCACGGCGGGCACCACGCTTGGCATGATGCTGGCAAACGTGCCTGCGGTCCTGCTCGGCGGCGAACTGGTGAAGCGCGTCCCGCTCGGCGTGGTGCGCACGGTCGCCGCGCTCCTGTTCGCGGTGCTCGGCCTGTGGCTGCTGCTTGCGACCGCGGGCGCGATCTAGGCCTCTTCGCCCCACCCGGCGCAATGCGGATCGCCCGCCACGGTGAACCGCCGCAGTGCCGCGCGCGCCAGCCGCTCGGTCTCGGTCTTGCGGCGTGCGGCGGCAAGCGGCAGGCTGGGCGCCGGACGCAGAATCTCGGCGTCATAGCCGTCCGCCACGATCACCCCGCACAAGTCCGGCCGGAATGCCGGGGTTTCGAGGCACGCCCGGTCGAGATGCGGGGCAAGGCCCCAATAGAACCGGTCGCAATATTCGAGGTAATCCGGCCACTTGGCATCGCCGAGCAGGTCGGCGCGCGCCACCTTGATCTCCACGATCACGATGCGGCCCTTGCCATCGATCCCCATCAGGTCCGCCCGCCGGCCGGAGCGCAGCGGCATTTCGGCCAGGCACCAGATCCCGTTTCGCGCAAACAGGCGGCCGATCCCGCGCGCGACGGCCTGCGCCTCACGTTCGCCAGAGTTTGGGGCGCCAGAGTTTGGGGCGCCAGAGTTTAGGGCGGCAGGGTTGGGAGATCCAGAAGGAAGGGCCGAATCGAGCATGGCCCAAGCTTAAGAACAAAAATGGAACAATGGAAGCGCGCACTGCGCTACCGCTCGATCCCCAGCGGCGGGATCAGTGCCAGCAATCCCGCGCGGGCGGTGTGGAACTCCTGCCACAGCGCCAGCGCCGCCGCCCCGGCGGGCGCGCCGCTGCCGTGCAGCGCCAGCAGTGCGGCAAGGCCAGGCTGGAGAATCGCCGCCAGATCATCCACGCCCTGCTCGGCGAGTCGATACCGCCAGCCGCCCGTATCGCGCATGATTGCCGGAAAATTGCGGACTTCTGGCGTGCGAAACTCGGGCGCGATCCCGGCCAGTTCACCGACCGCCGCTGCCGCTTCGTGCACGGCGGTCCATTTCATCGCCATCTGGCTCGCCCCTGCGCGGACGGCAGCGCGATTCGCATCGGAGGAGGGCGGACGAGCAGCCATGCACGGCAGAATACGCCAGCGCCCGCTACCAAATCGCTAAACGACGAACCTTCGGTTATTGTCCGCTAGCCACAAACCGCTGGAATGCCGCGCGCGGCGCTGCTAGGCGGTTCCCCCACGCACCCGTAGCTCAGCTGGATAGAGCGCTGCCCTCCGAAGGCTGCTGTCAACGGGTGATGGTCGGTAAGAGATGAA
>NZ_JAIEPN010000145.1 GCF_019748365.1 Novosphingobium sp.
CGGACCGCTCTTGCCTGCTCGGGCGAAAGGTCAAGAGCCGGGATGTCGACCAGCCCTGCCTCCAGCGGCAAGAGTACGTGTTCAAGGGGTGCGCCCTTACCCACCTCGTTCAATTTGTCCAGCGAAATCGCCTCGGGGAAGGCAAACGGCCCAGCGCACATTCGCCGAAGCATCGTCACATGACCAACCGAGCCAAGGGCCAACGCGATGTCCCGCGCGAGGCTTCGAATGTAGGTTCCCTTCGAAACATCGGCGATGAGCGTGATTTCCTCAACAAATTCGCCAGAAGATGATTGGCTCCAGAGGATACCCCAAGGATCGTCAGTCCGGTTCCTGCTTACCCGGGCCAGACGATCTATGGTCACCTGCCGAGATTTCAGCGCCAATGTTTCACCTGCTCGCGCCCGGTCATAAGCTCGCTCGCCGTCCACCTTGATGGCAGAGTAGGCAGGCGGCACTTGCTCGATTGGGCCGGTGAAGTGCGGTAGAATTGCTTCGATCGCCGCCAGTGTAGGCAGCACGTCGCTCTGCGCGATCACCTTGCCTTCCAGATCGAGCGTATCGGTCTCGGTCCCGAAGCGCACAGTGAAAGCATATTGTTTGCTCGCATCGAGCATCCGCCCGCACAGCTTGGTCGCCTCGCCCAGCGCGATCGGCAGCACCCCCGTCGCCAGCGGATCGAGCGTGCCGCCATGGCCGACCTTGACCTTGCCATAGCCCGCCTCGCGCAAGTTGCGCTTCACCGCCCCCACGGCCTGCGTCGAGCCGAGGCCATGCGGCTTGTCGAGAATGATCCAGCCATTGACCATGCCCGGCGCGCTCAATCGAGCTCCGGCCCGGCCACCAGCGCGACGATGTGCTCGAACTGCGAGAGCATCCATTCCATCGGCGGGCCAACCAGACGGTCGACGATGTGCAGCCCCGGAAAGGCCCATGGCAGCACGATGAACACGATCATGAACAGCGGAATGCCCACTGGTTCGATCCGGTCGAGCAGCCGCACTCCGGCCTCCGGAGCGAGCCCGCGCACAATGCGCGAGCCATCGAAGGGCGGCAGCGGCAGCAGATTGAACGTGCCAAGGAACACATTGATCGCAATGAAGTTCTTGAGGTTGTCGGCCAGGAACAGGAAGCTCGGCCCCGGCACCTCCTGCGGACCTACCTGGCGCAGCAGCAACCCGAACGCGACCGCCGACAAGGCCGCCAGCATGAAGTTGGTCAGCGGGCCCGCCGCCGCGACCAGCGCCATGTCGCGCTTGGGGCTGCGCAGCCGCGCATAGCTCACCGGCACCGGCTTGGCCCAGCCGAACACCGGCAGCCCGAGCAGCTTGAGCATGCCCGGCAGGATCAGTGTGCCCATCGGATCGACATGGCGCAGCGGGTTGAGGCTCAGCCGCCCGCGCTCATAGGCCGTCGGATCGCCAAGCGCCCGCGCGGCCCAGCCATGCGCAATCTCGTGGAACACGATGGCGAAGACCATCGGCACCACCAGCGTGGCGATCAGATAGAGCGTACTGTTCACGCGCGCGCCGCCAGCCAGTCTTCCCGCAGCAAGCCGTAGATCACGGTATCGCGCACGCGGCCCGTCCAGGTCTTGCGTTCGCGGCGCATGACGCCTTCCTCCACCGCGCCCAGCTTGCGCACGGCGGCGCGGCTGCGCGTGTTGATCACGTCGACCTTGAACACCACGCGCTCATGTCCGCAGGCGAAGGCATGGCCCAACATCAGCCGCTTCAGCCGCCGGTTGAAGCCGGTGCTGCGCAGCGCAGGCACGATGAAGCTGTTGCCGATCTCGATCGACCAGCCTGCATCGCCGAACGCGATCCACGCCGTCATCCCGACAATAGTGCCGTCCTTGATCACGGCATAGACGCGGCGCCCCGGCGCACCCGCCAGCAGGCTGTCGAACTGCGGATCGAAATACTCCCCCACGTAGCAGAAGGGATAAATCTCCCAGATCTCACTGTCCTCGGCGCAAGCCGCGCGCAGGCCCTCGCGGTGATCCTCGCGCAGCAGTTCAAGGCTCAGATCGCCTTCCTCGAGCGGGACATAGAGCTCTGGAACGCTCATCGCGCGGTGCTCCGAGCAGCGAAGTGGCGGAAAGGGAGGATTGCCATAGCCACGCTCACATAGGCATTGCGCGGGGAAAGCCAAGCACCCCCTCGTGGCCGCGCCGGCAAATTCGCGGCGAATGAACCATCCTTCCGCATCCGTTGAAGCATTGTCACGCTCCGTTCACCCAGCATCCGCCAGAAGGATTTCCATGCGCCGCCTGCTGCCCCGTCTGCTGATCATACTTGCCGCGCTGCTGGCGATGCTCCAGCCGGCACAAGGCGCGGCGGGAGACTTGCGCTATGTGATCGACAAGAGCGCAAGCCGGGTCGATGCCAAGGTCGCCTTCCTCGGCATTGCCTCCAAGACCGCGAAATTCCCGGACATGTCGGGCACATTCAATCTGTCGTTCGCCGATCTCGAAGCGCTCGACATGGTGGTCGATATCGACGCGCGGACACTGACGACCGGAGATTCGCAGACCAAGACGTTGAAAGGAAAAAGCTTCTTCGACGTCGCCCGCCACCCGACGGTGCGTTTCGTCGGCAAGCGCCTGAAGATGACGGGTGACAAGACAGCCGATGTCGAAGGTCTGATCACCGCACGCGGCATTACCCGCCCGATCCAGCTCAACGTGACCTTTTCCGTCCCGCCCTTCTCCACCGGCGGCACGCAGCCGATCTCGATCGTCGGCACCGGCGTGATCGATCGCCGCCAGTTCGGCATGACCGCCTATCCGATCATCATCGGCGCGATGGTCAATGTCACGATCCGCGCGCGGATGGTGCCGAACTAGGCCTCTTCCTCTGTGATATCGCGCGCCACGCGCGGATCGGCGAGCAGCCTGTCGATATGGCTCGCCACATCAAAGCTCTCATCCGCCAGAAACTTGACCTTGGCCGCGTACTTGAGGCGCAGCCGCTGGGCGACTTCCTTCTGGAAGAATGCGGTGTTCGTCCGCAGTGCCTTCAGCACAGCTTCCTCGTTCGCGCCGAGCAGCGGCTTGATATAGGCGGTCGCGTGGCGAAGATCGGGCGACATGCGCACTTCGGTGACCGAAACCGAATGCGCGGTCAGCACCTCGTCATGCACTTCCTGCCGCATCAGCAGTTCCGAGAGGATATGGCGCACCTGCTCGCCCACCTTGAGCAGGCGGACCGAGCGGGTTTCGGGGGATGCGGGCTGCTTTGCCATCTGGTCCTGGTCCTTCAGCCCATCTTCGCCAGAATGCGGGCGAGCGAGCGTACATTGCGCGCCGTGCCGCGCCGACCGAGCCTGCGTTCGAGGAACGCGCCCGTCATCCGGCTGGCCGAAACGCCTTCGACGAAATCGATATAGAGAGCACGTGGCCCCATGGCGAGCCTTTCAGGGCCGCGCGCCGCCTGATCGGTCACCAGCACGCGAAACTGCGCCGGATCGACCTCGCCATCGAGGAACATGGTATGGACATTCGCGTCCGCACCGTCGCCGGTAAACGGATTGTCCTCGATCGCGCTGCGCAATTCCGCCTTGCCCAGCACCGCCACCATCGAGCGAAAGCCGAAGCGGTCCTCGACGATCCATTCGAGCATTTCGGCAAGGCCCTCGGCCGGGCGCTCCTCATGCTCGAACAGCACGTTGCCGCTGGCGATCACGGTCTCGACCTGCTCCAGTCCTTCCCGCTCGAACGCCTCACGCAGCTCCGCCATCGAGAGGCGATTGCCGCCTACGTTGATCGAACCCAGCAGTGCTACGTAGCGCGGCATCTTGATTTTTTGGCCAATCCATGCAATACAACGGGCATCACGACGGTAGAAGTTCCACTTCACCTACCCGGAACCCGGACGTTGCAGCGTCCGGGTTCTTTTCGTTTCGGGGGCTGGCGTTGCAGCGCCAACCCCCTCACCGGTTTATTTCCGGCCGAGCTCAATGAGCTTGACTATCAGACCGACGATGCCGACTACGAGGGTGGCAACGCCGATCACCAGAATCACGACTGTATTCAATTCCACACAAATCACCTTCCCTTCTGTCGCTGGTAGCGACCTCGGAAAGGGCGTGATCAATGGAATCGAATACCGTCAGTCCCTTGTGCCGGGCGGAATGAAAAGCGGAACTGCCACCACAATGGCAGTCCCGCCACACCAGAGCCCCTGGATTACAGCGTCCGCACGCGCTCCTCGACCTCGAAGACTTCAAGCTGGTCGCCCGGCTTCACGTCGTTCGTATCGGCCAGCACCACACCGCATTCGAGACCGGCACGCACTTCCGGCACGTCGTCCTTGAAGCGGCGCAGCGAGTGGATGACGGTCTGCGAAATGATGACGTCCTGACGGGTAAGGCGGGCGTTGATGCCCTTGCGAATGAAGCCCTCGACCACGAGCAGACCCGCAGCCTTGTCGCGCTTGCCCGCGGGGAACACTTCCTTGACCTCGGCACGGCCGACCACGGTCTCGATCCGCTCCGGCCCGAGCTGGCCGGCCATTTCGAGGCGGATGTCGTCGGTGAGCTGATAGATCACGTCGAAGTACTTCATGCGCACTTTGAAGCGTTCGACCAGTTCGCGCGCCTTGGCATTGGGGCGGACGTTGAAGCCGATGATCGGCGCGCCGCTCGCCTGCGCGAGGTTGACGTCGCTTTCGGTAATCGCGCCCACGCCCGAGGCGAGGATGCGCACCTTGATCTCGTCGGTCGAAATGCGGTTGAGCGCATTGACGATCGCTTCGGTCGAACCCTGAACGTCGGCCTTCACCACCACCGGATACTCGATGACGGTCTGCTTGGCCGCCAGCGCCGAGAACATGTTCTCGAGGCTCGTCGGTGCCTGCGCGGTGCGCTTGGCCGTCGCGCGTTCCTGGCGGTAGGCGGCGACCTCGCGGGCGCGGGCCTCGTTCTCCACCACGGTCAGCGTATCGCCGGCCATCGGCACGCCGCCGAGGCCGAGCACTTCGACCGGCAGCGAAGGCGGCGCTTCCTTGATCTGGCGGCCCTTGTCGTCGAGCATCGCGCGGACGCGGCCCGACTGGGTGCCGACGACGAGAATATCGCCGACCTTGAGCGTGCCGCGATTGACCAGCACGGTCGCCAGCGGACCCTTGCCCTTGTCGAGCTTGGCCTCGATCACGGTCGCTTCCGCCGCACGGTCCGGATTGGCGCGCAGTTCGAGCAGTTCGGCCTGGAGCAGGATCTTCTCGATCAGGTCGTCCATGCCCATGCCGGTCTTGGCCGAAACCTCGACATCCTGCACATCGCCCGACATTTCCTCGACCACGATCTCGTGCTCGAGCAAGCGCTCGCGGATCTTCTGCGGGTTGGCCTCGTGCTTGTCGGCCTTGGTGATCGCGACGATCATCGGCACGCCCGCGGCCTTGGTGTGATTGATGGCCTCGATCGTCTGCGGCATGATCCCGTCGTCCGCTGCCACCACCAGAATGACGATGTCGGTGACGTTGGCACCGCGCATGCGCATTTCGGTGAAGGCTTCGTGGCCCGGGGTATCGAGGAAGGTGATCAGGTCACCGGCCTTGGTCTTGATCTGATAGGCGCCGATGTGCTGCGTGATGCCGCCGGCCTCGCCGCGCACCACGTCGGTGCCGCGCAGCGCGTCGAGCAGGCTGGTCTTGCCGTGGTCGACGTGGCCCATGATCGTGACAACGGGGGCACGCGGCTGCAGCGATTCCTCGGTATCCACGTCGGCGGCGGTGTCGATGTCGACATCCGACTCCGACACGCGCTTTATATTGTGGCCGAATTCAGTGACGAGCAGCTCGGCGGTATCCTGGTCGATGGTCTGGTTGATGGTGACCATCATGCCCATCTTGAACAGTGCCTTGACCAGATCCGCGGCTTTTTCGGCCATGCGGTTGGCCAGATCCTGCACCGTGATCGCCTCAGGCACCACAACATCGCGGACCTGCTTTTCACGCGGCTGCGACTGCCCTGCGAAGTGCGCACGGCGCTCCTTCTCGCGGGCGCGCTTGAGCGCCGCGAGACTGCGGGCGCGGGCGCCTTCGTCCTCGTTGAGCGCGCGGGTGACAGTGAGCTTGCCGGCCTGGCGGCGGTCGCCCGCCCCCTTGTCGCGCGGGGCATGCGCGGGCTTCTTGGCCGGCTGTTCGGGCCGCTTCGGCGCCACCACCGGAGTGAAGCGGCGCGGCGCGGGCGCGGCGGGTTCTGCGGCAGCTGGCGCTTCGGCCTCGGCAGGTTCGGCCGGTGCGGCGACGGGCGCTTCGACCGGAGCTGGAGCAGGCGCGGGCGCGGCAGCCTCGGCAGCCGGAGCCTCGACCGGGGCAGCAGCAGGTGCCTCGACAGGCGCCGCCGCTTCGGCCTCGCCAGCCTTGCGCGCTTCGACGGCGCGGCGGGCTTCCTCGGCGGCACGCTGGCGCTCTTCCTGCTCGCGGCGATTGGCGGCTTCCAGTGCCTGAAGACGGGCTTCCTCGGCCTCGCGCAGCAGGCGGGTCTGCATTTCCTGACGCGTCTCGCGCGAGGCGGCGGGCGGCGGCGGGGGCGGCGCGGGTGCGCGGACCGGCTGCGGG
>NZ_JAIEPN010000023.1 GCF_019748365.1 Novosphingobium sp.
GAGACCTACCGCATGGCGATGGACTGGAAGCCGGACCTCGCCAACTGGTCGATGTACACGCCCTGGCCGTTCTCCAACCTGTTCGAGGAACTGGGCGACAAGGTCGAGATCCACGATTTCGACAAGTACAATTTCGTCACGCCGATCATCAAACCTGCCGCGATGGACCGGGCCGAACTGCTCGACCGGGTGATGAACAACTATCGCCGGTTCTACATGAGGAAGGCGCTGTTTTCCTATCCGTGGCAGGGGACGGGATACCGGCGGAAGTACCTGCTGGGGTGCCTCAAGGCGTTCCTCAAAGCCGGATTCCAGCGCACGTTCTATGATCTGGGCCGCGTGAACTACTGGGGGCCGCAATCGAAGAAGGGCGTCGATTTCAAGTTCGACCGGACGCGCACCAACCACCGCGCCGAGACGGGTGACTGGAAGGCGGCGGCGGAGACCAGCCGCAAGGCGGCGGCGCGCGAAGCGGTGGTCCACGAGGCGGCGGGCGTGATCAAGGCCTGTGGCGGCGGGACGGAGCAGCTGACCGACGAGGAAGCCGATGCGTTTGATATGGCGCCCACGCGCGAGGATGCGCCGGGGCGGAGCGGGGCGCATATATGAGCGTGCTGGCTGGAAAGGTCGGGCCGAACGCGATCATCCAGCTCGCTGATGTGCTGGCGGACCGGCTCGGGCTGGAGGAACGAGCGGCGGCGCTTCGGGCGGCGGGGCTGGCGCACTATCTCGCGCGCGATCCGGAGCGGATGACCGACGAGCGTGAAGCGGCGGCGCTGCATCTGGTAGTGCAGGCCCGCCAACCCCGCGACTGGGACGAGCTCTCATGGGAGGCGGGGGAGCGCACCGCCGAATATCTGCTGGCGCACCGCATTCCCAAGGGTGCGCAGTGGTTGCTGCGGCGCCTGCCAGCCGCATGGTCCGCGCTGTTGCTGCTGCGCTCGATCAAGGCCCATGCCTGGACTTTTGCCGGATCGGGCGACTTTTCGGCGCGGCTGGAGCGGGGCGTGGTAGTCATTTCCATCGCGGCCAATCCCATCGCCATGCCGGGCTGCCCCTGGCATCGCGGGGTGTTCACGCGGCTGTTCCGCGAACTGGTCAGCCCCCACGTGCTGGTGCGGCATGAGCATTGCTGCGCGCAAGGTGCGCCTGCCTGCAAATTCGTGATCGGTTGGATCTGATCGCCAGTTGACCCATATTCCATAATTGCTACCCTAGAGTATAAACAAAGCAATTATGGGAGAGCGGCGATGGTTACAGCCTCACAGGTCATGCTCACGGCAACCGAGCGCGTCACGCTCGGCGTTCCGGCGGCTGAAGCGGTGGCGCAGGAAGCGGCAGCGCGCGGGGCGAAGCGCGTGTTCATTCTCGCCAGCAGCTACCTCAACTGCCAGACGGACGAAATCCGCCGCATCGAGTCTGCGCTGGGCGACCGGCACGCGGCGACGCATGACGGCATCCAGCCGCACGCGCCGCGCAGCGATGTGCTGGCGGCGGCCAATGCTGCGCGCGCGGCGGGGGCGGATCTGGTCGTCACCGTCGGCGGTGGGTCCGTCACCGATGCGGGCAAGATCCTGCTGATCTGCCTCAAGCACAACATCACCACCGTGGAAGGCTTCGACGATTACCGCGTGCGGGTGGACGATACCGGCGCGATGGTGATCCCCGAGTTCGCCGGGCCGGACGTGCGCGCGATCTGCGTGCCGACGACGCTTTCGGGCGGCGAGTTCAATCCGCTCTCCGGCGCGACGGACGAGGCGATCAAGCTCAAGCAGGCCTATACCCAGCGCGAGATGGTGCCGGTCTGCGTCGTGCTCGATCCCGCGATCACGGTGCACACGCCCGAATGGCTGTGGCTCTCGACCGGTGTGCGCGCGGTCGATCACGCGACCGAGACGCTCGCCTCGTTCCTCTCCAACGACTTCTGCGACGGCATTGCCGACAGCGCGCTGCGGCTGCTGGCGGCGGGGCTCCCGGCGGTGAAGGCGGACCCGGCCGACCTCGATGCCCGGCTGAAGTGCCAGATCGGCGCGTGGCAATCGATGATCCCGATTATCGGCGGCGTGCCGATGGGCGCCAGCCATGCCATCGGCCACGTGCTCGGCGGCACTTGCGACGTGCCCCATGGCCATACTTCCTGCGTCATGTCGCCGTATGTGCAAGCGTTCAACGCGAGCGTGAATGGCGAGCGGCAGAAGCGCATCAGCGCGTGCCTCGGCGATCCCTCGAAGTCGGCTTCGGAACTGCTCGACAAGCTGATCCGCGGGCTCGGCATGCCGCGTAGCCTCAAGGAAGTCGGCGTCAGCGAGAACCAGCTTCAGCTCGTTTCCGAATACACGCTGGAGGATATCTGGGGCCGCACCAATCCCCGTCCGATCAAGACGGCGGCGGACGTGATGGAAATCTTGCGGACCGCGATGGGCTGATGCACACCCTTGCTCTCGCCACCGACATCGCGGACCTCATGGACAAGCCGAAGAAGAAGCGCGCCGCCTCGCAGCTCAAGGATGAAATCACCGCCTACAAGCGGCGGCGCATTCTGGAGGAAGCGAGCCATTTCTTCTTCCTCAACGGCTATGAGGCGACGACGCTGGATTCAGTGGCCGAGCAGCTCAATGTGACGAAGCCGTTCATCTACTCGTACTACAAAAACAAGGGCGAGCTGCTCTACGAGATCTGCCAGACGGGCATCCAGCTTTCGCTGACCGCACTGGAAGAGGCGCTCAGCGTGGAAGGCACGGCCAGCGAGCAGCTCAAGATCGTGGTCGAGCGCGTGGCGCGGATCATCATCGAGAACCAGCGCTATGTGACGGTCTATCTACGCGAGGAAAAGAGCCTCCTGCCCGAGGACGCGCGCCGCATCCGCGAACTGCGTCATGCCTTCGACACCAAGCTGGCCGCGCTGCTGGAAAAGGGCAAGCGGACGGGCGAATTCGATGTGCAGCACCCCTCGCGCACGGCGATCTGGGTCTCGGGCCTCTTGAGCTGGATCGCGCTGTGGTACCACGAGGGCGGGCGCTGGTCGGCCACCGAAGTCGTCATGGACGCGATCACCATGGTGCAGAAGATGGTCCAGCCGGCAGGAGCCCCGCATGCCTGACGGAAAGGGTCACAGCGATCCGCGCGTACTCGGTCGCCGTACCTGCGTGCTGCGCTATCTGCTTGATGATTTCGCCGCCTCGCAGCCGGATGCGGTCTATGCCGTGTTCGAGGATGGCGGGCAGTGGACTTATGCCGATTTGCGCGCGCTGGTCGTTGCCAAGGCGGCGGGCTTCCAGAAGCTTGGCGTGAAGCGCGGCGATCATGTCGCCGTGTGGCTGCCCAACGGGCGCGAAGCGCTGATCACGTTCTACGCGATAAATTACCTCGGCGGCGTCTTCGTGCCGTTCAACACCGCCTATCGCGGCTCGATCTTGGAGCATGTACTGGCCAATTCCGATGCCACCGTGCTGGTTGCCCATGGCGGCTTGCTCGACCGCCTGGAAGGCGCGGATACCGCTGCCGTGACGACCATCGTCCAGCTGGGCGAGGGCACCGCGCCCGCGCGCTTTGCCGTCCATATCTTTGAGGATGTGACCGGCGAGGAAGCCGATCTTGCGCCGCTGGACCGCCCCATCGAACCGTGGGACACCCAGTCTATCATCTATACTTCGGGCACCACCGGGCCTTCGAAGGGCGTGCTCTCGTCCTACCTCCACCTCTACACCAATGCCGGGCCGGAAAGCTGGCACTTTGTGACCGGCGCGGACCGCTATCTCGTCAACATGCCGATCTTCCATATCGGCGGCCTCGGCATTCCCTTTGTGATGCTGGCGCGCGGCGGTTCAATCGCGCTGATGGAGAACTTCTCCACCGACACGTTCTGGCACTTTGTGAAGCGCACCGGTTGCACCGTGGTGTTCCTGCTGGGCGTGATGGCAACCTTCCTGATCAAGCGCCCGCCGGGGCCGGAAGACCGCGATCACGGCGTGACCAAGGCGTTCATGGTGCCGCTGACCGAAGCGGCGGGCGAGTTCCACGAACGCTTCGGGATCGACGTCTACACCATCTTCAACATGACCGAGATTTCCTCGCCCGTCGTTTCCGAGCCCAATCCGGTAAAGCTGGGCACCTGCGGCAAGGTCCGCCCCGGGGTCGATGTGCGGCTGGTGGACGCGAACGATTGCGAAGTCCCCATCGGCACGGTGGGCGAGATGATCGTGCGAACTGACCGGCCCTGGGCGATGAACAGCGGCTATCACAAGAACCCGGAAGCGACTGCCAAGGCCTGGCGCAATGGCTGGTTCCATACGGGCGACGCGTTCCGCTGCGATGCGGAAGGGTATTTCTACTTCGTTGACCGAGTGAAGGACGCGATCCGCCGGCGCGGGGAAAACATTTCCTCGTTCGAGGTGGAGAGCGACGTGACAGCGCACCCCGATGTGCGCGAGGCGGCCGTGATCGGCGTGCCGAGCGAGTATTCCGAAGACGAGGTCATGGCGGTGATCGCCCCGGTACCCGGCGCGACCATCGACCCGGTGGCGCTCTCGGAATTCCTCGCGGCGCGGATGCCTTACTTCATGGTGCCACGCTATATCCGGATCATGCCCGAACTGCCCAAGACGCCGACGGCCAAGGTGATGAAGGCCGAACTGCGCGCGGCAGGGATCACGCCCGACACGTGGGACCGCGAGAAGGCGGGGATGCGGCTGAAGAAGGAACGGCTTTAGGGGGTAGGGTTGCGAAGAAAGTCACCGGTTTCCTGATGGTCTGATACGCTGAGTTCAGCACCGATCACCTGTTCACTCGTAACCGGAATGAGCTGTCGCGTAGTCGGCGGAGAGTTCTTTCATCCAGCGGCGATAGAGCGCAGCCTGATGCTTGCGGAAGGCATCGGCCATCCTCGGATCTGAAGCGTCGAAAGTCTTGCCAAACGACTTCTCGATTGAAGTTCGAGACCATGCCGCGAGTGATTTCTGGCAACGATCAATGGCCGTGCGAGCCTCTGGGATTGAAAGGCTGCGATATGGCAGCACGCTGGAGCGAATGCAGCTTGCTGCTTCGCTGATCGGTGCGGGCGAACTCGTCGAGCATGCCGCCAGCGTAACGCCGAGAATTGCTAGGCACACTCGATGGGCAGCTATCATGCCCATTGCTTATTTGGACGCTGGTTGGTTAGCAATCCCACTCCGCTCACCCTGAGCCTGTCGAAGGGTGCTGGCACTGAGACCAGCGCCAGATGCTTCGACAAGCTCAGCATGAGCGGGGTTAGGGGTGTGTTTCAGCCAATCAGAAATTCACCCCGAACGTCACGCCATAGGTACGCGGCGGGGCGACCGAGCCGACGCGGACGCTGCTGAACAGCGGGGCGGTGATGATGTTGTTGGTGATCACCAGCTTGTTGGCGAGGTTGCGGCCCCAGACATCGACATAGAACTTGTCGTTCGCCGGAGTGAAGCGCAGGCCGGCATTGATCAGGGCATAGGGCGCCTGCGTCGCGTCGGCGTTGTTGAACTCGGTGAAGAACACGCGGTCCTGCCAGTTCACTTCGGCGCGGGCGTTGAGCTTGCCGGCCGAACCGATGGGGATGTCGTAGTCTGCGCCGGCGCGGAACGAGAATTCCGGCGCGTTCTGCAGGCGGTTGCCCGCCACGCTGACCTGCTTGAAGCCCTGGCGGTAATCGCCGGTCACGAAATTGCGGTACTTGGCGTTGAGGTAGGTGCCGAACAGTTCGAGCGTGAGGCCCGGCAGCGGCTTGGCGCGCAGTTCCGCCTCGATGCCGTAGTTGCGGGCGGAGGCGGCGTTGACGGTGGTGACGACGCTGGTCGCATCGACGAAACCGACCTGCAGATCGGTGTAGTCCATGTAGAACGCGGCGAGATTGGCCTGCAGCTTGCGGTCTGCGGTCGCGGTCTTGAGGCCGACCTCGTAGCTCCACACATATTCGGGGTTGATCACATCGTTGCGCGAGCCGACGTTGATCACGCCCGATTTGAAGCCGCGCGTGACCGAGGCGTAGACCAGCGTGGCATCGTTCGCCTGATAGTTGAGCGTGACAGTGGGGGTGAAGGCGTTCCAGCTCCTCGCCTTGTCGGTGTTGACGCTGCCGAGGAAATCGAACGTGCCGACGCCCTTGCGCTTTTCATGGCTGAAGCGGCCGCCCGCGGTGATCTTGAACTTGTCGGTGAGCGCGTAGGTGCCTTGCGCATAGAAGCCGAGCGCGTCGATCGTGACAGTGCCGCTCTGCAGGTAGTTGAGGCTGTCGAACGCGTTATCCGGCGTCTCTGCCGGAGCCTGCCCGATAAGCTTGAGCAGGACGGCGAGGTTGGTCAGCGGCACGCGCACTTCGCCGAAGAGCTTCTCGTGGAAGTACATCGCGCCGAACAGCAGATCGAGCTTGTCGGTCTTGTAGTGGCCGACCAGCTCCTGGCTGAAGGTCTTGCTGTCTTCGATGTAGTTGTTCTGGCCGAACATGTTGGCATCGGACGCGTCGAGGTCATCGCGGTTGAAGCGGTTGAACTTGTGGTAGGACGTGATGTCAACACCGGGATAAAAACGGGCCAGGCACCGGTTTAAAAAGGGGCCAGTTGGGTTGAATAAAAAGCCCCATG
>NZ_JAIEPN010000186.1 GCF_019748365.1 Novosphingobium sp.
CCATGGGGCTTTTTATTCAACCCAACTGGCCCCTTTTTAAACCGGTGCCTGGCCCGTTTTTATCCCGGTGTTGACATTGGGTAGACATTGTAATTGTTGGTGTTCGCACTCGCCTGCACCGTCGATGCACCCGTCGTGTCGAACAGGTTGGTGACGTTCAGGCTGATCTCCGCCTTTTGCAGGCCGACCATGCTGGCGGGCAGGCGATAAGCGATCCGGGCGCTGGCCTGGAACACCGACTTGACCGATGCATCGTTGGTGAAGGTGGTGACACGGCGGCCGACATAGTCGCCGATCATCTGGGCATCGAAATCGCCGAGCGTCAGCGTCGCAACCGTCTTGTTCATCCACTTCGGGCTGACAGGGATCAGCTTGCCGCCGGTGGGCACGACGCCGCCCACGGTCGCGATGCCGCCGATCCGCGTGCCAGTCGCGGCGCCAGTGATAGTGCTATAGTCGCTGTCGTAGATGGAGCGGTTGTAGGACACGGCGTTGTAGAGCGAGAAGACCTGCCCGAAGCGCAGCGTCAGCGCCGCGTCGATACCGTCCGTCTTCACGCCGCCGACGTTGAACACGGCGGGTGTGCCGCCGCTGATGCCACTGCCGCCGATGCCGCCGATCGCGCCGGGAGGCGTGATGCCAAGCAGGCGATCGCTGAAATCGACATGATAATAGTTCACCTGCGCTTCGATCCCGGTCAGGAACGAACTGTCGATGGTCCGGCGGCTGCGTAGGCCGATTTCATAGACCCAGGAGGTTTCGGGGCGGCCATTGAACTTCAGATTGTCGAATGCCGCCTGGCTGCCGCTGCTCCACGGCGTGACGCCGCCGCCGCCATAAGGCTGGAAGTGGCGCAGGTTCTTCTGCACGTTGACATAGACCTGCTCGCTGTCGGTGAAGTCCCACTTCGCGCCGATCGCGGGCAGGAACCAGCGCTTGGTGTTGATCTCGCCTTCGGGCAGGGCGCTTGCCGAACCAGGCAGCGATCCGATGATCGGCTGGACCGGGAAGGTGCCGCTGGCAAATTGCAGGCTGGACTTGAAACCGCCCTGGACCAGCAGGCTGGGCGTGACCTGCCAGCTGTCCTGCACATGAAGTTGCAGAACATTGGTGCGCATCTCGCTGGCATATTGGGTGAACAGCGGATCATGCGGCGGCAGCGAATAGGGGTTGTAGTCCTGCGGCCGGGTCACATTGAGCGCATACCAGTTCCGATAGGCGGCCGAGCTGTTATATTCGTACCACGCACCAAGCTGAATCTGATGGTTGCCCAACGTCGCGTCGATCGAGGACAGGATGCCGCCGCGATCGATGCGATATTCGGTGGTACGGATCGCATAGCCCGAATTGCCGGTGGCCGTCTTCAGATTCTGGCCGGGGAAATAGAGCGAGAACAGGTTGGGCAGGCCCGCGACCGTGATCGGTCCGGCGACGATGCCCGCGCCGTCATTATTATGATAATATACCTGGTTCGACCAGTCGACTTGGTCGGACAGATGGGCCTGATATTTGATGTAGCCCAGATAATCGGTCCGGATCGCGGCGCTGTAATAGTTGCGATAATTCTGCGCCTCGGCGGCCGGCACATTGCCGCTGGCGTTCAGATAAGCGACCGCGCCGGCGAAATCGGGGTAGAAGAAGGGGCGGGTATAGGGCTGATAGGCCTGCGCCGCATTGGTAGGGTTCTTGAAGACGGTGGTCGCGTCCTCATTGGGTTCCTGCTTGTCGGAATAGCTGAAATAGGCGGTCAGCTTGCCATTGCTGTCGTCATGGACGAATTTGGCGTTGGCGGCCCAGCCCTTCTGCTTGCCGCGGAAATCCCAGGCGCGCGCACGATGGCGCAGGACCGAGACATAGCCGCTATTGCCGTCGCCAAACTCGCCGCTGTCGAGGCGAACGAATGTGCGGGCCGTCCCGTAGCTGCCGAAAGTGTGGTTCAACTGTGCGCCCATCTGCTGGCGCGGATCGCTGGAGAAATTCTCGATCCCGCCGCCCAGGTTGCTGGTCGACGCGATGCCCAGTTCCGCGGTGCCGGTGGCGACAACGACGCTGCCGACATTTTCGGAGATGATAGCGCGCTGCGGAGAGAGGCCGTTGAAATTGCCGTAGCTCTGATCGCCCAGCGGCACGCCGTCCAGGGTATGGCCCAACTGCTGAGCGCTGAAGCCATGGATGAAGAGCGAGGCGTTCTGCTCGTTGTTGCCCCACGGATCGGCAGTCACATACATGACACCCGGCAGGGTCTGGATCGCCTTGAACGGCGCAACGCCCGGCAGGATCTTCTGGATTTCGGTTGTGGTAATGGCGGTCGCAGAGCGTGTAGCCTTAACACCGGTCACGACGATGGACGTTGCCTCGCCATCGACCTGCGCCGCTTGGTCTGCTGCGGGCGTGGGCGTCTGCGAAAAAGCGGGCGCGCTTACTACCAGAGCGAGCAGGCCGGCACTGCCTAGCAGGCAGGCGCGCGAACGCGTGTGCAAAATATTCATGACCCAATATCCCCAAAGCAGCGCGCAATTTCGCACTTGCAGCATCGCGTTAAATGGAGCGAGTTGCGATTTCCGGTCCGTTTCGGGTCGATTTGATGACATTTGGGCGGCGGACATGTTGCATTGCGTCCTGACGCTTATGATGGCGGTCAAGGTGCGGTGTAGGTCCGAATTTCGGCGAGAGATATCAGGCGTGGCTGTGTATTGGTCCGTCTGCGCTCAGTAAGTAGCCCAAGCTTTTCGGTAAGGGGAAAGTTCGCAGGCGAGCATCGGGCATTGTGCAGCAAATGACGATAGTGGGTTGGGCTCAGAGACTATTTTCTCCCGAGCCGATAGTTGTTGTGCCCGGTTGCTATGCCGTGAGTCAGTTTTACGGATAGAATCTCTCGTACAAAAAAGTCCGCGTCGTAATTTGTAACTCAATCATCATCAGATCCTGCAAGGCGGTCGTTCCATGTCAGCGACAAGCCGTTCATGAAAGGAGCAAGAAAAGCGCCTTTGAGCGCCAGCGACCTCGCGGTCTTTTCCTCGTCGATGTGGATGTACCAAGGCAATCGAGACTCCTTGGTCCCGATACTGCTGCGCCGGGAACTGGTGCTCATCCTGTTGCTCTATGCGGGCGCTCGGCGCCGCCGACGCGGCAGAAGGGGCGGTGACGCTCTTCTTCATAGAGGAGGCACTGGGGATTCACGGGTGGACCGGGGCGCTGCTGCTGGCCCATCTGCTCATCCGCAGTTTCGCATGGGGTGCGGACTATATAGCTGCTGCGGGCGATGGTGTCGGATCTGGTGCGATCGGGCGGCAATGGCTTTGCTGCCACGCACTATGCGCCGTTCAATGTCGCGAACAAGCTCGCCGCCGCGCTGGGCGTTTTCGGGGCGCTCACGGCGCTCGCCTTTATCGGCTTCCTGCCGGGTGCCGCGCATGGGCTAGGCGAAACCACCTTGCGGGCGATCTACGCGCTGCCCTCATGCCTGGCTGGCCTCATCGGCCTGCTGGCACTGCGCCGGATCGCTCCGACGCAGTGCCGTTCGGTCAGCTGATCTCCCAGCCGCTCAACCCATCTTCGGCGATCCGTGCGCTGGCATGGCGCGCGATGTCGAGCTTTCCGATCGCCTGGCGCGGCGTTAGGACGCGGACGAAGTCGGCCTCCACCCGGTCGCGTGTCAGCGATACCGTTACGAAACCAACGGCATTGGTGTCGCACCAGCGTATATCGCGATTGTCGTGGACAAAGGCGTCGCCGACCGGCCCCGACGGCAGGAGCAGTTCCCCGATCGAAGGACCGGTCAGCGTGGAGGCGGAAAGCTCGAGACCAATCCGGCGGTCCCCGCGATGGGGTTCGTTGATCCAGGCCATGTGACTGTCGCCCGACAGCACGAGCAGGTTCGCGCCGCTTTTCTCGAACTGGTCGTACAGCTTGTCCCGCTCGCCGGCATAGCCGTCCCAGGAATCGACATTGAGAAGCGGCAGGCCATAGCGCGTCAGGGCGTACATCGGCGCCAGCGCTACCTTGCCATCGGGAAACTTCGTCAGATCGGGATAGACGTAGCTGGACAGGATGGTCGCGCTGCCGAACAGGAACCACGGGCGGCGAGCATCCTTATGGGCCTTCAGTTCGTCCGCCAGCCATGCGCATTGTTCCGCGCCGATCATTTCGCGCGCGGGATCGGCAAGTTTCTCGCGGAAGGCTGCGACATCGGGTTCGCGCGTGACGCCTTGCGGCAGGGCCTTGAGGTCGAGTGTCTTGAGTTCCGCCGGGTCGGATATCACCCGCTCCCCACTGCCGCGCCGGTCGACAACATGCCAGTCGAGATCCTTGGCCAGCGACAATTGCTGCTGGCGGGCCTTGAGCCGGGTTTCGGGCAGGGCCAGCGTCGCGAGATCGCCGAACGCGAAGCTGCGGGTGATGCCATAGGGATCGGAAGTGACAGGATCGCGGATCGGCATCCATTCCAGATAGGCATGAACCGCCGCAGCCTTGCGCTCCTCCCAGTCGCCGTTGGCCGCCGGATCGTGATGCTGGGCACCATGCATCCAGTCGTCGTTCGCGATTTCATGGTCGTCCCACATGCAAATCCACGACGCGCGGGCATGGGCGTCGCGCAGGGCCGGATCACGACGCCACTGTGCATAGCGTGCGCGATAGTCGGCGAGCGTGACCGTGTCGTGCGTTGGCTCGATCGCCCGAACATCCATGAGTGCGGGCATCGAGTTGGCGCCATATTCGTAAATATAGTCGCCCACGAAGAGGATGAGGTCCACCGCTTCCCGATCGGCAATGGCCCGGTAGGCGTGAAATTCGCCGAACATATACATGGCGCAGCAGGCGAGCACGATATCGAGACGATCGATGCGTCCCGTTGGCAGGGTTTTTGCCCGCCCGATCGCCGATACCGTGTCCATGGCACGGAAGCGGTAGAAATATTCGCGGCCCGCCTTCAGGCCGGAGGCGATCACCTTGACCGTATGGTCCCGCGCCGCCGATGTGCTGAACGATCCGCGCGCAGCGATGCGCGTGAACAGTTCATCCTCGGCCATTTCCCATGTGCCGCTGACCGGCCCATGGGCAGGATCGGTCACGCGGGTCCACAGCAGGACGCTGTCGGCATGCGGATCGCCGCTCGCCACGCCATGCGCGAAGACCATGTTCGTTTTTGCCCCGGCGGGACCGGCGGCGAGCAAAAGCCCGCCCGCCGCCGATCCCGCAAGAACGCCGCGCCGCGTCAGCGCCATCAGAAACGCGCCCCGAGCGAAACGCCCCAGGTGCGCGGCGTGCCGCTGAATGCCTGCGTCGCCGATCCGCCGGTCGTGTAATCGACATCGGCGATGTTGCGCACGAAGCCGGCCACGGTCCAGCGCTGGTCGATCTTGAGATCGATGCGCGCATTGACGAGCGCGAAGTCCCCGACCGGCGCCGTATTGTCGAGATCGCCATAATAGGCATCGACGTAGCGGGCATCGACCTGAGGCGTCAGCGTCATGCGATCGTTCAGCGCGAACTCGTAGCGGATCGAGCCGTTCAGCGTCATGTTCGGCGCGAACGGCAAGTCGTTGCCCAGGCGCGCCTTTTCGGCAGCGGTGATCGCCTCGATCGCGGTGACCTTCGTGTCGAGCAGCGCGACGCCGAAATTGATGGTCATCGGGCGCACCGGGCGGATCGTGAAGCTGGCCTCGCCGCCATAGCTGCGCGCCTTGCCCACATTGGTGCGTACGCTGGTGGTGGCGCCATCATAGGTGCGGAAGGAACCGGCCTGAATGTTCGAGAAATCATAATAGAAGCCCGCAACTTCGAACTGCACAGGGCCGCGCGCAGGCATGAACTTCACCCCGCCTTCATAGGCCCATACGCTTTCCGACTTGAATGCATCGGCTTCGGGGGTCGACCAGATCGTGCTGCCGTCGAAACCGCCGGCACGGAAGCCGCGTCCGACCGAGCCATAGACCCGTGCATCCTCGCTCAGTTCATACGTGACCGTGGCGCGACCCGAAGGGCTCGTCTCACTGAGCTTGTTGTCGAATTCGGCGGGCAGGGCGAACACCAGCGATCCGATCGACACGCCATAGGGGTTGAGATCATGCGTGTAGCCGCTGAAGCGGTTCTTTTCGTTGCTGATGCGCACGCCCAGATCGGCACGAAGGCGCGGCGCGACCTTGAAATCGACGTCTGCGAAGGCCGCGAGGCTTTCGCGCCGCTGCAGATAGTTCGCTTCGAACACGGTACGGAAGGTGTCGGCGCCGTCCAGCGTGCTGAACAGGCTGATCTTGTCCTTGAACCAGGCACCGCCGACCGTCCAGTTGATGTTGCCCTTGTCGCGATTCTGCAGCCGTGCCTCGATTGTCAACGGCGGAGCAAAAGTCGGCCATTCGGCGGCGTAAAACCAGGCCATCGTGTTACATGCCGGGGGGAGTGGCGTGAGGGCGTAGCCCGAGGGCCACTCCCCCCGGCATTGGTGTAATTTTCAGGGTCTGGTTTTGGCCTTGCGGGCCCGGCTGTGCGCGAGGCGATAGCTTTCGCCGTTCATCTCGAGGATGCTGACGTGATGGGTCAGGCGATCGAGGAGCGCGCCTGTGAGACGCTCAGATCCGAAGGTTTCGGTCCATTCGTCGAAGGGCAGGTTGCTGGTGATGAAGGTGGAGCCGCGTTCGTAACGCTGGGAGATCAGCTCGAACAACAGTTCGGCGCCGGTCTTGGAGAGCGGCACAAAGCCCAGTTCGTCGATGATGAGCAGCTTGTATCCGGCCATCTGCTTCTGGAAGCGCAGAAGACGGCGCTCGTCGCGGGCCTCCATCATTTCGCTG
>NZ_JAIEPN010000148.1 GCF_019748365.1 Novosphingobium sp.
GTGGTGGGGCATGCCCCACCACCAGCAGCACCTAAATCTCCACCGAAAATTACACCACGAGCGCGGACGCTAACCCATCAGCAGATGGCCCAGTGCTTTCGCGGCAATGCCGGCATCACGCAGCCAGTCGAAATCATTCAGGCTGCAGGCCCAGGCCGCGCTTTGCGTGAAGGGGAGCAACTGGCCTATAAAACTCAAATCATAGGCGCAGTTGTGCGCAATGAACACATCCACGCCTTCCAGATCCCATTGGACCCGATCAAGATCGATCGCCTTGTTGGCGACCATTTCGTCGGTCAAACCGGTCAGCCATGATACCCTTTGCGGTATGGGCATCATGGGATCGCACAGCGCCTGGTCGGCGCAAACGATTCCGACGATGTCATCGTCGTCGTCAACGGCGATGACAATATAGGCCAGGTCGATGACCTGATCGATCAGCGGGTCCAGGCCAGTACATTCGACATCGATCAGAGCGATCTGGCGAACCGGTTCGACGGGCACTTTGCTGCGGACAAAGTGGCCGATGTCGACGACCTCCCGCAGAACTCTGATTTGCGATCCCTCGAGATCCTGCAACCACGGATCGTCATCGTCGTGGTCGAACTTAGCTGCTTGTGACATATTTAATCTCCTTTAAATAACTGAAAAAGAGAAGAAATTTTCCCCTCTTCAATTCCAGTCACCTCTCTTGAACGAGAGCGGTTTTCCGATTGAGATCACATGCGTGCTCGGACAGCCACGGCCGCAAAATGCGCAGCCGGACAACTGTTCGTATTCTGTTCGTTTTCTGCACCGACTGGTTGGGCCAACGATCAAGCCAGTGTGGTTTTGAAAACGGCGCAAGCCCATCACCGATGGCAACGGATCCGAAAGGCTTTGCCGAGGGGCAGCGGCGACGCTCCAAGCCCGGCCGGTTTTGCTTCGCAGCCCTTGGCGGCGGAATTTTAACAGGCTTGGTATAGCTTTGGGACGCCACACCGACGGAGACTTACATGGCAGGATCAGCAGCCGCCTATTTCAGCCCGACTTTGCGAAGACTGAAGGAAGAAGAGGATTTCGATAGGCCGGGAGTGGTGTATCCTACGCCTGATGCTGCCTGCACAGATTGTCCGGCATCGATCTGGTATGCTGACAAGGAAGGTGACCTTCGCTGTTATTGCACCATTCTCCACACAACCACTTGGGACGGAAAGAGGGATCCAATCTCGCATTGTGATGGCCGTGAGCAGGAGCTTGCGGCGATTGGTGGTCGTTAAAGCGGAGAGCGGCGGGCACGGCGGACTCTCTGTTCACCGCTCCTGCCCGTCGATGCCGGGCCGCCATCCCACAGGCCGCGACTGACGAGGTGCTTCGCGCCGAGCTGGCCGGTTCTCTTGTTGTCGATGCTGGCCGTCCGCATGTGGAAGCGTTGCCTGCAGCCATTCCTTGGCCCGTCGTTTTCGCCGCCGAGCTGCAAAAGCCAGCAGCTCATCAGTTTCTGCCCGAACCTTCGAATTGCCCGTTTCATTGGAGCCTGATGGCGCCTGACGAACCTGCGTCTTACGTTGAACTGCAGGACCTCTTGCTATCGAAGGGCCGTCCATGGTTGGATCGGCGCGCGTTGCGATGCCATCCACAGCTGCACGCGGGGGCGGTGCGGTGGGAAGCTTTGGCGTTGCCGCTGTCGCGGGATTTTGGGATTTGGCCAAGTTCCTTCGCGCCCGCTCTGCATCCTCGTGATCCAACGCGCGGTTCAGCGCAGCGATTTCCTGGCGGATCGCAGCAATCTGTTCTGCGACGGGAGCCGCTGGCAATTTCGTTGGTGGGGTCGATGGAGCCAGAAGGCTAACACTCATCACCGCTGATGGTCGCGCAGCGTTCCTTGGCGACACGCGCACTGGCATTGATGGGGCAGGTGGCCGGGGAGTGACCTGCACGTTTGCTATTCCAATTGTCGTCGATCTGCCCATCTGCTTCAACGACACGGTCGGCCTTGCCAATCTCGGCACAGACTGCGGCACAAGAATGTTTGCAGATAGCGAAAGCTGGCCAGCATGAGGGCGTACAGAAGAGCGCCAGGGGGTGACGCGCATTGCTGATGGCGAAGGAACAGCAGCCGGTGCGTCAACCTTGAGCGGGGCTGCCACCGATATTCTGGCAAAGGGGTTAGTGCCAATGTTATCCATTCTGGTTAAGCCAACACCTGGTCGCACCGCTTGACGAGGTATATTTGCGGGTTTCAAATTTGAAATGTCGCGTAGGCCGAGGCTGTCCAGCAGTGACGGCGGTGCAACTGACACGACACGGCTTTCGGTAGCGCTTGTCCTGGTTGACGGGACTAGCGGTACTCGGCCTTGCCGGGGAGGTGAGGCGGGCGACTGTGAAAGAATGCGTGCCCTATCGGTCGCGATCCCCATTGGGTGGACCGGTCCGATAGGCACATGTGCCGGAGAATCGGCACGAACTGGCATTTCCCCCATCACAGTGTCTGGTGGAAGCATGGTCTCTCCAGCGATCGCCAATGGTGATGACGCGGGAATATGCACCGGTTCCAGCTGGGGAGCACCCTTCAAGGTTTGTGAGATAATCAGAGCCTCGGCAGCCGCCTGCTCCTGACCATGCCGCAACCGCTCATCCAGCAGGGCAGCCTCACCGGCCATCACTATCCCGATATTGCGGTCATTGATGGCGCTAAACTCCCCGCGCCGGACTTTGGCGGTTTCCTTCCCGCCCAGATGGCGCTGCGGCGCATTCGGTAATCCGCGTTCAGCGTTCGATAGCGCCGTGTAGGTGAAATCAAGGCCGGCTCGCCGCGCGATCTCTGTCTGGATGCTGGCGTAATCGTGGCGCATGCGGTCAAATGCGTCAGGGTTATCGATTTCGGTTCTGAGCATGGTGCCGACATCCCACTCATGTGCTCCCGTGCGCACCATGGGCCTGGTAGAAAAAAGGATGTGCAGGTGCCAGTTGCGCTGATCACCTTCTTCGGAAGGCGGATGCAGTGCGAGTGCGTAGGGCAGGTCGCTGCTGCCGAAGTGCTGTTCGGCGAACTCCCTGCCAATCTCCATCATGAGCTCTGGATCGCGCAACTGATAGGGCACGTTGGCGATCGCGTGGAACAGAGCCTTGCTGTTTTTCTGCGCGGCGCGGTTGACGTCCTCGATCAGTGACAGGGCCTCAACCGCCTCCTCGATGGATTCGCCGACGTTGGATTCAAAATATGGTTGGCCCTCCAGATTTTCGAGCGCGCCTGCCCAAATGTACTCGGTGACACGTTTTCCTACGCCAGGCTTTGTGGCCCGGCCATAATAGAACACTTTCAGAAATATGCCTCGGCGCCCATTTCGATCGATGATCGCACCGGAGTAGCGGGGTAGTGCGGTCCCTTGTGCAAGGTGACGGCTGCCAAAATGTAGTGCCATTCGAACGGTTGGTTTGGGCTTATGGGTTGCGTAGCCGCACCGCTCTGGTCGCACTCTGGTTCGAACCCACAATGCTCGGTTGCGCCGTTCGGCTTCGCGTTGCTCTTTCAGAAGCGACGTGCACGCCCTTCGGTAAGCGGCCGCAGCGGCCTGACGCCTGACATGCTCTCGCCAATGGCGAATCGTCAGCGCCAATGCATCGGTCGCCTTTTTGAACAACTGTCTGGCAGCCACCTTGTCGAGCGACATCCAGACGTCACCTCGGCTGACGATCTGAAAATTGTTCATGATCAAATTCCAAAATGCGTATTCAAAAGGGGGCAATAAAAGCGCAGCGCGGTTTCACAATGGTGAAACATTTATTTCGCCAATTGCCCCCTAAAAAATCTCACTTCCAAATTATGGCCCTTGACATCTGTGTTTTCAATATAAAAATAATGGAGTATTGATGTTTTGTACAATCATTTCATCATCGAGATGAAAAGATTTCAAATTTGAAAGTTGAGGTCGCCATGGGTGTAAAAGAGGATGAGATAGATATGCGGGTGGCTGTAGGCTCAGTCGATGAGGCGGTCGACGCCAGGCAGGCTCTGTCTGTCAGAAGTGCGGAGCTTGCGGCCCAGCGACGACTGGCTCTGCAGGCAGAGCACACTCTCGTGAAACGAGACCCGCGCGATATGGCCAGTGCTATTGCCTTGGGTTTTGTGTGTGTGCGCCTTGGCTTGCGAGCTGCCGACAGCTGGAAGTTGGAGGGTCTTCTCAGTGAGCGTGTAGGCTCGCTCGTTGAGCGGCTTAATGAGGCTGCAGCGCACCTTGGCACTGGCGAGCATACAGGGGGCGAGGCGCTGGTCCGTGCGTTAGATCTGGGCGGGCCTGAACTGGCAGCCCAGGGAGAGTTTGAGGCGTGGAATCGACGTGTCCGTAGATACTTCGACGAGCATGAGCAGTGGCTTGAAGCCGATCTCGAGCTTCGCCGATCCGGGAAATGGCGATTCAAAAAAATGTCGACCGGACAGCAGGAGCTCATCCGGCAGACATGCGCATTGTTTGAAATTGATCTTCCGGGCCATCTGACCCGAGGGTCAGCACATGACTGGCTGTCGCAATACAAGGCAAACCTCCTGTATCGCGGGGTTGGGATATGATGGCTTTCGAATGGATCGATGCCGCAGGCAATGTTCATACACTCGATAGTCCAGAAAAAATCGAGCTTGAGTATACCAGGTTCTCACGGGAATTAATGGATCTCAAGCCATTCATTCAGAGCGCAAGCCAAGCGGAATATCTGGATCTTCGTCCTCGGTTGGAGCGTCTGCGTGACCGCATTATTCAGCTTGGGGTCGATCTGGAAAGATATAATGATGCCTGGGAAGCGGAGATACGACGTCAATCAGCGGAAATGTCGAAAATCGTAAAGAAACTGGAAGCTGAGGTCGAATATCTCGAGGCTTTGCATCGATGCTTTGAGCAATCGGTAGCTGGTCCGCCGACGGGGCGGAGTGGCCCGACGGATGACCAGATAAGGGTGCTGAGAAAGCTGGCTACCCGCAAGGAGATCCCATTCGTGGCACCCGAAACATTTGAAGCCGCCCAGCGGGAGCTGCTGCGTGAGCCAGCGACCAATCGGCTGCCGCTGCCCCCATCGATGCCGGCATTTGAGTGGCAGGATCTCAATGGGCATTTCCATCAGATCCGAACGGTCATGGTTATCGAAAAGGCGTTCATAGAACTGATTGAGCAAAACCGAATGTACTTCAAAATTTCCCAAAATGAGACTGCAAGTCTCGCCTATATTGGCATCAAAAAAATAGTAAATATGATAGAAAGCATAAAAACGCTCGAAAGCCAAATGGCGTCTTGGTCCGAATTTATCATTGCTGGAGATCGAGATGACATGATCAGAGTTATCGAGCGGATGGAGGAAGGCAATGAAAAAAGGTAAGTCTCCGATTGGCCGATCGATGACAAAGCGCCCGGACCTGGAAGGTGCTTATGCAAGTCCTCTGTTGCGAAGTGTTCGCGCCGCTGTCCTGCAGGAATGCAGTGAATATCCCACACTGGTCCCTACCAAACTACGTGCAGTGCCAAATGGGTCAAGAATTCAGACGAGAGTAGCCGATCCTGAAACGGCCAAGCTGAAGGCTTCGCCGCGCGACCGCATGCACCGTTACGCGGGAGCGCGAGACGTGCTGCTGCTGAGGCGCGTGGTCAGCAAAAGGATTGGCAAGACTGTTAGAGACTACCAGCCTGATGCGTCCGACGCGGATATTCGTAAATTACTACATCCAAGAAATCGTGCCGATTTGGTTCAAGCCTGCGTGTACAGATTTGCACCTCTCATTGGGCCGGATGCAGATCTGACGAGAATTTATCGCGATGCGCATGGGCGGACCGTGTTGGACGATCAATATGCCGGCCACGTATACGATGCTGATCACTGTGCAGGCGAGATCATCGAGCGAGTTATGGATTGCACGCTGGTCGATTGGATGAGGTTTTTGGAAGAGCTCAGGACCATCTGCCCACAGATGTTCACCGCCGTCTGGCGCCGTGATGTCACGAAGGCGGAAGAGATTCTGGGCAAGCTAGGCCCGGAACGGTTGCCTCGGCTCAGTTGCCTTCGCAGTCAGAATGACCCGATTCAGAAATTTCGCTTCATGGTGGGTCTTTGGGCTGAATTTGAGCGATTGTTTGAACTGCTCGAGGAGTTTGGCGGGCCAGAGCGCGTAACGGAGTCCAGTCTTCGCGCCTTCCTTGCTTCGACAGCAGATGGCGCAGCTGCAGCTGGTCTTGGCAGCCGGGCGGCTCTTTATGTCAGTACCGCGTGGTGCCACGTGGCGGCACTCACCGAATTGCAGCAAAATGGCTGCGCGCCGGCCCTCGAACAGAGCCATCCTTACAAGGCTTTTGCCACCAATGGATTCGCCCCAACGGTTGATGAGCTTGCAGCGGTCCGCACAGACAGCGGCCGGAAGGTTGCGGCCAAGAGCATTTATGCAGCCGTTCCGTTTGCACAAGACTCGAGGCTTCGGCCTATCACTGGGGATTTGCCAGCTCATTTTTTCGCGGGCCGCGATATCCGTAGATTGGCAATCCGCTTTATCTTGGAAATCAGGGAGGAGATGGGACCCTTCAATGGAAGACGGGCCAACAGGGGCCACCGGTATTTCGAATTTGAAACTTCAGGTGCGATTGGTCGATTGGCGATGATCATCACTCATCGCATCTGTCCAGACACCGTGTTGGCAGTGTTGGTCGAGACGCATGGAAGCTTACTGCGTCGCAATCGGCATCTTCCGCCATTGGTTCCCGGGGACATGATCGCAAACCCCGTGGCTTGGGCCCGGTTGAAGCGTCCCGGGTTTTCCGGAGGCTCCTATTTGTGAGAAGGAGCCACGATGAGTGCTACAAGGAACAAGTTTTCG
>NZ_JAIEPN010000032.1 GCF_019748365.1 Novosphingobium sp.
TTTGGTGTTTCTGCCGCCACCATGCTGCGGATGCAGTCCGCCTATGATCTTGCGCAAGCCAAAGGCGGATCGGAGAGGATTTCTATCGAGCGCGTGCGCGAGCCTGCATAGCAGGACTCAATTGGGTCGCCGATGATCGCAGTCACGTTGGAACTTCCTCCATCGGATGTCCCGCCTGACTGACAATGCGCTTACTGGCCAAGAGGTTATGGTTTCGGACCGACATAGGCCAATTCTGTCCCGCTAGATCGCAGGGTCCCAATCCTTCGGCCCGATCAAAGGCAAAGTCACATTTGTTTCCCGTTCTTTCTACCTGACCAATCAAGGCCATGGAGAAAGATGATGAACTATTCTCACTTCGACCCCGCCATGCAGAACCGCGTTGTGTGGAATGCCGGCAGAACCGTCGGCACAAAGCGGCCACTGACCCAGAAACAGATTTTGGCGATCCGGTTCTTCCTTGATCGCGAGGAGCGGCTCCGCGACCGTGCGCTGTTCGACCTGGCGATCGACAGCAAACTGCGGGGTTGCGATCTGGTGAAGCTCAAAAGCGGCGACCTCGTGGCCGGATCAGAGGTCCGCGACCGCGCCATGATTATTCAGCGGAAGACCGGGCGACCCGTGCAATTTGAAATCACCGCGGACGCCCGCTCGAGCCTGGCGACATGGCTGCTGCGGCGGGGAGGAAGCCTCGATGATTTCGTGTTCCCAAGCAGGATCCATTCCGGCCAACCAATGAGCACGCGGCAATACGCTCGGCTTGTCGATGAATGGGTAACCGCTGTCGGGTTGCGGCGGGAAGACTACGGCACCCATTCCATGCGGCGCACCAAGGCGGCCATGATCTACCGGACAACGGGAAATCTACGTGCGGTCCAGATTCTTCTGGGGCATTCCAAGATCGAGAACACTGTCCGCTATCTCGGTGTCGACGTGGAGGATGCACTGGTCCTCGCTGAGCGTATCGAAATCTGACCATCATGGCGGCCGTCGGGCAAGCTCCGATGGCCGCTTGTGGTGAAAAGCTGAGATCGCCGAACCGGCAACAAGTGGGTGGGAAGCTGAACGTCCGGTGTCGGAACCGTCAGTGGAGACATCGAGAATCCAGCGCGTCTAATTGCGACCCAAATTGTCCTGCATCGCGGCCAACATCGCACTTAACCGGCCCAGCTCATCAATGTCCGTCCCGGCAAGCAGGCGCCCGTAGACCGCGTCGGCCTCGGTCCTAAGCTTCGGTAATAACTCAACCGCAGCAGGCATAAGTTGGATGTGCCAAACGCGCCTATCGTTCACTGCGCTACGTCGCTCAACGAGCGAAAGTTCTTCAAGCCTGTCAATGGCCTGGCCAACGCTTGCTCGTTCCAGCTCAAGCTCCCGGGCAAGTTCGGTCTGCGTCATGCCAGGCGTTCGATAAAGATATGCCAAAGCGCGCCACTGAGTTCGGGTGAGTCCGAATTGTTCGAAGGAGGTATCGAATGTGCGTCGCAGCCGCCGCGTCACCCCTTCCATCAGGAAGACGAGCCGATCGGTGTCGGTCAGAAAATTCGTCTCAGCTTCATCGGCAGCCTGATCCGAGTGCGTTACCATGATCCGGTCATAGCTTTCCCGATACGAAAATAAAGATATTTACTGTAAGGCACCTTACAGTATAGCAAAATGCTATGGACATCGTAACAGCCAGCATCAAGGGCGCCGACGGCTTCGACCTCGCAGCCGAGATCACCGGCGCGCCTGACGCAATGCCGGTCTTGCTTGCTCATGGAGGTGGGCAGACCCGGAGAGCATGGAAGCGGGTCACGACCGATCTTGCTGACGCCGGGTATTGCGCAATTGCTTTTGACATGCGCGGCCACGGTGACAGCGCGTGGTCCGATGCCGGGGCGTATGAAATACGTGACTTCGCGGCCGATCTTGTCGCGCTCGCATCCGGTATGGACCGCAAGCCCGCATTGGTCGGTGCATCGCTTGGTGGACTGGCGGGGTTGCTTGCTGAGGGAGAGCTCGCCCACGGCAGCTTTGCATCGCTGACACTGGTGGATATCGCGCCCCGCATGGAGCCTGACGGCGTGATGCGGGTCGTCGGGTTCATGGAGCAGCATGTCGAAACCGGCTTTGCCTCACCTGATGAAGCGGCGGGGGTTATCGCACGCTACATGCCACACCGCAGCAAGCGCGGCGCTGGCGCAGGCCTGCGCCATTATCTCCGGCAAAAGGATGATGGCCGCTTTTACTGGCATTGGGATCCAGCGTTCATCCGCAACATCATGGCTGCCAAACGGAGCAATCCCGATAATCAGGAGCTTCAGTTTCAGGAGCTCAGCAGGGCGGCGGCCAGCTTGACACTTCCGCTCCATCTCATTCGCGGCGCGGCGAGCGACCTTGTTTCCGAAGAAGCGGTTGCACACCTGCAGCAGGTCGCCCCCCATGCGGAGTATACCGACATCGCAGACGCCACGCATATGGTCGTGGGCGATTCCAATGATGCATTTTCGAATGCGATCCTCGGCTTTCTGAATCGCCACCATAATCCCACAGGATCGGGGCAATGAGCGAACAGCCAATGGTGCTTGACCGGGCGGGCTTGCAAGACATGCTCGACATTGCGCCCTTCCATCAATGGCTCGGCCTGAAAATCCAATCCTGCTCGGAACACGGGCTTGAGCTCACGATGCCCTGGCGCGATGAAATTGTCTCCAACCCCGGGGTTGGCGCGGCACATGGCGGCGTGCTGGCAGCGCTGATCGATCTAACCGGCCTTTACGCTTTGGTTATGCTGGGCACTCGGGCTACGGCCACGGCCGACCTCAGGGTCGATTATCATCGGCCCGCGACCGCTGGTCCGCTCATTGCGCGTGGACAGGTTGTCAAAACCGGACGCCAGATCAGTGTCGCCGAAGCCCGCATTTTTGGGCCTGACGACAAACTTTTGGCGAGCGGCAGAGGCGCCTACATATGCTAGTGCGCCTTTCTGTGCCTGCATTGATAGCCGTCGCTTTGTTGCTGCCTGCCTGTTCAGGCGGCGAGGCTGAGGACCAGACTGCAAAAGAAGCACCGCAAGGCCCGCGTGAGGTTCAGACCTCGATCGCCCGGACCGAATTGCTCAACGAACCGGTGAAGGCGTTCGGAACTATCGCAGCCAAACAAAGCAGTGCAATCGGAGCGCTCACCGAAGGCCCGGTCGAACGGATCTTTGTGAAAGTCGGTGACAGGGTGTCACGCGGACAGCCGCTCTTTCGCATCAGACAAGCCGACTATCAGCGGAACGTGGCTGAGGCACAAGCTGCGGTTGATCTTGCGACCGCTCAAGCGATTGAAGCCGAACGGCGCTATGAACGCGTGATAGCTCTTGCGCCGAAGGGTTTCGTTTCGAAAGCGCAGGTCGATGCGGTTGAGACTCAGCTTGCCGTTGCGCGCGCGCAAAAGGCGCAAGCTGTTGCTGCACTCGGCACCACGCAGCAGGCCCTGAGCGATACGATTACGCGCGCGCCTTATGACGGCGTCGTAACCGCGCGCCTCGTTGATGAGGGGGTCTATCTCAACAATCGCTTCGCGGGAGGCGGTCAGTCGGCCGCTCTTCAACTGCAGGAGCTCGGCACCGTCGCGGCGATTGTCAACGCGCCGCAGGAATATGTCGACATGCTGCGGCGAGACATGCCAGCGCGCGTTTTCATCGAAGGGTTCGACGCGCCGTTCGATAGCATCGTCTACATCATCAACGACCGGGTCGATCCTGAAAGCCGGATGATCGAATTGCGGCTGCCGATCGCCAATCCCAACTACCGGATAAGCTCCGGCCTTGCAGCGCGAGCCGAGATCCAGATCCCGCCCGAACCAGCCATCATTCTGCCCCGAACAGCCATTCTCGGCGACAGCTCCGCCGCCCATCTTTTCATCATCCGTGATGGTAAGGCTCAGCGCCGCGAGGTCAGGTTCGACAGTATCGACCTCGACAGGGTGCGGATCCGGTCAGGCCTGACCGCAGGCGAGGAAGTGATCATCGATCCTCCGGCAACCTTGCGCGACGGCGAGCAGGTGAAGCCGCGCCGCACGACCGACGAGAAGTAATATGTGGCTGGCCGATGTTTCGATCCGGCGTCCAGTCTTTGCGACGATGCTGATTGTCTCGCTCGTCGTGCTTGGCCTTGTTTCCTTCGGCCGTCTCGGAGTCGATCTGTTTCCCGAAGTCGAATTTCCCTACGTGTCGGTGACCACCACGCTGCCTGGGGCGTCGCCTGGGACGATCGAGACCGAAGTCACCGATATCGTCGAAGAGCAGCTCAACACCATCGCGGGCCTGCGACAGATGCGTTCTGTCAGCGCCGAAGGGGTGAGCATCGTCAATCTCGAATTCGAGCTCGAGCAAGACGCCGACCTCATGGCGCAGGAAGTCCGTGACAAGATGTCACGGCTTGGCGCTGATCTGCCCGCTGACGCCGAGCCGCCGGTGATCGAGAAAGTCGATCCAGATGCTGCGCCTATCCTGTCGGTGCTCTTGTCTGGCGATATGCCTATCCGCGATCTGACCACCTTTGCGGACGAGGAGGTGAAGGAGCGGTTGCAGCGCGTGCCCGGGGTCGGCTCGGTCGAGCTGGTTGGCGGGCGCGAGCGCGAAATGCGCATCTGGCTGGATGCGTCCGCGATGCGCGCGCGCAGCATCACGGCAGACGACGTCCTCTCGGCAATCCAGCGTGAAAATGCAGAGCTTCCGGGCGGAAGACTGGTGACGGAGGGGCGAACACGCCAATTCGGCATCCGCACGCTCGCCGAAGCGGCGAGCGCAGCCGAATTCGCAAGGATTCCGATTGCCTACCGCCCGAATGGCCAGACCGTCCGTATCGGAGATGTCGGCCGCGTCGAAGATTCGGTCGAAGATGAAACCAGCTATGCGCAGCTCGATGGCAAGCCTGGTGTGGTGCTCGAAGTGCGCAAACAGAGCGGTGAAAACACCGTTGCAGTTGCCGAGCAGATCCGGGCGGCAATCGCGGACATAAGCGCAAGCGCACCGGATGGGGTCGACCTGGTTATCGCCCGCGATACATCGCGCTTCATCGAACAGGCAATCGGCGACGTGCTGTTCGATCTTTTCATCGCGGTGTTGCTGGTAGTCGCCGTGACCTTTCTGTTCCTGTTGAGCTGGCGCGCGACGATCATCGTTCTCCTCGCCATTCCGACCTCGATCGTTTCTACCTTCGTTGCTTTCGCCGCATTTGATTTCACCATCAACATGATCACCTTGCTGGCGCTGACTGTGGCGATTGGTCTGTTGGTGGATGATGCCATCGTCGTGGTCGAGGCAATCCAGAACGATGTCGATGCCGGTGTTGATCCAACCGAGGCGGCACATGCTGCGACCAAGCGCGTCGCACTGGCGGTGCTGGCAGGCACGTTCGCTACGCTGGCGGTCTTCGTTCCGATCGCCTTCATGGAGGGAATAGTCGGCCGTTTCTTCTTCCAATATGGACTGGCAATCGTGTTTTCTGTCAGCGTCTCGATGCTGGTTGCCTTTACGTTGACCCCGGCCCTGTCGGCCCGATTGCTGCGCCCGGAACATCCGGAAGATGGCTGGCTGGGACGCATAGAGCGATTTCATGTCGGGATGCGCCTTCGCTACGAACGACTCGTCAGCTGGGCCATTGGCAGGCGGTATGTGGTGCTTGCTGGCGCCTTGGCGAGCGTTCTTGTCGGCGGATTTTTTGCCGCGCTTGTGCCGAGCACCTTTATGTCCTCCACTGATCGGTCAGAATTTCTCGCGACGGTCAAGCTACCCCTTGGCACGGGAATCGCCGGAGCGCGCGACGCGGCACAGCAAGCGGATATTGTCTTGCGCGAAAATCCGGAAGTCGAATTGGTGTTTGCAAGCGCGGGAAGCGGCAGCAATCCCAAGGTCAACGAAATCGATATCTATGTCGGGCTGACCCCCAAGCGAACCCGAGATCTGTCGCAAGATGATTTGATGACCTTCGCGCGCGACGCCCTCAGTAAAGGTGTCGCCGGAGCGCGCGAGGTATCTGTGGCGGAGGTTCCATGGGTTTCGGGCGGAGGTGTCGGGCAAGCTGCGATCGAGCTTATCATCACCGGAAGTGATACAGCGGCGATCAACGATTATGCCCAATGGCTGCAAGGTGAACTCACTTCCCGGCCCGATTTCGTCGACGTCCGCTCGACCTATGAGGGCGGCCGACCCGAATTGCAGATTGTGCTTGATCGTGACCGCGCAGCGGACCTCGGCATATCCGCGCGAAGCCTTGCCGCAGCCTCTCGCACGCTGGTCGGAGGCAGTGATGCGGGAACCTTCGAAGCCGACGGGCGGCGTTATGATGTCCGCGTGCGCCTCGACGAAATTAATCGGCAGACCCTCTCGGATGTTCAGGCACTGCCACTCAGAACCGGACAAGGCACGCTGGTCGATCTGGCAGCAATCGCCGATGTCGAAGTGGCATTAAGCGCCGCGGAGATCGACCGTATTGATCGATCGCGCCAGATTTCAGTGCAGGCGAATACAGCCCCCGGCGTAGCGCTGAGCGTCGCGGTTACGAAGGTCGAGAACCTCCTTGCGTCCAACCCGCCGCCGCCTGGACTTTCGATCCGGACCGAGGGCACAGCGCGAAGACTGGCCGAGACGGGGGAGGCAATCGTCTTCGCGTTCGCACTTGCAATCGTGGCGCTGTACATCGTGCTGGCAAGCCAGTTTAACAGCTTCGGGCAGCCAATCATCATCATGCTCACTGCGCCGCTTTCATTTTCAGGCGCTTATTTTCTCATGTGGGCAGGGGGGCAGGAAATGAGCCTGTTTGCTCAGATCGGCATGATTGCACTGATGGGGATTGTGATGAAGAACGGCATCCTTCTGGTCGATCTCGCCAACCAGTAT
>NZ_JAIEPN010000191.1 GCF_019748365.1 Novosphingobium sp.
CTCGTTGCCGGCCTGATCCGCGGCAAGCGCGCCGAAGACGCGATGAACATCCTCGCCTTCTCGAAGAAGGCGATGGCGGTTGATGCGCGCAAGGTGCTCGCCTCGGCGATTGCCAATGCCGAGAACAACCACAACCTCGATGTCGACGCACTCGTCGTCGCCGAGGCTTCGGTCGGCAAGTCGATCACGATGAAGCGCTTCCACACCCGTGGTCGCGGCAAGTCCACGCGCATCCTGAAGCCGATCTCGCGTCTGCGGATCGTGGTTCGCGAAGCCACTGGTGAGGAGGCCTGATCATGGGTCACAAGTCGAACCCCATCGGTCTGCGCCTGCAGATCAACCGCACCTGGGACAGCCGCTGGTATGCGGAAGGCCGCAACTACCAGACGCTGCTTCGTGAAGACCTTGCCATGCGCAAGTTCATCATGGAGCACCTGCCGCAGGCCGCCATCTCGAAGGTGGTGATCGAGCGTCCGGCCAAGCTGTGCCGCGTTTCGATCTATGCCGCCCGCCCGGGTGTCATCATCGGCAAGAAGGGCGCGGACATTGAAAAGCTGCGCAGCCAGCTTGCCAAGATGACCGCGAGCGATGTGAAGCTCAACATCGTCGAGATCCGCAAGCCGGAAATCGATTCCAAGCTCGTTGCGCAGGGCATTGCCGACCAGCTCGTTCGCCGCGTGGCTTTCCGCCGTGCGATGAAGCGCGCGGTGCAGTCGGCGCTCCGTCTCGGTGCCGAAGGCATCAAGATCACCTGCGGCGGCCGTCTCGGCGGTGCGGAAATCGCCCGCGTCGAGTGGTACCGCGAAGGCCGCGTGCCGCTTCACACGCTTCGTGCGAACATCGATTATGCCGAAGCCGTGGCGCACACCGCCTATGGCGTGATCGGCATCAAGACCTGGATCTTCAAGGGTGAAATCCTTGGTCACGATCCCATGGCGCAGGACCGGCTGATGATGGAGGCTCAAACCTCCGGCGTCCGTCCGGCTCGCTAAGGTAGGTATAAAGCCATGTTGCAACCGAAAAAGACCAAGTTCCGCAAGGCCTTCAAGGGCCGGATCAAGGGCGACGCCAAGGGCGGCACGGACCTGAACTTCGGGTCCTACGGCCTCAAGGCGCTCGAGCCGGAGCGGGTTACCGCTCGCCAGATCGAAGCCGCTCGCCGTGCGATCACGCGCCACATCAAGCGCCAGGGTCGTCTCTGGATCCGTGTGTTCCCGGATGTGCCGGTGTCGAAGAAGCCTGCCGAAGTCCGTCAGGGCAAGGGCAAGGGTTCGATCGAATACTGGGCAGCCCGCGTGAAACCGGGTCGCATCCTGTTCGAGCTCGACGGCGTTGCCGGTCCCCTCGCGGCAGAGGCGTTCAGCCGCGCTGCGATGAAGCTGCCGATCAAGACCAAGGTCGTTGCCCGCCTCGGCGACACCTCGCACCTCGGAGGCGAATGATGGCCAAGTTTGAAGATCTGCGCGTCAAGTCTGACGACCAGCTCCAGGCGGATCTGTCCGAACTGAAGCGCGAGGCGTTCAACCTGCGTTTCCAGGCGGCAACCAACCAGCTCGAACGGCCGGCCCGCATCCGCGAAGTCCGCCGCGACATCGCCCGCATCAAGACGCTGCAGACTGAGCGTTCTCAGTCGGCCAAGGCGTAAGGAAAAGACTATGCCCAAGCGTATTCTGATCGGGACGATCGTCTCGGACAAGACCGACAAGACCGTGGTGGTCAAGGTTGAGCGCAAGGTGAAGCACCCGCTCTACGGGAAGATCATCCGCCGCTCGAAGAAGTACCACGCCCACGACGAGACCAACTCGTTCAAGGCCGGTGAGACCGTGCGCATCGAAGAGACCGCGCCGATTTCGAAGCTGAAGACGTGGAAGGTTGTTGACCGCGTGCAGGCCGGCAAGGCCGCCGCGATCGAAGCCGACGTCTAAAGGCACAACAGTTTTGGAACTGCCGGACTGGTTCCGGCAAGCCAGTGAGAAGGAACCGGATCAATGATCCAGATGCAGTCCAATCTCGAAGTCGCTGACAACAGCGGCGCGAAGCGCGTCCAGTGCATCAAGGTGCTGGGCGGGTCGAAGCGCCGTTTCGCCAGCGTCGGCGATGTGATCGTCGTGTCGATCAAGGAAGCGCAGCCGCGTGCCCGCGTCAAGAAGGGCGACGTGCACCGTGCGGTGATCGTGCGTACCCGCAAGGATGTGCGCCGCGCCGATGGCAGCGTGATCCGCTTCGACACCAATGCCGCTGTGCTCGTCGGCAAGAACGAAGAGCCCATCGGCACGCGTATCTTCGGCCCCGTGGTGCGCGAACTGCGCGCCCGCGGCTTCATGAAGATCATCAGCCTTGCGCCGGAGGTGCTGTGATGGGTGCCGCGAAGATCAAGAAGGGTGACAGCGTCATCGTCCGTTCGGGCAAGGACAAGGGCCGCACCGGTACGGTGCTGCAGGTCCTCCCCAAGGAAGACAAGGTTGTCGTGGCCGGCGTGAACATCGCCGCGCGTCACCGCAAGCCCACCCAGGAAAACCCGCAGGGCGGCATCGACCGCCGCGAGGCTCCGCTGCACATCTCGAAGGTGGGCATTGCCGTTGACGGCAAGCCGACCCGCGTGCGCTTCGAAACGAAGGACGGCAAGAAGGTCCGCGTGGCCGTCAAGTCCGGGGAGACGATCGATGGCTGATAAATACGTGCCCCGCATGAAGGCGAAGTACGAGGCCGAGGTCGCTACCGCGATGCAGGCCAAGTTCGGCTACGCCAACCACATGGAGATCCCCCGGATCGAGAAGATCACGCTCAACATGGGCGTGGGCGAGGCGAGCCAGGACAAGAAGAAGGTCACCACCGCTGCTGCCGAGATGGAACTCATCGCGGGCCAGAAGCCGGTGATCACCAAGGCGAAGAAGTCGATCGCGCAGTTCAAGCTGCGTGAAGGCATGCCGATCGGTTGCAAGGTGACCCTGCGCCGCGAACGCATGTACGAATTCCTCGACCGTCTCATCACCATCGCGATGCCCCGCATCCGCGACTTCCGGGGCCTCAACCCCAAGTCGTTCGACGGCCGCGGCAACTACGCGATGGGTCTGAAGGAGCAGATCATCTTCCCGGAGATCAGCTACGATCAGATCGAGAAGGTGCGCGGCATGGACATCATCGTCACCACCACCGCCAAGACCGACGACGAAGCGCGCGAGCTGCTCCGTCTCTTCGGTTTCCCGTTCCCGCGCGAAGCTGCTGAAGAGCAGAAGGCCGCCTGAGGATGTCCCGGCTCGAGCCGAATGGCTCGCCAAGGTTTTGAAGAAGAGAGCTTAAGTCCATGGCGAAACTGAGTTCCATCAACAAGAATGAGCGTCGCAAGAAGCTCGTTCAGAAGTACGCGGCGAAGTACGCTGCGCTGAAGGCTGTCGCAGACGACGAGAAGCTCGATGAAACCGAGCGCCTCATCGCCCGCCTCAAGATGGCCGAGCTGCCGCGCAACGCGAACCCGACCCGCGTGCGCAACCGCTGCAACACCACCGGTCGTCCGCGCGGCTACTACCGCAAGTTCGGCCTCTGCCGCGTCGAACTGCGCGATCTCGCCAACAAGGGGATGATCCCCGGCGTGACCAAGTCGAGCTGGTAAGGATCACGAGATGGCATTGACCGATCCCCTGGGTGATATGCTCACCCGCATCCGCAACGGCCAGCAGGCGAAGAAGGACTCGGTCCTTTCGCCCGCTTCCAAGCTGCGTCTCCACGTGCTCGAGGTTCTCCAGCGCGAAGGCTACATCCGCGGTTTCACGGAGGACGCCACCGGCGCCCACCCGCAGCTGCGCATCGAGCTGAAGTATTTCGAGGGCCAGCCTGCGATCAAGCACGTTGCCCGCGTCTCGAAGCCGGGCCGCCGCGTCTACTCGGGTTCCAAGGAACTCCCGGTTGTGCGCAACGGCCTTGGCATCACCATCGTCTCGACGCCGAAGGGCGTGCTTTCGGATGCCGAAGCGCGCGCTGCGAACGTCGGCGGCGAAGTGCTGGCGGAGGTGTTCTGATGAGCCGCATCGGCAAGAAGCCGGTGACGATCCCCAGCGGCGTCACCGCGGATATCGCGAACGGCGTGATCACCGTGAAGGGCCCCAAGGGCACTCTCACCCTGAACATGCGTGATGAGATCAGCTACACGGTCGATGGCAACGCCATCATCGTCAAGCCTGCAAACGACACCAAGGCCGCTCGCGCGTTCTGGGGCATGCAGCGCACGCTGGTCGACAACCTCGTTGTCGGCGTGACCGAAGGGTACACCAAGACCCTCAACATCACCGGCGTTGGCTATCGTGCCAACTCGCAGGGCAACAATCTGAAGTTGCAGCTCGGCTACAGCCACGATGTCGATTTCGCGATCCCGGAAGGTATCGAGATCAAGACGCCGGACAACACCACCGTGCTGATCTCGGGTATCGACAAGCAGAAGGTTGGCCAGGTGGCCGCCGAGATCCGCCGCTGGCGCAAGCCCGAACCCTACAAGGGCAAGGGTATCAAGTACGCCGGCGAGTTCATCTTCCGCAAGGAAGGGAAGAAGAAGTAATGGCCAAGCTCTCGCTCTTCGATCGCCGCCGCCAGCGCGTCCGTACCGCGCTCAAGGCTCGTTCCGGTGGCCGTCCGCGGCTGTCGGTGCACCGTTCCGGCCGTCACATCTACGCGCAGATCATCGACGACGCTGCGGGCAAGACGCTCGCTGCTGCCTCCAGCCTTGTGAAGGGCCAGAAGGCGATCGGCGCCACGGTTGATGCCGCCGCGCAGGTGGGCAAGGACATTGCCGAGCGCGCCAAGGCTGCCGGCATCACCACCGTCGTGTTCGATCGCGGCGGCTTCCTGTTCCACGGCCGCGTCAAGGCGCTGGCCGACGCTGCCCGCGAAAACGGGCTGGAGTTCTAAGATGGCTGATGAAACCAACCTGGATGCCGCCCCTGTGGCCGACGTCGCTGCCGACGCTCCCCGCGAAGGCCGTGGTGGTCGCGGTGATCGTGGCCCCGGCCGTGGCCGTGGCGGCAACGACCGCGGCGGCGAGCGTGGTGGCCGTGGCCGCCGTGATGATCGCGGTCGTGGCAATCGCGACGAGGAAGGCGGCGAGGAGCTGATCGAGAAGCTCGTCCACATCAACCGCGTGTCCAAGACCGTGAAGGGCGGCAAGCGCTTCGGTTTCGCCGCGCTCGTCGTGGTCGGCGATGGCAAGGGCCGTGTCGGCTTCGGCCATGGCAAGGCGCGCGAAGTGCCGGAAGCGATCACCAAGGCGACCGCTTCGGCCAAGAAGACCATGGTCCGCGTTCCGCTCAAGGAAGGCCGCACCCTGCACCATGACGGCAAGGGCCGTTTCGGCGCCGGCAAGGTCAACGTCCGCTCGGCGCCCGCCGGTACCGGCATCATCGCCGGTGGTCCGATGCGCGCCGTGTTCGAGAGCCTCGGCGTTGCCGACGTGGTGACCAAGTCGGTCGGCACCTCGAACCCCTACAACATGATCCGCGCGACGTTCGACGCGCTCACCGATCAGACCAGCCCCAAGTCGGTTGCGCAGCGTCGTGGCAAGAAGATTGCCGACCTGCTCGGTCGTGGCGGTGCGGCTCCGGTTGAGGCCGAGGCTGAAGCCGCGGCCATCGTGGAGTAATCAGACATGGCAAAGATCAAGATCAAGCAGATCGGTTCGCCGATCCGTCGTCCCGAAGCCCAGAAGCAGATCCTGATCGGTCTGGGCCTGGGCAAGATGCACCGCGTGGTGGAGCTCGAAGACACCGCCGAAGTGCGCGGTGCGATCGCCAAGCTCCCGCACATGGTGGCCGTGGTCGACTGACCGCGCTGCCCGTTCCGGTTGGACGGGTCATGAAGATGCAAGAAGGCCCCGGCAGAGATGCCGGGGCCTTTCTTTGTCTGGGGGTGGGGTCCGTATATCAAAAGGATATATAGAATAACTGCAAAAAGGCACTTATTGCCCTTATCGTTCGTAGTCATAGTGTCATTTTTCCGTGCTTTTGGGCGACCATGCGCGGAGGCTGACGTTTCGCCCACGCCACCTGCTGTGGTGGCCAGGTGGTGGGTGCCTTTCTCCGCGCCGGATCACATCGATCCCCAATCGGAGAACGGAAAACATGCGCTTCCCCCCCAAGTTTCTTGCCGCGGCCAGCTCGATCGCCATCGGCGTGACCGCGCTCGGCTCGCCCGCCCTGGCCCAGTCGACCGGCTCGGTCGAATTCGAGAAGGAGATCGTCGTCACCGGCACGCGCGGCATCCAGCAGGTGGCCGGCGTCGCTTCGCCCGATACGCCCAAGGCCAGGGCCGTCCTGACGCAGGAGACCATCCAGCGCCAGAACCCCGGCCAGACCATTCTTGATACGATCAACCTGATCCCCGGCGTCAGCTTCCAGAACAACGACGCTTATGGCTCGGCCGGCGGCACGCTCAGCATCCGTGGTTTCGATGCAAGCCGTATCAGCCTGACCTTCGACGGCGTTCCGCTCAACGATTCGGGCAACTACGCGATCTATTCGAACCAACAGCTTGATCCGGAGATCATTTCGGAGGTCAACGTCAACCTCGGTACGACTGACGTCGACAGCCCGACCGCTTCGGCCGTCGGCGGCACGGTGAACTACCGCAGCAAGACGCCGGACCACGATCTCGGCCTGCTCGTCTCGGGCTCGGTGGGTGAATACAACTTCCGCCGCGGCTTCGTGAAGGTTGAGACCGGAGACCTCACGGCCAGCGGTACGCGCGCCTGGTTCTCCGCCAGCACGGCCAAGAACGACAACCCGTTCAACAACTACGGCAAGGTCAACAAGCAGCAGTACAACGGCAAGATCTACCAGCCGCTGGCCGGGGACGATTTCATCTCTATCGCGGCCCACTACAACCAGAACCGCAACAACTTCTTCGGCTCGCTGCCGCTGCGCAACGATGCCAACCGCATCGTGGGTTCGGCTTCGGGCAACCGCTTCCCGGCCAATTCCGGCGAGCGCGGCTACCTCGTCAACTTCCCCTGCACGATTGCCCCCGGCGTGGCGGGCACGGCGGACGCGGCGAGCACTTGCGGCACCGAATTCGATCGCCGCTACAACCCCTGAGAACACCGGGAATAAAAGGGGCCACGGATCGGCCGGTAGCACCGGATTAAAAATGGGCCAGTCCTGCTAGA
>NZ_JAIEPN010000135.1 GCF_019748365.1 Novosphingobium sp.
GCCAATACCTCACCGGCGCCCGCCGCATCGAGGTGCCGAAGAAGCGCCGCAAGGGCAACGGCCTCAAGCTCACCGTCGAAGGCGCCCGCGCCAACAACCTGCAGAACGTCACCGCCAGCATCCCACTCGGCACCTTCACCTGCGTCACCGGCGTCTCCGGCTCGGGCAAGTCCAGCTTCACCATCGACACGCTCCACGCCGTCGCCGCGCGCACGCTCAACGGTGCCCGCGTCATCGCCGGCGCGCATGATCGCGTCACCGGCCTCGAACACTGCGACAAGGTGATCGAGATCGACCAGTCCCCCATCGGCCGCACCCCGCGCTCCAACCCCGCCACCTACACCGGCGCCTTCACCCTGATCCGCGATTGGTTCGCCGGCCTCCCCGAAAGCGCCGCGCGCGGCTACAAGCCTGGCCGCTTCAGCTTCAACGTCAAGGGCGGCCGCTGCGAGAAGTGCCAGGGCGACGGCCTCATCAAGATCGAGATGCACTTCCTGCCCGACGTCTACGTCACCTGCGAGGAATGCAACGGCAAGCGCTACAACCGCGAAACGCTCGAGGTGAAGTTCAAGGGCCTCTCCATCGCCGACGTGCTCGACATGACGATCGAGGACGCCGAGGAATTCTTCAAGGCCGTCCCTCCGATCCGTGATCGCATGCACATGCTCAACGAAGTCGGCCTCGGCTACGTCAAGGTCGGCCAGCAGGCCACCACGCTCTCCGGCGGCGAGGCGCAGCGCGTCAAGCTCGCCAAGGAACTCGCCCGCCGCTCCACCGGGCAGACCCTCTACATCCTCGACGAACCCACCACCGGCCTCCACTTCGAAGACGTGCGCAAGCTCCTCGAAGTGCTCCACCGCCTTGTCGATCAGGGCAACAGCGTCGTCGTCATCGAACACAACCTCGATGTCATCAAGACGGCCGACTGGCTGCTAGACCTCGGCCCCGAAGGCGGCGTCCGCGGCGGCGAACTGGTCGCGGAAGGCACGCCCGAAACCGTCGCCAAGAACCCCCGCAGCTTCACCGGCCACTACCTCAAACCCCTCCTGACGCGCTGAAAAGCCCCCTCCTCTTCAGAGGAGGGGGTTGGGGGTGGTGGAAGCAGCGCGACAGCAACAATACGTCAAAACCCAGCAATCCAACCCCGCGCCCATCCTGCTATGCGCCCCGCAGTCGCACCCCCTCCGCAAGACGCAAACGTCAGGACCCGGCCTCCCATGAACCGCATTCGCCCCGCGCTCGCCGCAGCGCTCGCCCTCTTCGCCAGCCCCGCCTACGCCCAGAGCGCCGCCCCCGGCGCCCAGCGCCCCGCCGGCCCGCCGCCGCAGCCCACGTGGACGCTCACCGTCGGCGTCGCCCCCATCCTCGCCCCCGCCTGGCAGGGCTCGCGCGATTATGCGCTCTCGGTCTTCCCGGATATCCGCGTGAACTACAAGGATGTCGCCTTCGCCTCGGTGCAGGAAGGCTTTGGCTGGAACGCGATCAACCGCGATGGCTGGAAGATCGGCCCCATCGCCCGCCTCCGCTTCGGCCGGCGTGAGAGCACCGGCGGCTCGCCCTTCCTCATCACCGGCGGCAGCGAGGCACTGCGCGGCTTCGGCAACATCCCCCTCGCGGTCGAATTCGGCGGCTTCGTGCAATATAGCCCCGACCGCCGCCTCGCCCTGCGCACCGAAGTCCGCCAGGGCACCGGCGGACACGAAGGCGTCGTCGCCGAACCCTCGATCCGCTTCGCCGATCGCGCCGGCGCTTTCCGCTATTCGCTCGCCCTGCGCAGCACGTTCGCCAGCAGCAAGTACACGCAGGTCTACTTCGGCGTCACCCCCGAACAAGCCGCCCGCGCCGGCCTCCCCGCCTACAGCACCGGCGGCGGCCTCGTCTCGGCCGGGCTCGGCGGCACGCTCACCCGTCCGCTGGGCAAGCGCGGCCAGCACGGCGCCATCACCCTCCTCGCCGGCTACGACCGCCTCGGCAATGTCGTGGCAGACAGCACCCTGATCCGCCAGCGCGGCCGCCGCGATCAGTTCAGCCTGGGCCTCTCCTACGGCTACCGCTTCACCTGGAAATGACCATATAGCCCCCTCCTCTTCAGAGGAGGGGGTTGGGGGTGGTGGCCGCCGCTAACCCCCATTTAAGCACTTCCGCCTATCCTCCCCCCGCGCGCGGCAGGGGAGGATATTCATGCGCCTGTGGTACTTGCTCATTCCGGCCATCGCCATGGGCAGCATCAACGCCGGCTACAGCGCCTTGCGCAATGGCCCGCCCGGCAAGCTGAATGAAGTGCGCCGCGAATGCTCCGGCAAGGCCGAAAGCCTCGGCCTCCCGCGCGGAGATAGCGTCCAGCTCTGCAATTGCCTGATCCGCAAGGCCCGCTGGTTCAAGTGGACTCACTTCGGCGCCGAATATACCCGCGAAGTGCACCACAAGCTCGGCATGGAATGCGTGGGCGAACTCACCGCGTCGGCCGATCAGTCCTCCGGCTGGGGCACCTTCGGCAACGAGCCGCCCCGCAGCTCCCGCCCGCTCACCGGCCCCGGCTCCGGCTGGGGCGAAGCGCCAGATGACGAGGACGAGGACGAAACCGCCGACCGCTCCACTTCATCCACCACCACCACCAAGCAATACGGCGATCCCGGCTACGGCACCGAATCCGAATAACCCCGCCGCCGCTTTCGTTCCTCTCCATTTTCCCCTGAGCCTGTCGAAGGGGCAAATGGGGAGGTGGCCCGCCAAAGGCGGGTCGGAGGCGCAGATCCTCCCCCAACGGGGGAGGGGGACCACCCAAAGGGTGGTGGAGGGGTAACCCCAACAGCGAAGGGGTGGAGCGATAACCCCCGCCCCTTGCGAGAAGCCCCCACAACACAGACCCATCACCCCGAAAGCAAGCCTCCGGCGGGCAAGGGCCACAGCCCTTGCATCCCGATCCCCCCTCCCGCCTGCGAAAGGGGCCGGGGCCGCGCCCGTCCTCCTCGCTTCCTCTCCATTTTTGCGAAGCACAAATGGGGTGGTGGCAGCCACAACCGCTACCCCGGCAAATCAACCACCCGCAACACCCCACGCCCCCTCGCATTCCCGTAGCGCCCGCTCAAGCGACAGCGCAAGGCTCGCCACCCCCTCTTCGGGAGGCGAGACAAACCCTACCGGCTCGATAGTCCAGCACCGCTCTCGAGATTCGCCGCTAGAGGGCTGAAACAAGTCAACTCAAGCAACTCTGACAGGCTGTATCAAAACTGATTAGGCCAATCTTAATTGTCTGAACATCTCCCTCGATCTCACTTAAGGTATGGGATTTGTTAATTTTAAAGGCATGAGCGATAGCACCTCGTTTTTGTCCAAATCCATCTAAAGCGGCCATCGTTGCTGCATCCTCAGTCTCTGGATCGACACCAATCGGCAGTAGTAACTTCAACAAATTCTCTTTCTTTATACCATTATTGTTGTCAACTTCATACTTAAAGCGACCAAAGGCGACGTTTGCAAATAGGGCAATGTCTTCAAATGGCTCTCGCTTCAATTTTCTTGAAATTCCGCTCTCATCAATCCTGCCAATGATTCCGCTGCTAATTAAACCGACTAATGCTCTGCAGATTTGGTTTGTAGATACATATTTGTGCAAAGCAGACTTCGCAGTATCTAAGGCTACATTCTCAATATACTCCTCAATAATGGCATGGCTAAGAAGTATATAGGATTTTACCTTCAATTCTTGAATTGAGGTATTGCAGATGTTGGGAGGTACTTTGTAGGCGATTCTTCGAGCTACATCTAAATCACCTAGCATTTTGCTATAGTGTGTAGTTGCCATCCCTAACCACCTATTTTTGGAATTTCGATATTTGATCCCGAAATCTGGTTACAGGCAGTAATCCATGTTGAAAATCGACAAAAAGTAGCAGATTCAGACTTCGTTGTTGTTTCAATGGAGCGTGAAAAATCGGTATCTTCTAAGCAAAGTCTTTCAAAAATTGAACGAACAGCATCTGGATGTAAATCGCTCCATTCACGAAATGAATTGTCTGATAATGTGTACGACATGATATCAAATATCGCTCGATTAAAGCGGCTCTCATACTTAGCTTCGCCGTTCCGTGTGCGTGAGTATTTTCTGCAAAAGTTCCGATCATTGAAGATAATTAGTCCAGAATTTATTCCTCGATTCATAGCTTGTAAGTGGTTCTCGACTTCAAAATAAAATCTTTCGTCAGAAAATGCCAAATTGTATTTCTGACAAGCAGTATCAAGAAAATCTTTGAGGTCGCCACGATATGGAATATCGTGATCAGAAAAAGCTAGAAAACGAATTGCTAACTCAACATCATTCATTCTTGGATCGGGGCTTGTCTTTCTTAGAACTTTATGGATGGGACCAATTTTTTCTGTCCAACGCATGATGAATTTCAAGAAATCGCCGGGATAAAGCGACATTCTTAATTCCATTGGAGATAGCTTTACAGAGCCAGAATTTAAGCGGAAGAAAATCTCATAAAGTACTGCTTCGTCAGACCAGCCTCGAAGGACAGTCGTGCGTTGAGTTTCATTAAGCAATTTTGCCCTTGAATCGGCATCCTGCTTTATTTCATCCCAACTTTTATTTTCAAATTGCTTCAAGACGCGGAGATTTTTGAGCCTGAACTTCCGTCCGTTTGGCAGAGATCCATCTAGGAACTCCTTCAAAGCCAAGAGTCTCTGCTTTCCATCGAGCACAATAAATGTACTCTTGCTCTGTGGCTTTGTAGAAAGCAAAATTTGTGGGATTGGAATACCAAGCATTAATGACTCAATAAAGCTTGATTTAGCTCTGGCACTCCATACATTGCGTCGCTGAAACTCCGGATTCAGATCGATCTGCTTGCCAATCTGGCTGTATAGAGTCTCGATAGTCCAATCGGCTGGTGCGACGAGTAGATCTGAGAACTGTTGTTCATTCAGACGAAGATCTAATGAAGATTCTTCGGAATCATCATCGTCAAATTCAGAATCTCTATCATTCCAATCTACTTCTAGATCTTCCATTTTGAATTCCTATTCCAATATAATCAAAAGACCGGAACGGCTCTAGTTCCATCCTTGTGCTTGAATCCCCAAAACCAGTATTAGAGATTTGCGCGGATGGTCAGGAATGGCCTCAGAAGCTTATAGTGCGATATTGGACCATAGGTCCACGTCCTGGCGATAGCAAACATATCTCCCTGTCCTACATACCCCAACCCATGCCACAATGATCCCCTTTTGTTCCAAGCGGGAGTCGCGTGGTCATGCCGCAGCACAACACCAGCAGTTTCGGGCGGGGGTGGATCCCCGGGGATCGCGATATCGGCCTGCCGGGTGAGGAGCGGCTATCCCCCCTCCCGCCTGCGGGAGGGGCCGGGGGTGGGTTTGAAGAAAACGCGGCGTATGCCTCGGCCCACCCCAACCCCTCCCGCATGCGGGAGGGGCTATCCATGTGCCTGCCCTTCACGCCCCGGCGCCGGGTGCGCTTTCTCAATGTCCTCGCCACCACCGGTAATGTCCGCCGCGCGTGTCATGAAGTCGGCGTCTCGCCGCAGTCCGCCTATGTCCACAAGCGGCGCGATGCGGCCTTTGCGCATGGCTGGAATGCCGCGCTGATCCTGGCGCGCGATGCGGCGGAGGAAGTGCTGGCGGAGCGCGCGCTCCATGGGGTCAGCGAGACGATCTTCTACCGGGGCGAGGCGGTCGGCAGCCGCACCCGCTTCGATGCGCGCCTGCTGCTCGCCCATCTCGCCCGGCTCGATGCCCATGCCACGCGCGCCGAGGCCGAGCTCGATCCCGCGCCGGGCATTGCCGCCCGCTTCGATGATTACCTCGCCGAGCTGCTCGATGCCGGGGAGACCGGCGCGGACCCGGTGTTCGAGCCGCCGATCCACGAATTCGATCAGCCGCCGCAATGGACCCCGGCCACCCCCACCCGCGAGGAAGCCCTGCGCGCTGCGCGCGAAGAGGTGCTCCGCGCCTTCCCCACCGAGGTCGCGGACCTGCCCCCCGAAGCGACCGCCGATATCGATCTCGACGAAGCCGATGAAGACGACGTGCTCGACGCCGCCCTCGCCGAGGCCCAGCACACCGCCGAAGTGGCCGCCGCCGAAGCGTGGGACACGCAGCAGGAAACCCGCCTCGCCACCCTCGAAGCGCTCTTCGCGGGCGAACCGGACGCGGCAGAAGATCCTCTCCATTTTTGCGAAGCACAAATGGCCAGCGACCTCAAAGATCCTCCCCATTTCTGCGAAGCACAAATGGCCAGCGACCCCACAGATCCTCCCCATTTTTGCGAAGCACAAATGGGGAGGGGGACCACCGAAGGTGGTGGAGGGGCCAATCCGCCCCATCCCGAGGAACAAACCCCCGCCGAACCCCCCATCGAAACCAAGTCCGCCAAACTGCCTCAGGACCGTGTCAACCCTGTCAACCGCCGCGGCCTGATTGCCGCCCGGCCGCCGCTGGCCTTCATGCGCCCCAGCGCAGCACATAGGGCTGGCGGGGGTTGCCGGTGATTTCCGCCACCACGCGCCGCTGCGCCTGTGCGCCGCCGGGGCCGCGCGCCGTGGCGATGATCGTCACCACGCGGCCGCGCCAGTCCTCCGGATCGTTGATGGCAAGGGCGGGGCGCTGTCCGGCGATTTCGCGGCGGCGTTCGATCACGTCGACGCCGTTGCGGTCGCCGTCGTTCATCACCGCGATCGCCAGCGGATCGGCATAGCGCTTGTCGAAAGCCTTGCCGTTCACGTCCACCGTCGCGATCCGCGCCACGCGTTCAACGAGCGCGGGGGTGAAGCCCGCGATGTCGCCCAGTTCCTCCACGCTCTGCGGCGGCCCGTTGCGCGCGGCATAGCCGCGGGGGCGGTAGGTCTCGCCTTCCGCGCCGAACTGGCGGGGCTCGTCGTCCTGGTCGAGCCAATCGTCAAAGCTGTCGCGCAGCGCTTCCACTTGCGCCGGCGGCAGGCCGAGGGCGGACATCAGCCAGCCGATGTTCTCGCCGTCGATGCGGTTGATCATGATCTTGCCCGCCTCGTCCTCGATCCGGATGGCGATGGGCACGGCGCGGAAGCTGGCGCTGTAGGTCCGCCCGTCGATCGCCCAGCGCGTGGCAAGGCCGGGGCGGGTGAGGTTGGCGAGCGCGATTTCGACGCCGGCGTCGGCCGCCGCGCCCAGCCGCGCCGCGCTCGTCTCGGCCTCCAGCGTA
>NZ_JAIEPN010000059.1 GCF_019748365.1 Novosphingobium sp.
GTCGAGACACCACACGCAGCGCTTGGTGTCTCGACTTCGCTCGACACGAACGGGATAGGGTCATGTTCGGGATAAAACTGTTGCGCTTGCTCGTGCTCGCCCTGCTGGCTTGCCTCGCCTTGCCGCTTGCCGCGAAGGCACCCGCCAAACCCGTACAGCTCGATCAGGAGCTTTATCGCACCGTGGTCGAGCGCGTGCGCGGCGGCGAGAACTTCTACCCGGCGACGATGGATGCGCAGCGCGAGCGGTCCTATCCGGTGCAGCCCGCGCTCGCGGTGCGCCCGCCGACGATGACATGGCTGCTGGCGCTGCTGCCCAGCACCACAACCCGCACCACCGCGCTGATCGCGCTCCTGTTTGGCGCGCTGATCGCCCTGCGGCAGAGCTTGTCCGACCGCCCGCCTGCCGAAGCGCTGTCGGTGGTGGCACTCGCTGTGGCAGGTCTATTCGGCGCGTTCTTTCCGGACAACGTCTACCTTCATGAGCAATGGAGCGTGCTGCTGATCATGCTCTCGCTCGCGGCATACCGGCGGCAGTGGCTCTCGGTCGGTCTCGCGCTCATGGCCGTGCTGGTGCGCGAGACGGCACTGGCCTGGCTCGCGGCAATTGCGCTTCACGCGCTGTGGCAGCGCGACGGAAAGCGGGCTTGCATGGCCGTCGCGGCCATCGCGCTGGCCGCAGGACTGTGGCTGATCCATGCGCGGTTCGTGGCTGCTCAGATTGTGCCCGGTGACCTCACCTCACAAGGCTGGGTGCGCTTCGGCGGGTTGCCGCTGGTGATCGACGCGCTGCGCCGCAATCTGGTGCTGACCGGCCTGCCCGGTCCGCTCGTGCTGGCGCTGGTCGCCGCATCGCTCGCGGCCATGCTGCGCTGGGGCCGCGAGATGGAGCGCACCGCCGCCATCGGTAGCGCGGGGTTCCTCGCCGCGCTGACCGTGTTCGGGCGGCCGGACAACGGTTATTGGGGCTTCATGGCCGCGCCGTTCGTGCTGCTGGGCTTGCCGCTGCTGGTGCGCGAAGGACGCGCCTACCTCAAACGCTGAGGAACAACCCCGCAAGCGCCGCGCTCATCAGGTTGGAGAGCGCACCTGCCGCCAGCGCCTTGAGCCCCAGCTTGGCGATCACGGGACGCTGGTTTGGGGCGAGACTGCCCGAAACCGCCATCTGGATCGCGATCGAGCTGAAATTGGCAAAGCCGCACAGGGCAAAGGTGACGATGGCGACGGTGTGGGCGGACAAGTTCTGCGCCGCGCCGAGATCGATGAAAGCCACAAACTCGTTGAGCACGATCTTGGTGCCGAACAGACCGCCTGCCAGCGCGGCTTCAGCCCAGTTTGGCGCGCCGAGCAGGAGGAACATGGGCGCGAAGATGGTGCCAAGGATCTGCTGGAACGAGAGGCCCGGATAGCCAATCCACGCACCAAGGCTGCCAAGCAGGCCGTTCGCCATCGCCACCAGCGCCACGAACGCCAGCACCATCGCGCCGACCGCGACGGCCAGCCGCACACCGGTCTGCGCGCCCTGGCTTGCCGCCATGATCAGGTTGGCAGGCCGTTCCTCATCAGGAGCGGAGACGGCGATGTGCGGATTGGGCAAGTCCGCATCCGTCGGCGCATCCGGCATCGGCGGCACATCGGGCATGATCAGCTTGGCCATCAGCACGCCGCCGGGGGCGGACATGAACGCCGCGGCGACGAGGTAGTCCACCCGGATACCCATCGCGGCATAGGCGGCAAGGATCGTGCCCGCGACACCGGCCATGCCCACGCTCATCACCGTGAAAATCTGCGAGGGATTGAGGCTGGCGAGGTAAGGCCGGATCACCAGCGGCGATTCGCTCTGGCCGACGAAGATGTTGGAAGCGGCGCACAGGGCCTCGACGCGGCTGATGCCGGTGATCTTCTCCAGCCCGCCACCGATCCACCGGATAACGAGTTGCATGATCCCGAGGTAGTAGAGGATCGAAATCAGCGCTGCGAAGAACACGATGGTGGGCAGCGCGGCGATGGCGAAGCTGCGCCCGCCGATGGCCGGATCAGCCAGCGGCCCGAACAGGAAGGCGACCCCCGCCTTGGCATAGCCGAGCAGCCCCTCGACGCCCGCCGCAGCGCCTTGCAGCGCGGCATTGCCGGGCGGGAAATAGAGTACCAGCGCGGCAAATCCGGCTTGCAGCGCGAAGGCAGGAACGACCACCCGCAGCCGGATCGCGCGGCGGTTGGAAGAAAGCAGGACAGCCAAGGCAAGGATCAACGCCATGCCGGCGAGGCTCATCAAAACGCGCATCGCGGGCTGGCCGCTCCCTGAAGAACACTGTCCGGCATGGCTTAAACGGGATTTGGCGCAGGGTCAAAATCCCGCTAACCGTTGCCAATGCAGGATCACAAACCAGCCTCGGGCATTCCCACATCGCTCTTCGCCTTCTCGCTGCTCTATGGCGGCCTTGTCGTGCTCGCCGGCGTGCTCGGCACCAAGATCGCGGCGCTGGGGCACTGGCCGCTGCTGGGCGATCTTGCGGTCGAGAGCGGAATCTTCGCGTTTCTGCTGCTGGTGGTCATGGCGAGCGCGGTGGCCGAACTGTTCGGGCAGGAGGTGGCCAACCGGCTGGTGCGCTTCGGCTTCGTGCCGCTGATCGTCTCGATGGTGCTACTCACGTTCGTGATCAACGTGGTGCCGCCCGCGCCGTTCTGGGGCGATCAGGAAGCCTATGCGCGGCTGCTCGGCCAGGGCGCGCGGATGCAGTTTGCCGGCCTCATCTCCTACGGCACTTCGCAGACGCTCAACGTCTATGTCTTCTCGCGGCTTGCCGGCGGGCGCGGGCGGCTGCTGATGCTGCGCGCGTGGATCGCCAGCCTTTTGAGCCAGATGGTCGATACGCTGCTCTTCATCACGATCTCGTTCGCCGGGGTGACGGATGCCGCGGGGGTGCCCCTGCCCATCGGGGAGATCATGGTGGGGCAGATCGCTTCCAAGCTCCTGCTTTCCACGATCATGGTCCCGCCGCTCATCTGGGTCTTCGTGAAGCTAGGGCGCTGGATGGACGGTCAGCGCTAATTATTGCGCCGCCGCGCCGCTTGGTCCAAAGCGCGAGGCATCATGGCAACCACGCACGATCCCGCAGAAGACGACGCCGCCCACCACAAGGCGATGCTCGCCAAGGCCGAAACGCTGACCGAGGCGCTGCCCTATTTGCAGCGATACGCGGGCAAGACCTTCGTGGTGAAGTATGGCGGCCACGCGATGGGCGATCCCGATCTCGCGCAGGATTTCGCCGAGGATATCGTGCTGCTGAAGGCCGTCGGCATCAATCCGGTGGTCGTTCACGGCGGCGGCCCGCAGATCGGGCGGATGTTGAAAGCGCTCGGCATCGAATCGCGCTTTGTCGATGGCCTGCGTGTGACGGACAAGCAGACCGCCGAAGTGGCCGAGATGGTGCTGGCCGGGGCGATCAACAAGGAACTCGTCAGCTGGATCGCGCGTGCCGGGGGCAAGGCCATCGGCATTTCCGGCAAGGATGGCAACATGGTCATCGCCCGCAAGGTCGAGGCGAAGAAGGCCCCGAAGGCGATCAACGATGCGGAAAGTGGCGAGGCCATTGTCGTCGACCTCGGCTTCGTGGGCGAGCCTGCCCGGATCGACACCACGGTGATCGACACCATCACCGGCGCCAACATGATCCCGGTGATCGCCCCCATCGGCGTGGGCGAGGACGGCGAGACCTATAACATCAACGCCGACACGATGGCGGGCGCGATTGCGGCGGCGCTGGGTGCGGCGCGGCTGTTCCTCCTCACCGATGTGCCGGGCGTGCTCGACAAGCAGCGCCGCCTGCTGACCGACCTCACCCCGGCGGACATTACCCGCCTCGCTGAGGACGGCACGATAAGCGGCGGCATGATCCCCAAGCTCGAGACCTGCGTCCATGCGGTGGAAGCCGGGTGCGAGGCGGCAGTGGTGCTGGATGGGCGCGTGCCGCATGCCATGCTGATCGAGATTTTCACCGCACGCGGTGCCGGTACGCTGATCCGGGCGTAACCGCCTGCAAGGGCCGCTTCCCCGCCATAACGCACTGGACAAATTTGTATGCAACACATACAAGTTTGTCCGTCGCCGTCGGTCGTTCGGCGAGGGGGGCCTTGTGGCCCCGGGAGAGGGTCGGCTAGGAGCGACTGCTTCTAACCGATAAGGGAATGCGCAATGCTGTTGTTCACGCTGATCTCTGCCATTTCGCAGCTGATCGACATTGTCGTGATGGTTGTGATCGTGCAGTTCGTGCTGAGCCTGCTGATCGCGTTCAATGTTGTGAACACCCACAACAAGGCGGTATCCGCTGTGTGGACCGCATTGAACGCCATTCTCGATCCGCTGCTGAACCCGATCCGCCGGGTCATGCCGAACACCGGGGGCGTCGACTTCTCGCCGATGATCCTGATCTTCGGCCTGCGCCTGCTGGTTCAGCTCCTCTACTACCTCGCGCTAGCGGCGACGTCGGTCTGATCCAACCAGGTAACGGGAAATCCGCATGACTGCCGCGATTATTGATGGGAAGGCCTTTGCCGCGACCCTGCGTGCAAAGGTGGGAGAGCTTGCAGCCGCGTTCGAGGCGAAAGCCGGGCGCAAGGCGGGGCTCGCCGTGGTGCTGGTGGGCGAGGACCCGGCGAGCCAGGTCTATGTCCGCTCCAAGGGCAAGCAGACCGTCGAGGCCGGGATGGCGAGCTTCGAGCACAAGCTGCCTGCCGAAACGCCGGAAGCCGACCTCCTCGCGCTGGTCGAGCAATTGAACAATGATCCCGCTGTTGACGGCATTCTGGTGCAGCTGCCGCTGCCGAAGCACATGGACGAGCAGAAGGTCATTTCCGCGATCAATCCGGACAAGGACGTCGACGGCTTCCACGTGATCAGCGCGGGCCGCCTCGCGGTGGGCCAGCCGGGTTTCGTGCCCTGCACGCCGCTGGGGTGCCTGATGCTGCTGAAGGACCGGCTGGGTTCGCTTTCGGGGCTTGATGCCGTGGTGATCGGGCGCTCGAACATCGTCGGCAAGCCGATGGCACAGCTGCTGCTGGCGGAAAGCTGCACGGTGACCATCGCGCACAGCCGCACGAAGGACCTGCCCGAGGTCGTGCGCCGCGCCGATATCGTGGTGGCCGCGGTCGGCCGTCCGGAAATGGTCAAGGCGGACTGGATCAAGCCCGGCGCGACCGTGATCGATGTCGGCATCAACCGTGTGCCGGCGGCGGAGGAAGGCAAGACGCGGCTGGTCGGCGATGTCGACTATGCAGGCACGATGGAGGTTGCGGGCGCGGTGACGCCGGTGCCCGGCGGTGTTGGCCCGATGACCATCGCGGTGCTGCTGCGCAATGCGCTGGTCGCGGCCTATCGCAACGCCGGGCTGGAGCTGGCGGCGGACGCGATCTGACGTTGAAGCCCACCCCCAACCCCTCCCGCTTGCGGGTGGGGTTGGGGGGTGGGCCCCTTTCCATCACCCCAAGGCTGCTCTAGGCAGGGCGGCATGAAGCGTCTGGTCCCTCTCGCCTTGCTGGCCCTCGCCCTGCCTGTAACTGCGCAGGACATCCGGCCGGTGGTGACCCCCATTGGCAATCCGAGCGCGCTGATCGCAGCCGAGAGTGCGTTTGCCCGTCTGGCGCGCGAGAAAGGGCAATGGACCGCCTTTGCCGAGACCTCGACCGAGGACGCGGAGATGTTCGTGCCGGAGCGCGTGGTGGCCAAAGTGTGGCTCAAGGGCCGCGCGAATCCGCCGCAGGCGGTGCAGTGGCAGCCGAGCGCGGTGTGGATGAGCTGCGATGGCAGCGCGGGCGTGACCTTCGGCGCCTATCGGGCGGGCGCGGCGAACGGCTGGTTCTCCACCGTGTGGCAGCGCCAGCGCAAGAAGGGCGATTACAAGTGGGTGCTCGATCAGGGTGGCGAGCTTGCCGCGCCGCTGGCCGGGGCCGATTTCATCACCGGCAAGGTGGCGGACTGCGTGCCGCGCCCGCGCCGCGATCCGCTTGCGGATGAGCCGCCGCCCCCGCCCAAACCGGACAAGAACGCTCCGCCGCCGCCGCGTCCGCTGCCGGGGCCGATCCCGCCGCTGGCTGCCGTGCCGGGAGCCGACAGCAAGGACGGCCGCTCCATCGACGGCACGATTGTCTGGCGCTCCACCGTGCTGCCCGGCGGGACGCGCGAGTGGACGGTGTGGATGTGGCAGGACGGCAAGATGAACGAGGTGCTGAAGCGCACCGAAGTCGCGAAGAACGAAGGCTGATCGGATGCTGGCGCTGTTCCTCTCCGCCTTCACGACCTTGTTCGTGGTGATCGATCCGCCCGGCTGCGCGCCGATCTATGCCGGGCTGACGGCCAATGCCACGCCGCGCCAGGCCTTCATCATGGCCTTGCGCGCGTGCCTGATCGCGAGCGGGATTCTCGTGGTCTTCGCGCTGTTTGGCGAGGATCTGCTGGGCGCGCTGCATATCGAGCTCGACAGCTTCCGCATCGCGGGCGGCATCATGCTGTTCATGATCGCCATCGACATGGTGTTCGAGAAGCGCACCGAACGGCGCGAGGAGCGGGCCGAGAAGGTCCGCACCGCGCAGCCGCAGGTGGAGGACGTTTCGGTATTCCCGATGGCGATGCCGATGCTGGCGGGGCCGGGCTCGATCGCCTCGGTCATGCTGCTCACCGCGCGGGCGCATGGCCTGCCCGAGACGCTGGTGATCCTTGGCGCGCTGGGCGCGGTGATGCTGCTGAGCTTCATCGCGCTGGTGGCGGCGCGGCCGATCATCCGCGCGCTGGGATCGCAGGTGGAGGCGGTGATCACCCGGCTGCTGGGTGTGCTGCTGGCGGCGCTGGCCGCGCAGTTCGTGATCGACGGACTGCGCGCGCAGTTCTGAATTACTGAAGCGTCACCCGGCCATCGTCCGAATCGCGGCGGCCGAAGAATTGCATCAGCTGGACCAGCAATTCGCACCGCGCGTTCAGGCTGTCCGCTTCGAGCAGCGCTTGCTTGGCGGCAGCATCAAACGGGGCGATCTGCGAGACGCCGTTGATCAGCGATACATCATCGAGCCGGCCGACCGAATCCCAATCGACCGAATAGCCCTGCGCATCGGCAAAGCGGCGCGCCTCGCGTTCGAACGAGGCGCGCTCGACCGCGCTGAGGCTGGCGCCCGCGTCATCGTCGATCAGCTCGCCCTCGACCTGGCGGAACGGTGTCGTCACATCGAGTTCGCGCAGCATGCGGAAGCGGGAAATGCCTTCGAGGATGACGTTGTAGCGCCCGTCCTCCATCGCCTCGACTTCGCCGATCTTGCCGACGCAGCCGATCTGG
>NZ_JAIEPN010000012.1 GCF_019748365.1 Novosphingobium sp.
AGGAACACCGCGCCATTGTGATTGTTGGGATCGAGATGATGCTTGAGCAGCTCGGTCGCCGGTTTGGAAATGAGGAAGCCGAACTTGGAGCGCAGCGAGCTGGAGAAGCTGCGGCGCAGGAGATCGGCCACGAAGCGCGCTGCGCCTTCCATGGCCTTGAGCGCAATGTTGCCGGTGAAGCCATCAGTCACCACGACATCGACATCGCCGCGCGAGAGCTTGTCTGCCTCGGTAAAGCCGTCGAAGCGGAAGGCGAGTGCTTCCTGCGCTTCCTTGAGCATGGCGGCTGCTTCGCGCAGCTCGTCGGTGCCCTTGATTTCCTCGGTGCCGATGTTGAGCAGGCGCACGCGCGGTTCAGCCTGTCCATGGACAATGCGGGCATAGGCCGCACCCATGATGGCAAACTGCACGAGATTGCGCGCATCGCATTCGGTGTTGGCACCCAGATCGAGCATGACGAGATCGTGCGTCCCGAGCGTAGGCACCAGCGCAGCCAGCGCGGGCCGATCGATCCCCGGCATGGTGCGCAGCGCGACTTTCGACATGGCCATGAGCGCGCCGGTATTGCCTGCGCTGACGGCGGCACCGGCTGCGCCGCTCTTCACCGCATCAATGGCGAGGCCCATCGATGTGGTGCGCGCACGGCGGAGCGCCTGCGTAGGCTTCTCATCACCGGCCACGACATCGGGGGCGTGCAGGATTTCAGAGGCAGAACGCAGATTCGGGTGCGCTTCGAGGGCCTGCTTGATGGCGGTTTCATCGCCCACCAGCAGGAACTTGAACTGATCGTGCTGACGACGCGCGAGTGCGGCGCCTTCGATCATGACGCGCACGCCCACATCGCCGCCCATCGCATCGACGGCGATACGCGGCAAAGCCATAATCCGGCTGTCTCCCCCTTCAGCCGAAATCAGAGGCCGACGGCAATGATCTCACGGCCGTTGTAGTGCCCGCAGGCACCGCACAGCATGTGGGGACGCTTGAGTTCACCACAATTGGAGCACTCGTGGAAGGCTTCGGCCTTCAGTGCATCGTGGCTGCGACGCATGCCCCGGCGGGAGGGCGAGGTCTTTCTTTTGGGGACGGCCATCTCGGCACCTGTTCCTGATCTTGAAGTCGTCTAGTGGCAAGCGCGATAGGCAAATCCGGACCGGCGCACAACCCCTGTTGGGGCGCCACTCTTGGACGGCCCGACTGGCAATTGGCAGCAAGCTGGAGTCGCCGATCGCGGGCGAAGGCGCGCCTATACGGATTTTTGGATGCTTTGCAAGCGCGGGGCCGCTACGAGGGCTGCGGGGTGCGATAACAAAAGCCCAACGGGAGATAACCGACACATGACATTGCCCATCACGCTGCCCATCACTCTGGGCGCCGTTGCCGCAGCCGCGCTGATCAACATCTGGCTTTCAATCCGCTGCGGCCAGGTGCGCACGGCCGAGAAGGTTTCGGTCGGCGACGGCGGCAACGACAAGCTGATCCGCCGCATGCGCGCGCATGCCAATTTCAACGAGAACGCCCCGATCGTGCTGATCATGATCGCCGCGCTCGAATTCGCGCATCCCAGCAGCTCGGCGCTTGCAGCCGTGGCGGGCGTGTTCATGCTGGGCCGCGTTGCACATGGGCTGGGCATGGAAGGCGGCACCTTCGGCAGCGGCCGTCTGATCGGCACGCTGATCACCCTGTTCACGCTGCTTGGCCTCGCCATCTGGGCCATCATCAGCGCGATGGCCTAAGGCGTTTTACTGCATCAGATTGTAATCGCTGACAAAGCTGTTGGTCTGACGTTCCCGGCCGAAGGTGCTGTTCGGCCCGTGGCCGGGAACGAACATGATATCATTGCCAAGCGGCCAGAGCTTCTCGGTGATCGAGGCGATCAGCTGCGCATGGTTGCCCATCGGGAAATCCGTGCGGCCGATCGAGCCCTGGAAGATCACATCGCCCACCACGGCAAAGCGCGAGGGCTGGTGTACGAAGACCACATGGCCGGGCGTGTGGCCGGGGCAGTGGATCACATCGAGTTCGACTTCGCCGACCGTCACCGTATCGCCATCCGTGAGCCAGCGCGTGGGTTCGAACACCTCTCCCCGGATGCCCCAGCGCTTGCCGTCCTCGTCTAGCCGCGAAATCCAGAAGCGGTCCGCTTCGTGCGGCCCCTCGATCGGCACGCCGAGTTCCTTGGCGAGCACGCCGGTGATGCCGCAGTGATCGATATGGCCGTGCGTGACGAGCAGCTTCTCGATCGTGACGCCCGACTTTGCGATCGCCGCGCGCAGGCGTTCGATATCGCCACCGGCATCGATGAAAGCGCCGCGCATGGTCTTGGTGCACCAGATCAGCGTGCAGTTCTGCTGCAGCGGGGTGACGGGGATGATGGCGGCCTTCAGCGGCATATCGGTCGTTTCGGTCATGCCGTGCAAAGTGGCGTCTGAAGGAGGGCAAAGCAACCCCTCCGACCTGTCTGCGCCGATGACGGAGGGGTAAAAATCCTAGATGCGCCCTCCCTTCCACACCACGCGGCCGATCACCACGACATCGGCGCGGGCGCGCTCCAGACGCGGGTAGGCGGGGTTGTCGCTGATGATCTGAAGGGTGCCGGCTGAGCCGGGTTCCAGCCGCTTCACCAGCAGAACATCATCCAGCCGGATCACGTGGAGCCCGCTGCGCAAGGCTCGCGGGGAGCGATCGACAAGGATTTCGTCCCCATCACGCAGGGTGGGGTCCATCGAATCGCCTTCCACCTCGATCACGCTGAGCATCGCGGGATCGAGGCCCTGCTGGCGCAGCCAGCGGCCAGAGAAGCGCAGGCGGTCAACCGGCGGGGCATCGTGCGCCACGGTGCCCGGCCCAGCCGATGCGCCCAGCGGCAGGCGCGGAATATCGGCCCAATCGGCCCCGCGCGCGGGCGCCACTGCCCCGACCGTGACCACCGTCTCGCGCGGCGGCGCGCCGAGCTCGGCCTCGTCCACCCCGAAGAATTCCGCGAGCGTGCGGCGGTCGTTCTCCTCCAGCTTGCGGGGGGAACCCTTGCGCACGAACTGCTGCAGATAGGCGGCATTGCGGCCCAGCAGACCCGAGAGCGCGGAGAGGCTGACCCCCCGCTCCGCTGCCAGCGCGACGAGGCGCGTGCGGGTGGGGTCCATCAGGGATTCACCGGCCAAGGATTCACCAGCTCTTTGCGTCTCGAATCGGGATTTCATGGCCTAGCTCCATATTCGAAGGATTTTTCCTAGAACTGTAGGAATAATCCGTCAACATGAGAAAAATCCAATAACGACTCGCCCGCCCCTTTCTTTACCTTCGGAGGTCCGACCATGCTGATATGCAAGATCGAGCGGTTCCTTAGCCACCACGCCATGCCACGCACAAAATTCGGCCGCCTCGCCGCGCACGATCCGCGCTTTGTCGACGATCTGCGCAATGGCCGCGAACCCCGCCCCGCTACAACGAGGCGCGTGGAACATTTCATGAACAATTATCGGAGCACCGGCCATGTGGCTTGATCTTCTTCTCCCCACCCTGCTGATCGAGCGCAAGTCGGAGCCCGAAGCGCGGTCCACCGCCCATCCGCGCGTGCGCATCAGCCCCGGTGAACGCCTGCTGCGCGCAGTGGTCGCCTTGGCCGGCCCGCATGCGGACCTGCTGGAGCACCACGAGGCGCCGTGGGCGAGCGTGACCTTTGCGGGCATGCGGCACTCGATCGTGCTGCGCTACGATGGCTGGGAAGCCTGCGATGCCGCAGAGGCGTTCATGGCCGAACTGCCCGAGCACGAGTTCATGATCCCGCGCACACTGGTTGCCGATGCGGCGGTGGTGCGGCTCGACCAGACGCTGCTGCCCGAGCCGGTGATGACGCTGGAGCTGGCGCTGCTGCTGCTGGATGATGCGTGAGGGCTAGGCTCAGGGCCGCGCCGCCATCATTTGCGGCGCGGTCCTGGCGCCGACCCATAGCGACATGTCCACCGCGTTGCTCACCTTGAACGGCGCACCTGACTTGCTCAGGAACAGCGCTTCCATTTCCGCCCGGTTGAACGGACGCGAGCCGAGGCGGCCGAACACCGCCATCTGGCCGCCGGTCTCATCCACGCCGCGATCCCGGTCAAGGCCCTTCGAGAGCGCGAGCGCCGGGCTCGGCGTGTGCGCCCAGGCGATCAGTTCGGGCCTGGGTTCGGGTGAGAAGCCGTAGAAGTTGGGCTGACTGGCGGGTGATGTCAGCTGGAGAACCTTCACGCCGTTGATGCCGTCCGCCACATAGGCAAACAGCGAGGCGTTGGTGGAGGCGACAATCACGTCCTCCGCGTCAGTCAGCTGGCCATCGGCGGTGAACGCCTGATAGATCGAAGGCCGCGTCGGCGCGGTCACGTCGACAATAACGAGGCCCTGCTTCTTCGCCGCGACATAGGCATAGGTACGCGCAAGATAGACGCGGCGGGCGTCTTCGAGCGGCACGGTGGCAGAGGGCACCGGCTGGGGTTTGGCGAGATTGGTCACGTCCAGCAGCTCGAGGCCGTTCGCGGTTGTCACCCAGAGGTAGCGGAACTGCACCGCCGTGGCGCGCGGATCGCGCAAGGGCACGACCGAGGTGATCTTGGGATCGAGGCAAGTCTCGCCGCCCTTCCTGTCCGACACCTCGCAGGGAGCGGCAGGGGACCACGGCTTGGTGAGATGCACCGTCACCAGCGCCTTGTCCGTCACGATATAGGCATAGTCCCCGGCCAGCGTGATATGGCGCGCACCCTTCAGCACGCCGTCCGGATTGAAGGTCAGCGCGCGGCGGAAGAAGTTGTTGCGGAATTCGCCGTCCGCCAGCGTATCGACATTGACCGCGATCAGGCCCTCCACCGCATCGGTGATGAAGGCGTAGTGATAGACCGGCGAGAACGGCTGCTCCTGGTTCGCCTCGCGCATTTCGGGCGTGTTGCGGGTGGGCGCGATGGACTGGTTGGTCGGCAGCGCCATGCAGGTCGCGTTTGTCGTATCGACGTGGGTATCGTGGCCCAAGGGCGAGAACGGCGCCGTCACGATTCGTTCGGAGAAGCCCTTGTCGCCGATCGCGGCGATATCATAGGCGCGGAAGCCGCCCTTCCCCTCCGCCACGAACATGTATTCCCCGCGCATCTGCAGGCAACGCACCGCATCCGAGGTGCCCTTCGTGATGTTGGTAAATTCCTCGCGGCTGGTCGTCTCGCCCCCCAGCTTCTTGTCGAAGATCGCGCCGCGGGTCCAGTTCCTGAGCTCGCGATGGTTCTTCTCGACATGCTGCTTGTAGAAATCAGGATAAGCATAGCGGTGGAGGTAGCTGCCGATCACCGCCTGCGGCTCGTCCCACTCGGTCACGCGCACCGCCTCAAACCCGCCATCGAGGCCGAACCACGCGTTCATGCCGACGAAGTTGACGTAGTTCGTGCCGAGCAGCAGCAGCTGCGCCATGATCGCGTTGTTGTCGTCATCCTTGCTGAGGTGGCAATCGGTGCACTGCTTGGTTTCCCTGGTGCGCACGGTGTGCGGGAAGTGCGGTGCGAAAGCTTGCGAGGAATAGCCGGGCGAGGAGATCGGCGGCTGCTGCACATAGATCCGCTCGCGGTTGATATTGGTCGAGGACAGGATCAGCGCCGAAGTCGAGCGGATCGGCGCGGTGATCGCCTTGCCGCTGACGGGGTTGCCAGAGGCATCGAACTTCACCGGATCGGAGCCGGAGGACTTGTTCGACTGGTGCTTGCCGAGCTGGAACATGTCGTCGCGCGCGACCTGCGGGTTATAGGTCGCGTAGTTGCGGGTGTAGTCTTCCTCGTACTTGTGCGTGGCGGACTTCCAGTTGGCCTCGATGGGGAGGTGGCAACCGGCGCACGAAGTCGTCCACGAGAGATGGCAGGTGAAGCAGGCCATGTCGTCATCGCCATGCGCGCGCTCGGCCTTGGGGACGCCGAGGCCGAAGCGGAACATCCCATCTTCCGCGCCCGATTTGCCCATCAGCTTGGCGCGCGCGGCCTTGGGATTGAACACCGGCTTGCCCGAGGGTTCGGTGATCCCCTGATATTGCGGATCGACCGATTCCTTCACGAGGCTGACGCGCCACGCGAGCTTGGGATCGATGATCGAGCGCTGGATAAGGACGCGGCGGCCGTTCTCCACCGACCATTCGAAGCGGCGCTGGCCGTCCATATTGCGCAGCAGCGCCAGGTTCTCGCCCTTCTCCGGCGCGGCGAGGTTCGAGGTCATCAGTGTCGGGTAAGCATCGGGGGTGCCGTGGCAATCCTTGCAGCCGATGGAAACCGCATTGGCGACTTCGCCGTAGATCAGGCCGTTGCCGTGGCTGTCCTGCGCGAAGTGGCAATCGGCGCACTGCATGCCGAGCTGTGCGTGGATATCCATCATGTGGACCGCCTTGCCGGGACCCGACGGCCCGACATCGACGAACTTGCCCTCGCCGTTCTTGCGCCACTTCTCCGGATCATCGGGCGAGATGATATGCGCCTTGTCGGTGCCGTAAGTCGCCATGTCGCCATCGTCGTCGAGCAGGTTGCCCCGCCGGTCGCGCTTCAGGATCGCGCGGAAGTTCCAGCCGTGGCCGTGGTAGTCGGCGAACTGGGTGTCCTTGTTGTCCGCGTTGAGATCGTAGACGTTGCGCAGGAATTCGACGTCGCGCCACAGGCCGCGCGGGGACGCGCCCTCAGGATTGCGATCGAGCACCTCGCGCTGCTCGGCCATGTTGGGGCGGAACTGGGTCTTGAATGCGCGCTGCCAATCGGCATCCGAAACACCCGCAGGCCGCGGCGCGGTGTTTTCCGGCCCGGGCCACATGCGGGGTGCATCGGACTCATAGTCCCACATCGTGTAGCCGAGGAACGAGTTCAGGAAGATGTTGGGCTGGTGCATGTGGCAGTTCATGCACTGCGCGGTGGGGATCGCGCGGGTGAAGGCATGGACCAGCGGGTGGCCGCGTTCGCGCTCCTGCATCGCCACCGGACCCGCCGCGTGACCGCTATGGTCAAGCCCGGCGGCGGCATGGGCCTCAGCCTGGCTCATCTTGTGCTCGTCCATCGTGCCATGCGGCGCGGGGCCCTTGGCGGGCGCATAGACCAGCTGCTGGGCAGACTGGATGGCCCGCGCGCAATCGCCCTCGCGGTCGGCGCTCTCCTCGGGGTCGGTCGCATCGCCGCCCATGTACTTGCCGCGCCCGCCGAGCACGGTGCCGCGCACGCGCTCGTGATGTTCGTGCTTGGCCGCATCATAGGTGCCATAAGCGCCGCTGCGATGCTCGCCCTCGCGCAAGGCATTGATCGCCGGGTCCGCCGTGATCGTCTGCCCATCGCGCCCGCACTTGGCGTAGTTCAGGCTGTGGCGCGGCTCGCGGTCGTTGGCGTAGATCACGTGGCACGAAGCGCAGCCCGAGGAGCGGTAGTC
>NZ_JAIEPN010000110.1 GCF_019748365.1 Novosphingobium sp.
TACACCCAAGGCCGCCTGACCATGCAGCCCGGTGACCACACCCCAAATTACACCTCATTGACGGACGTGACCCGGGGGACGAACTGCTGCCCACTCGGCGACGGTCACGAGCGGGGTCGACGCGCGACCGAGAAACCTCAACGACTACTTCTGGCGAAACCAGACGTTTACCGCAGCGGCCGGGAGTGACCGAGGTTGGGTCGGTACGAGCCCGACTGGGTCTACACCCTCCCGCCTATGGACCGTTCTTCAAATGGCCAACCCGGCCATAGGAGAATGACCATGGAAATGACTGAATCTTAGACCGTTGCGACCAAACGTCAGGTCTGGAATGCCGGACGAACCGTCGGTGCGAAGCGTGCACTAAAGCCAAAGCAAATATGGCAGATCCGGTTCTACCTCAATCAGAACCGTCGCCTGCGAGATCGTGCACTGCTTGACCTCGCGATCGATAGCAAGCTTCGCGGCTGCGACTTGGTAAGGATGATAATTGGAGACATCGTGAGCGGCGGACAGATCCGGACGCGCGCAATCGTAATGCAGCAGAAAACAAGTCGCCCGGTTCAGTTCGAATTGCTTGCGGACGCACGAGCGAGTTTGCTGACATGGCTCGAACGCCGAGGCGGTACGGTCGAAGACTATGTGTTTCCGAGCCGCGTCGATCGTGATCGTCATCTCAGCACGCGCCAGTATGAGCGGCTTGTAGATGATTGGGTTACGGCGGTCGGCCTGATGCGAAGCGAGTACGGTACTCATTCGCTTCGGCGCACAAAGGCGTCGATAATCTACAGGGCGACCGGCAACCTGCGCGCTGTCCAGATCCTTCTCGGTCACTGCAAGATCGAGAATACCGTACGCTATCTCGGGATCGACGTGGAAGACGCACTAGCCCTTGCCGAAAACACAGAAATTTGAATGATCAGCTCCTCGTCGCCGGCGGGGAGCTGGCCATACGGCCTTGGGACAAACCCGCCTGTCCAAAGCACACCCTCGCATGACCCGTGACGCCAAAAGCGGGCGTCGCTGCCAACATCAGCAAATCACCCAGCCAGAATAGATCGAACGTCAGAATAGAGACCTGCAGCAGAAGCACATCAGGGCAATGTGCCGGGAGGGCATGGTCTGCCCACCCGGCCATCGGTTTCGTCAGAACAGCGTTTCGGTGAAGAAGGGCAGCTTCTCCTGGCTCACATTCACAGCGTTGAAATCGCTCACGCCCAGCAGTGTCACCGACCCGCCGAACGACAATGTCAGTTCGAGATCGTTCACGCCATCGCGGTTCACGTCGCGCACGCGGGTGCGCACAATGTCGACACCGCTGTCGAGCAGGATCGAATCTTCCGCCGTGTTGAAGTCCATGATGGTATCGTTGCCCGCGAGGAAGCTGAACGAGAAGCTGTCACGTCCTGCGCCGCCGGTCAGCGTGTCGTTGCCGCCATCGCCCGACAGCCGGTCATCTCCCGTGCCGCCGTCGAGCAGGTCGTTGCCCAGACCGCCCGAGAGCTGGTCATTGCCTTCGCCGCCGAACAGCCTGTCGTTGCCGATGCCGCCCCACAGTTCGTCATGCCCGCCAAGACCGTTGAGCGTGTCATTGCCGGTCAGGCCGTAGAGCGTGTCTTCGCCTGCCGTGCCGTTGAGCATGTCGGAGAAGATCGAGCCATAGCGGGTCACGCCATCGGCGATGCCGGTGACCCGAACCTCGACCGTTGCGGTGCTGGTGAGGCCGCCAGCATCGCGCACGGTATAAGTGAAGCGGTCGGTGACGACCTCGCCCGGAGCCAGCGCGTCGAAGCTGTCATCGTCGGCGACATAGCGCAGGCTCTTCGATACGGGGTCGAAGACGAGGGTGCCCAAGGTTTGGCTGTCATTGACCGCCGAGATGGTCAGCGTGCTGCCAGCATCGTGATCGGTGTCATTGCCCAGCAGCAGCGACCACAGATTGTCGGTGGTTCCATCCTCGTTGACCGAGACCGTATCGTTGGCCGCCACCGGCGCTTCGTTGACGTCGGTGACACCGATGGTGAACGCCTTTTCGGTGCTGAGGCCGCCCTGATCGGTGACCTTGGCAGTGATCGCGAGGGAAGGGGTTGCCTCAAAATCGAAGGCGGCGGTGGTGGTGATGACGCCTGTCACCGCGTCGACGACGAAGCGGCCGCCGGCATTGTCGACCAGCTCATAGAGCAGCGTATCGCTGGCGCGGTCGGTGGCGCTGAGCGTGCCGACGACCGTTCCGGCGGCGCTGTTCTCTGCCACGCTGGCATTGCCGAGCACCAGATTGGTCGGTGCTGCATTAGGCAGCGGCAGCAGGAAGGAGGCGAGCAGCGGATCGTGATCGGACACGCGGTTCGGGCCTGCGGCCTGTTCGGAATTGATGTGCACGGCATCGACGATGATGTTTTCCAGCAGTCCCGGCGTCACCAGAAAATTGTCGAGCGCCTGGGCGTTGCCGCCGAAATAATAGGTGTAGCGCTCTGCCTCGGGCAGCTCGCGCAGGATATTGGACAGGATGCCGCCTTGCTCGAGCAGTTCGAGCGACTCTTCGAAATAGAAGCCGTTGAAATCGCCCAGCACGGCGATGTTCGCGCCGGGATTGTTGCTGAGGATATTGGTCACATAGGCGCGAATTGCCTCGGACTGGGCAATCCGCGCGCCTTCCCCGGCATTCACTGGCGGCTGCTGGGCGCCGAACAGCGGGCTGCTGCCGCCGCGCGAGGTCGAATGGACGTTGATCGCGGTGATCGTCTGTTCATTGAAGGTGAAGGTCGCGGCCAGCGGTGAGCGGCTGTTGTTGAATGCCGCACCGGGCACCAGCGTGGCGCTGCCCTCGACATAATCGACGCGGTTGACCTGATAGAGATAGCCGTTGCGGATGTTGCCATTGGGCTCGCCCCCTGTGGTGTTGGGCGCGCTCGGGGCGACTTCGACATAGGCATATTGCGGACCACCGGCGGCGTTGATCGCCTCGATGATCAGATTGGCGGTGACGGTGCCCGAAAGGTTCGATCCGCTGCCCGCGCCATCGGCATCCTGGATTTCCTGCAGCGCGATGATGTCCGGCGCACGCAGGTTGAACACGATGTCACTGGCGAGCAGGTTGAACTTTACCGCCCCATCGCTGGGGTCGAGATTTTCGACATTGTAGGTGGCAATGGTCAGCCGGTCGGGCGTGCTGAACAGAGTAGTCGTCTCGCGTGTGAGCGGACCGGCATCGGTGGTCACGGTCACCGCCTCGGTGACCTGCAGTTCGTAGGTCTGGAAATTGTAGCTGATGATGCCCGTGACGTTCGAAAGCACGTCGCCCTGCGTGTAATCGGGGCGGAAGCCGGCAAAAAGGTTGGCATTGTCGTCGATCTGGATCCGTTCCGGATTATAGTCGTCGACATTGTTGGCATCGCCCGAGATGGTGATGCCGCCACGGCTGTTGACGCCGGTTGCCCCGGTACCGCCCGCGGCAACGACGAAGGTCTCGCCGAACTCGTTGGTGTTGCCCGTCACCAGCGGCGCTTCGATGGTCACGCGCATGCCTTCGAGCGATTCGTAGAAATCGGCGGCGTCGTTCTGCGGGTCATAGGTCTGGAAATTGTCGTCATCGAAAACCGCGCTCGGGGGCAGCACGCCGCCGGCGCCCGTGCCGATCAGCGTCGCGGCGGGCAGCGCGTTGCCGGTCGAAATGAGCGTCGCCGCCGACTGGTTGATCTGGGTGATGGTGAGGTTGGTGGTGTTGTTGCCGGGCAGGAATTCGGCGACCGTGCCGCGCACCTCGACCGAATCGCCGACGCTGCGGCCCGGCGCGCCGTTGGTGGACACGAACACCGCATCCGAGGTGCGGGCATCGCCGTCGCCAGCTGCGTCCTGCAGATAATAGCCATTGGCATCGACTGCGGTAACGATACCGCGCGTGATGACCGTCTGGCCGACATATTCGGAACGATGGCCGAGGCCCTGGATGGTGTAGATCGCGAGGTCCACCGGATCGTCGTTGGTGATCGTGCCGGTGGCGCTGCCATCGATGATCGTCGCGTTGCTGGCATTGGCCAGCGTCACGCTCAGCGTTTCGTTCAGTTCAGCCAGTGTGTCGCCCTGGATGGGGACGACGATCTGCTGGCTGCTGACGCCGGGCGCGAAGGTCAGCGTGCCCGAGAGCACGGCACCGCTGCCGAGGTCCGCAGCATTCGCGGTGCCGTCGAGGTTGATCGTGTAATCGACCGTCGTGGTGAGGCCGCTGGCCCCGGCGCGGCGCACGGTGAAGACGAGGTTCCGGGTGCCCGCATCGCCCTCGACCACCGACGTGTCGAGGATGCGCAATTCACCGGGGGCATTGGGCGAGAGGAAGCTCTGGCCGGTGTTGGCAGCCGCATTGGTGCTCGTCTGCGCAGGCGCCCAGACGAAGTCCTCGTAGCTCGACCCGGTTCCGGTCAGCTGAAGCGACGTGCCGATAGCATCGCCATCCTGTGCCACGCCGATATCGGTGCTGGTGAGCCCGGCAGCTGGGCCGTTGGTTGCGGTGAACGTGCCCTCGTAGGACAGGAACTGAACGACACGGCCCAGATTGTCGACCAGGGCAAACCCGTCCGGAGCGCCGTTCTGGATTCCCGGTGCGGGGAAGGACAGCGTGCCAAAGCCGTTGCTCTGGTCCGGAATGATGCCGCTCAGTGCGATACCGTTCGCTGATCCGCCCGTCGCCGCATAGGCGACACCGCCATTGCCATTGTACAGCACGATGCGCCAGCCAGCGAGGTTGGTGCCGGCGACGCCCGCAACCTCGATGGCCTCGTTCACATCGCCACCGGCGTTGTCATAGTGAAGCTCGTTCACGAACACATTGGCGATCGGCGCGGGCGCGACATCGTCGTTGACGATCGTGCCGGTCGCGGTCGCGGTACCGATCTGCGTGCCCATATTGGCATTCGACAGGGTGATGGTGAAGGTCTCGTCAGGCTCGACCACCGTGTCGCCCAGAACGTCGAGCGTGATCACGTCGACCCACTCGCCATCAACCAGCGTGACGCGGCCGACAAAGGCGCTGCCCGATACGAAGTCGGCGGCATCGGCATTGCCGAAATTGACCGTGTAATTCGCCGATGCTTCGCCGCTGCCGCTGCCGGTGCGGGTCACTTCGAAACGGATCTGGGTGGTGCCGCTATTGCCTTCGGTGACAGAGGCATTGGCGATCGACAGCGAGGGCGGCAGCGGCGAGGCATCGTCGTTTATGATCGTACCGGTGGCCGTGGCGGTGCCGATGGTCCCGGCGGTGGTGCCGGTGAGCGTCACCTCGAACGTCTCGTCACCCTCGAACAGCGTGTCGTTGGTCACCGCAACGCGGATCGCGCGCTGGGTTTCACCATCGGCAAAGCTGACGGTGCCAGCCGTGGCGTTGAAGTCGGTCCCGGCGGTGGCGGTGATCCCGGCGAGCGTGTAGCTCACCGTCGCAGCACCGCTGCTGCCGCCAGTGCGGGTGACCAACAGATCGACAAAGCCCTGCTCTTCGCTGGCCGAGGCCGAAGCGACCGAGAAGGTGCCGGGATTGGCCTGCTGACCGATCGCGGTGATCGAGAAGTCGTCGATGGCCAGGCCATCGTCGGAACCGGCGGCATTGAAATCGACCCAGCGGATCCAGAAGGTGGCACCGGCGGGGATGCCTTGGAGAATGTCATAGGTGGCAGATATCGCCGTGCGATTGGCTGCGCTATTGCCGTTCAGCGCGCCCACGGTGCCGGCGGTCACGGGCGAACTGAAATCGAGGGCATCAATATTCATCCAGGTGCCGGTGGTGAGACTGGTCGCGTCGAAACTGATCTGGAAGTCCAGCCGATCAGTCCGGCCCGTTGCTCCCAGTCGCCATTGCTCGCCGGTATAGGCGATTTGCAGCGAACCAATCGTGGTCCCGGTGCTGTTGGTGAACTGGGCACCGATGGTAGGCGCATTGCTACCGCTGAGCAGCGTGCCGAAGGCTCTGTCCGTGCTGCCCGATGCACCGAAGCTGTAGGTATCCCCCGCATTGCCGGAACCCGTGCCCACGGAATAGACTGCATTGGCATTCGCGCCCGCTTCGCTGAACCCCCAACCCATGGGCAGTGCAGAACCGTCCAGAAGGCTGTCGAAATTCTCGGTGAACGCGGTGCCAAGGGTCGTCAGGCTGGGCATATCTCTTTCCTCTTCCGGCGGGCAGGCGGGCCCTTTGCAGGGGCGACGCCCCCAAAGCTGCGCTGGCGTAGCCGCGCTCCATGACGCTTCGGTGAAACTCTTGTGGCGGCTGACAAAATTCTGTGGATGAGTGGCAAGGCGGGTCCCGTTTCGAGACAAGCGACCGCTGTCATGAAAACGCCATCGAATTGCGCCAACGCGCGTTTTTGGCCGACGGCACCCTCGCTCCGTACGACCTTGGCATGAAGGGTTTGCTTTGCGCGTGTTTCTGGCATCGGGGCTGATCGGGCTGGTTCTGACCGGACACCCCGCCTGTGCCCAGCCGACCGCGCTGCCCGTACCCGAATCGGACCCGCTGGCGATCGACATGGATGCCGACCCGTTGCTCGCGCTCGAACGGCAGGATGGCGGGCTGGACCTGTTCAAGCAGCGGCTGCACGAGGCCGCGACCGAAAGCCCTGCCATCGCGGAGGCCGAGGCGCGCACCCTGGAGGCCGTGGCGGGACGCAGACTGGCCAAGAGCGGCCAACTTCCGGCTGGCGAGCTATCGATCTCCAGCTTCCGCACGCTCAGCCGAGAGTTTTCGAACGATCCGCAGAACATCATCGAACGCTCGCGTGCACGCCAGCGCACCGACGCGCTGATCTCGCTCACCCAGCCGCTGGTCGATTTCGGCGCGAGCGGCGACCGCATCGCTGCGGCCGAGGAGCGCGTGACGAGCAGCGAGGCGCGCTTTACCGGCGTCGCCGAGGATGTCGGCCTGCGCGCGATCTCGGCCTGGTACGATCTGTTCGCCGCGCGGACGCTGGTCGCGTTGGGCGAAGCGCTCGACGCCAGTCATGTCTCGCTCGGCGAAGCCATCGACCAGCGCATCGCGCAGGGGGTGTCCGCCCGCGCCGATCGCATCCGCATCGACGGCACGATCGCGGCGGCGCGCGCACGGCTCGCCGGTTTCCGCCGATCCGAAGCCGGCGCGGTCGCGCGCTTTACCGAATTGCTCGGCGCGCCGCCCGAACGGATCGAACGCGCTCCGCTGCCGCTGCCCATCCGCGTCCCTGATGCCGAGAGCATCGCCCAGGCCATCGAGGCGACGCCTGCCGTGCGCGCGGTCGAGGCCGAAGCCAAGGCCTCGCGCCGCGATGCCCAGGCGCTGCGCGCAGACCTGCTGCCGAGCATCTCGGCCAGCGTCGACGCCGGGCGCTATGGCGTGTTCGAGACCGATATCGATTATGACGTGCGCGCGCGGCTCAACGTGCGGCTGCGGCTGTTCGGCGGCGGCGATGCCCGCGCCGACCAGGCCGCCGCGCGCGC
>NZ_JAIEPN010000140.1 GCF_019748365.1 Novosphingobium sp.
ACCAGGCGGATCATGGCCGGCGGCCCCCGCAACGCGGCCCTTGCGGACGAGAGCACGGCTGCCTTCCGCACCACGATCGACTTGGCCGAGCCGACGCTCCTCGAAGTGGAGGCCTATGGCCCGGCGGCGCAGTTGCAATCCGCGATTGCCGTCCGGTCGCAGCGCTGGGTGCTGCCCAGCCACGGCGTCGCGGCGGGCGATGGCTGGGTGCTGGAGCTTGCCGGGCTGGCCGTCGATGTGACTGATCCGGCTGCGCATGTTCGTCTGGCGGCAGGCGAACGCGCGGTGACGATCCGCGCCAATGTTGCGTTGCTGTGCGGCTGTCCGATCGAACCCGGCGGGCTGTGGGATGCGGCGCGCTTCGCTGTAACCGCGCAGGTTTCCCGCGATGGCGGTGCGGTGGTGAGACAGCCGCTCGCCTATGCCGGCAGCACCGGCCTGTTTGCCGCCAGCATCGAAGCCGCAAAGCCCGGCACCTATGCCGTGACAGTGACGGCTGTGGACCGCGCGACCGATGCTGTTGGCATCGATCGCACGACCTTCATCGTTCCCTGAGTCAGACGAGCAGGTCCTCGTCCACGTCCGAGTGAAACTCGTGCCACATCCCGTTGAGGATGCCGAAGCCGACGGCCACGCCAAGGCCGAGTATCCAAGTGAAGTACCACATAGCCGGAGGCTCCCTGTTCAATAGAAATCTGGGTTCAGTAGAAATCGGGGTTGGTGCGCACCTCGTGCAGGGTCACGCGGCCGAACATGACCTTGTAGGCCCAAGCCGTGTAGGCGAGCACGATTGGCAGGAAAACGCAGGTCACCAGCAGCATGATAAACAGCGTCATGTGGCTGGAGGAGGCGTTCCAGACCGTGAGGCTGGAGGCCGGGTCAATCGAGCTGGGCAGGATGAAGGGAAACATCGAAAGCCCGACAGTGCCGATGATCCCTGCCGCCGCGGCGGACGATCCACCGAACGCCAGCACCTCGCGCCGCGCGCGCATGCCCGCGAGCGCAACGAGCGGCCCGGTAAAACCGAGCAGCGGCGCGGTGAGCATCCACGGGTGCGTAGCGAAATTGGCGAGCCATGCTCCCGGCGCAGCCACCATCGTCATCAGATGGGGATTGGACGGGCCAGCCGGATCAGGCACGCCTTCCACGCGAAAGCCATAACCCATTGTCGCCATCATCACGCCGCCAAGGGCGAACAGCGCAATTGCGACCAGAGCGGCGACCTGTCCGAACCGCTGCGCTCGGTCATGCACTGTGCCATGCTCGACCTTGAGCGCCAGCCAGGCTGCGCCATGCAGCACCAGCATCGCGACCGAGAGCAGCCCTGCCAGCAGCGAGAACGGGTGGAATAGGCCAAGCAGCGTGCCTTCGTAGAACGCGCGCAGATCGCTATCGAGCCGGAAGGGCACGCCGGTCAGCACGTTGCCGACCGCCACGCCGAAGACCAGAGCAGGCACGAGACCGCCCACGAACAGCGCCCAGTCCCACCGCGCGCGCCACTTGGGTTCCGGCCGCTTGGATCGGTACTTGAAGCCCACCGGGCGCAGGATCAGCGCTGCCAGCACGAGAAACATCGCAAGGTAGAAGCCCGAGAAGCTCACGGCATAGACGAACGGCCAGGCCGCAAAGATCGCGCCGCCGCCGAGGATGAACCAAACCTGGTTGCCTTCCCACGTCGCGCCGACGGCGTTGATCACCATGCGGCGCTCCTCGTCGCTCTTCGCGACAAACGGCAGCAGCGCGGCCACGCCAAGATCGAAGCCGTCGGTCAGGGCAAAGCCGATGAGGAGTACGCCCATCAGCAGCCACCAGATCACGCGCAGGGTTTCATAGTCGATCGGGGGAACCATGGCGGGATCTCCTTATTCAGCCGGAACGGCGGCATAGGGCGGGTGGGCGGACTGGCCGTGGGCTGCGCCTGCAGGGCCTGCCAGTGCATGATCTTCGATCGGGCCATGCGCGATGGCGGCAAGCATGAGGCGCACCTCGATCACCGCCAGCGTGCCGTAAAGCGCGGTAAAGCCGATGATCGTGGTCCAGATCTGCGGCACGGTGAGGCTCGATGCGCCGAGGAAGGTCGGCAGCACGCCGTCGATCGCCCAGGGCTGGCGGCCGATCTCGGCCAGCACCCAGCCGGCTTCGATCGCCAGCCACGGCAGCGGGATGATCCACACCGCAGCCCGCATGAACAGGCGGCAGAAGCCGTTGGCGCAGCCAAAGCGGCGGATCGTCGCCATCCAGAATGCAGCCGCGAAAAAGGCGATGAAGAAGAAGCCGAGTCCGGCCATGGCGCGGAACAGCCAGAACATCACTGGCACGTTGGGCACCGTCGTCCACGCTGCCTTCTCGATATCGGCAGGCGTCGCCCCACGCGGATCGGGCATGAAGCGCTTGAGCAGCATCGCGTAGCCCAGATCGAGCTTGTGCTCCTCGAACACCGCCCGCGCGGTCATGTCGCCGCGGTTGACCTTGAGCTTCTCGACTGCGTCATAGGCCTTGATCCCGCTTTCGATGCGGGTTTCAGCCTTGACCACGAGCTCGTCGATGCCGGCGACCTTCCCGGTGAGGCTGCGGGTCGAAATCAGACCCAGCACGTAGGGCACCTTGACTTCGTAGAGCGTCTTGCGGCCTTCCATGCTGGGTATGCCGAACAGTGCGATCCCGGCAGGCGCAGGCTCGGTATGCCACATGGCTTCAAGCGAGGCGAGCTTCATTCTCTGGTTATCTGTAAGCGTATAGCCGGACTCGTCACCCAGCACGACGACCGACAGCGCCGAGGCGAGACCGAAGGCAGCGGCGACAGTGAAGGAACGCTTCGCCACGGCGACCCACTTGCCGCGCAGGATATAGTACGACGATACGCCAAGCACGAAGACCGAGGCACAGACATAGCCCGCGCTGACGGTGTGAACGAACTTGGCCTGCGCCACAGGATTGAAGATAACTGCTCCGAAATCAGTGACTTCCATGCGCATCGTATCGGGATTGAAGTGCGATCCGGTCGGGTGCTGCATCCAGCCGTTGGCGATCAGAATCCATAGCGCGGACAGATTGGACCCCAGTGCGACCATGAAGGTGGTGAACAGGTGCTGGCGCTTGCTGAGCCGGTCCCAGCCGAAAAACATCATTCCTACGAAGGTTGCCTCGAGGAAGAACGCCATCAGCCCTTCGATCGCCAGCGGAGCGCCGAAGATGTCGCCGACATAGTGCGAGAAATAGGACCAGTTGGTGCCGAATTCGAACTCCATGGTGATGCCGGTGGCGACACCCAGCACGAAGTTGATCGCGAAAAGCTTGGCCCAGAACCGCGTCACCACCCGCCAGATCGGCCGGTCCGTCATCACATAGATGCTCTCCATGATGACGAGCATGAACGAGAGGCCAAGCGTGAGCGGCACGAAGAGGAAGTGATAGAGCGCGGTCAGCGCAAACTGGACCCGCGAAAGCTCAATGACGGCCATATCCACCATGGGTGGGCACTCCTGCTGATCGATCCGGCGAAGCGACTCATGCCGTCGCCCGACTACAATTATCAATTATATGAAAGTTTGTATTCAATCAAGGGGCGGAGAAGCGTCGAGCATCTAAAAGTCTCGCACGGCTCGATAAAGTGTCGCCAGCTCCGTGTCTGTGCACGCAGGGGCCGCCGCCCGAAGGCATGAATGCAAGACTGCAGGGAGGGATTTTCCCTCCCGCACCAGCATCCAGCGGCGGGATCGAATGGCCTAGAGCAGCTTGGCGAACATCGCCGCCGAGCCGCGCGGCGGGGGCGGAGGTGTGATGGCTGTTGCAGCAATCCTGGGCGCCGCACCGGGCGCCAGCGCATTGAGGAACGCGGCGGCCTGCATGAACGCTTCGGGCGCAACGCTGTAGTAGACTTGCTTGGCCGCGCGACGCGCCTGCACAAGTTCGGCCTTGCGCAAGATCGCAAGCTGTTGCGAAAGGCCGGGTTGCCCGATCCCGGTGAGCGCCTCGATCTCGCTGACCGACTTCTCGCCCTGCTCCAGCAGAGTGGAGATCAGCCGCAGCCGCGTGTCGTGGCCCAGCGTGCGCATTACTTCGGCGAGCGCTTCGAGATCATGAGCATCGGTGCCAGCCATGCCTTATCCTTTCGGCGCATGCGGCTTGAAGCGGCAGAACCACGTCGGATCGTCGGCTGCTTCCAGCAGGATGGCTTGATCCTGTTCTGGCGGAAGCAACGCCGCCTCGCCGGGCTGCCACCCCTCCGGCGTCACCACATCATCGGCATCAACTGCCTGCAAAGCCGCCAGAACGCGAAGCATCTCGTCCACCGATCGCCCGACTGTCGCCGGATAGCAGGTCATCGCGCGAATGTAGCCGGCCGGATCGATGAAGTAGGTCGACCGCATTGCCGCGGCATCCGGCGCATGCTCCGCCACCATCCCATAGGCGCGGCCAATGATGACCGACGTATCTTCGACGATCGGGAAGTTGATCGTGACGCCAAACCCGTCGCGGATCGCGCGAACCCAGGCGAGGTGCGCATACAAACTGTCAACCGAGACAGCGAGCAGCGAGCACTGCAGCGCCTCGAACTGGTCACTGGCTCTGGCGAGCGCGATGAACTCGCTCGTGCAGACCGGGGTAAAATCGGCCGGATGGGAGAACAGCACAAGCCACCTTCCGCGAAAGTCGGCGAGCGCAATGGGCCCCATCGTCGTGCGCGCCTCAAAATTGGGCGCAGGATCACCGATATGGAGCACGCGCGATGCAGTCTCGGATTGGCAGGGAGCAACAACCATAGCACGCAAGTCCGAACACAATGGGCCAGCAAGCCTGCTACACGATTACATTACACGTGTAAAATTGAAAGTAATGACTCCAGGGATCGAGCTGAGCGCCCCTGCGGGCTCGCTGATCGTTACGAGTCGTGTGTCAGCTATTGGTTCGATATCCGCCGTGGAATCCATTTCGGCAATGCGGCAGGAATGTCCCACGATCAGTCGGCGGAACTCGACCAGACACGGTCGCTCCAAGCCGCCGCTTTGCGTGTCGGCTGCTGAAAGAAGCTGCCGTTGGGACGCACCGAAGCAGACGGTTACCGGGGCTGGCCTTCGCGCGGAACTGCAAGGCAACCGCTCCTCCGTCCTCGGAGCAACGCAGAAAGCGCTTGCCTATCCCCCGTAAAAATGACAACAGGTGTTATCAAAATGCGGAAATCTTGTTGTGATGTACCCAATAGCTCGCCTGGCATCAGGCTCGATTGCAGAAGCGCTGTGCCCAACCAAAGCAACTGCCTGTCAGCCCCAGGATGTTGGACCAGCCGTATCAAAGGCTACCGTGGCAGCCTTTGACGAACCGAAGGATTGCTCATCGTTTGGTGAGCAACGCGCCAGCCTGCAATCTGAGCTGCCAGCCTGATGTCCGAACCTAGCGAACACCATGATGTAATCATCGTTGGGGCGGGATTGTCCGGCGTCGGCGCGGCGGCTCACTTGCGTGCGCGCTGCCCCAATCGCAGCTTCATCATCCTGGAGGCGCGCGGGGCGATCGGCGGGACCTGGGACCTGTTCCGCTATCCGGGAATCCGGTCTGATTCGGACATGTATACGCTGGGCTATGAGTTCAAACCCTGGCGCGGCGAGGCTGCCATTGCCGACGGTCAGTCCATTCTCGACCACATCCGATCCGCCGCCGACGAAGCCGGGGTGACGCAAGCGATCCGTTTCGAACACAAGGTCACGAGCGCCAACTGGAGTTCGCTCGACGCGCGGTGGACCGTGACCGTGGCAACGCCTCGGCGTTTCGGTCGGCCTGACGGTTCAACAGGTGGGGTTTGCCCTCGCTGTCACCGCGCTGCCGGGTATTCTCGGCGGCATTGCTGCCTTTGTCGTGACCCGGCCTGGCCGCGAACTCACCCTGACCTTTGTCGGGGTGTCATGCTTCGGTGCCTCCTCGGTGCTCGTCGCCCTCGCGCAGACGCCATTGGCCTTCGTGCTGGGGCTAATCGTGCTCACGTTCTTTTTCGTGTTCACCCAGCCGTTCATCACGGCTCTGGCGATCGCCGCCGATCGCAGTGGCAGGCTCGCCGCGGCGATGCTGGGCTGGACAGCGCTCGGATCAGCCGCAGCACCAGCGCGCGCCGGACAGGTCATTGCTGCGCAGGGCCTCGCCAGTGTCGCCTGGATACCGGCGGTCACAACCGCGATTGCCCTGACCTGCCTCGCATGGCTCCGGCGATCGGGCCGCATGCGTAGCGGCTGATGCTTGACGAAATGCTGTGGTTGGCGGATGAGAAATCATGACATCAGTTGCGCAGAAACCAAGAGCCAATATCCAGAGGAAGCAGGTCGCGCGTCGCCGCGATGTGGCGCAGGCGGCGTTCGCAGTCATCGCACGCGAGGGGCTGGAAGGCATGTCGATGCGCGCCATCGCGGCCGAAATGGAGTGCTCGACCGGCGTATTGACCCACCATTTCCGCGACAAGGCGGCTCTGATCAAATTCGTGCTGGACGTGATGCTCGAAGAGCTTTCCGAACAGCTCGAAAGCGCCGAGGGCAAGGACGCGCTGAGCTTCCTCGAGAAATTCATTCTGGTGCTTTTGCCCAACGATCCCGAGGCGGAAGTGCGGTGGCGCGTTTTCCTCGCGTTCACGGCCGCTTCGGTCAATGAAGCGAGCCTGCGGCAGGATCAGGAGCGGCGCGAATCCGTGCTCCACGATTGGCTGGTCCGGATGATCGAAGGTTTGAAGCAGGCGGGACGTCTGCCGAGTGATCTCGATGCCGATCTCGAAGCGCATTTCCTGTTGTGCTTCATCGACGGGCTGGGGATGCACACTCTGGTTGCACCCAAATTGTTCAACCGGAAGCGGCAAAAACAGCTTGTCGAGCGCTACTTCCGCACGATCGATGGCCGGCCCTGAATCAAGAACCGGCCATCCGCCGCAAGTTCCGTTCTACTTGATGAGGGAATCAAGCTTCAAGGCCAGCGCCATGTCGCCCGCGACCTTGAGCTTGCCGGTCATGAACGCGGTCGTCGCGTTGAGCTCGCCAGCGGCCATCCGCGCGTAGTCCACCAGCGACACGGTCAGGGTGCAGTCGGCCGGCTCGTCGGTATTGGATACAACGTTCGGCACCACGCTTGCATCGATCATCACGACACCGCTGTCCCCAAAGTTGAACTTGATGCGCTTTCCCAGACCGGGACGGGCTGAAGCGAGAACACCAATGGCCTGTTGGTTCATCGCGACGAGCTGATGTCGCTGCTGCGGGCACTGGATCGGGATGACAATTCCGAAGCACGCGGCTTCTACCTCACTGGCTGGAACGGGTCCGAATCCTATGTGTTCGACCGGATCGGTCGCGGGACCAACCTGTTCGTACCATCGGTCACGCTCAGCCTGCTTGGCTCGACCCAGCCGTCGCTCCTGCAGAACTACGTTCGCGGTGTGATTGATGGCACGTCGATGGACGATGGCCTGCTGCAGCGCTTCAGCATGACGGTCTGGCCTGACATGTCGTCGCA
>NZ_JAIEPN010000147.1 GCF_019748365.1 Novosphingobium sp.
GATCCGCGTCTCGGTGGTCGCCACCGGCATCGAACAGACGAGCGAGATGGCCGAATCCGCCGCGCGGCCGACGATGACCGGCGGCCTGCGCGGTCCGGCTTTCCCCGGCGGTCTGGCGCGGCCCGCCGCTCCGGAACCTGCACCTGCGCCCGAACCGGTCGCAGCCGCGCCGCAGCCGTTCGCGCCGCCGCCCGGCTATGTTGCTCCCGAACCGGCCGCGGTCGAGCCGGAACCTGAAGCGTCCACGCCTGCCGAGGAACCGCTCGATCTGACGCTCGACTTGTCCGATGCGGAGGAAGCGCCGCCGCCCGCCGCCGGAACCGGTGAGCTCGAGCTTGGTCTGAGTGATGCCGAGCCCATTCCGCCGCGCTTTGGCCGTGCCCAGCCTGATCCTTCGGGCGATGCGCCGCCGCGCAGCCCGCCGGGCAGCACGCTGTTCGAGCGCATGGCCAATCTCTCGCGCGGCGGGGGCCGCGGGGCCGAAGAGGATGCTGATCCGGAAGACGGCAGCGCGCTGAATATCCCGCGCTTCCTCGGCCGTCAGAACAACCAGTAAGGCCGCACGGCGCGGCGCAGCGGATGTGGCAGGGCGGTGCACGGGGGCGTGCACCGTCCGCCACACCGGCTCGTCGCAATTGTTCCCGGCGCTGCTTTGCGAGTCCACCCAAGCCGCGATAAGGTCGGCCACATGATCCGACGCTTCCTCTGCCCCGGGCCTTCGCGCCGTCTCTCGACCATCCGCATCGGGTTGGCCATCGGCACCGCGCTGGTGCTGGCCCAGCCGGCCTTGGCGGCGCAGCGGACGGACCCTGTCGATGATGACGTGGCCGAGCCCGTGCGGACCGGCCCGGTCGCGACCACCTCGGTCCCGGTCGTCCAGTCGACGGCGCCGAGCCCGACCCGCCTGCTCAATGCGGCGCTGGCGCGTCTCGCCAAGGATCCCCGCGATATCAGCGCTTTGCTCGATGCGGGCGGCGCGGCGCTCGATCTGGGTGATACCGATGCGGCGATCGGCTTCCTCACCCGCGCAGACCAGGTCGCGCCCGGTACCGCAGGCGTTCGCGCGCGGATGGGCATCGCCATGCTGCGTTCCAACAAGCCATTCGAGGCCATCCGCTGGTTCGATCTCGCCGAACAGGCCGGATTCGACCGCGCGGAAATGGCGCCCGAACGCGGCCTTGCCTATGACCTCATCGGCGACAACGCCGCGGCCCAGCGCGAGTACCAGCTTGCCCTTGCCGCCCGCGCGAATGACGAGACGAGCCGCCGCTATGCGCTGAGCCTCGTGATTGCCGGAGACCGACGCGGCGCCGAACTCGTCATCCAGCCCCTGCTCGAACGGCAGGATCGCGGCGCATGGCGCGTGCGCGCCTTCATCATGGCTATCGCCGGGCAGAGCGATGAAGCCGAAGGCATTGCCCGCGCCACGATGCCCGCCGATCTTGCCGCGGCGATCTCGCCCTATCTGCGCTACATGCCGCGCCTCACGCCCGCGCAGCAGGCCGCTGCCGCCAATCTCGGGCGCTTCCCGCGCGCGGCGGATATCGGCCGCGATGATCCGCAGGTCGTCCAGTATGCGCTCGCCCACCCGCGCGCGCCGCGAGTCGATGCCGCGCTTGTGCCGCAGGGCGAGGCGCTGGGCGCGCGCGGCCGCGACGATCGGTCGAAGCGCCGCCGCCCGGGCAAGGAAGACCGCCGCGAAACGGTGCTGGCGGCCGCGACGCCGGCACCCGCCCCGGCGCCGGCTCTCGTTCCGCCCCCGCCCCCACCACCGGCAGCACCTGCGGTGAGCGCACCATGGGGGCTCCAGCCCGGCGCGCGCACAGCCGCCGCGCCGTCGCAGCCGCAGCCTTCCGCACCGACTCAGAATCAGGCAGCCCAGAATCAGTCAGTCCAGACTGGCCCGGCTCGCCCGGTGGTCCTGTCGAAGCTCGATGTGCCGCCTGGCACGCCGTTGACGCCGCCTCCGGCACCACGACCGGCTACGGCCAGCGCCGCGCCGACACCGCCCCGCACGACGACGCCGGTCTTCTCGCTCCCACCCGGTCCAGCGCCCGGCCCGGCGGCTCCGCAGGCGACAACGCAGCCTGTCCCGACGTCGCCAGCGCCGAAGCCCGTCAGCCCGACGCCCGCTCCGCCGCCGGTTCAAGTGGCAACCGCTGCGCCTGCCTCGTCGTCGGCTGCAACGCCCCCGGCAACGTCCTCTGCACCGGGACCGCAGTTCGCGTTGCTGGAGGCTGCTCCGGCGCCCGCCGCTGTCTCGCCCGCGCCGGCCACGCCCGCTCCGCTGCCGTCACCTGCTCCGGCGCCCGCCACGACGGCATCCGCGGCACCTGTGCCCGCCGATTTCCGCAGCATGTTCGATGGCTTCAAGCCGCCTGAGCAGGAAGCTGCGGCCACCACCGAGGCGGTCGATCTCGCACGGCTTGAAGCGCTGCGCGAATCGGCCAAGGCCGCATCGGGCAAGGCGAAGGATCGTGACGCCAAGGACCGCGCGGCAAAGGATCGTGCAGCGAAGGACCGCACCGTCAAGGACCGCGGCGAACGCCCTGATGGGCCAACGGCCGTCTCGCGCACCAGCGATGAGGATGAAGCCGAGCCCGCCGTCACCCGCGGCGGCAAGGACAAGGCCGGCAAGGAGGGCGCGGCCAAGTCCGCCAAGGACAAGCTCGCGCTCAACACCGATTGCCTCGATGGCGCTGCCAAGGGCAAGTCCGGCAAGGGCAAGGCCGCCTCGGCCAAGGGCAAGGCCGGCGCGAAGTCGTCCGCAAAGGCAAAGGGCAAGGGCGGTGCAGACGCCCAGTGCCCGCCCGAGAACGACAAGGCCGGCAAGGGCAGGAACGGCAAGGCCGAACCGCAGCATGCCAGCCGCATCTGGGTTCAGGTGCTCACCGGATCGAACCGTCCGGCGATGGGCAAGGAGTGGCAGCGGCTTGTCAATCAGGCCGCCGCGCTGCGGGGGCGCAAGCCCTCGATCACCCCGTGGCGCAGCAATTATCGTTTGTTGACAGGGCCTTTCGGCAGCGACGCGGAAGCGCAGGCCTTCGTCGAGAAGCTGCGCGGGCAGGGTGTCAGCAGCTATCAGTGGACCAGCCCTGCGGGCCAGGCGGTGGATGGCCTGAGTGTGAAGTAGACTGTGTGGCGGGGCGGGTCTGCACCGCTTCTCCACAGCTTATGAACAGGCTAGTCGAGTTTTGCCCAGCCCCGGACGGGGCCCCGATTGCCGCAAAGGGCCCTCTCCGCGATGGCTCGCATGGGTCCAGCCCGGGCCCCTCAAGGAACACGCGATGCGCACCGGCCATGAAGACAGCGAACGCGACGATGCGGCGCCCGTCGATATGCTCGCCTCGCTGTTCGAGGCGCGCGGCTGGCCCTGCGAGTTCGTTTCCGAGGATGAGATCCACGGCGAAATCCAGGGAAGCTGGGCCAGCTATCAGCTGCGCTGCATCTGGCGCAGCGAGGACCATGTCCTGCAGATTCTCTGCCTCCCCGATATCCGCGTGCCCGAAGACAAGCGCGGGCCGATGTTCGAGATCATGGCCCTGATCAACGAGCAGGTCTGGCTCGGCCACTTCGATATCTGGTCGAACGGCTCGGTCCTGCTCTATCGCCACGGCCTGATGCTGGGCGATGATGGCCTCCTCAGCCTCGTCCAGGCGCAGACCGCGATCGAGGCGGCGGTTGACGAGTGCGACCGGTTCTATCCCGCGTTCCAGTTCCTGCTCTGGGGTGACAAGTCCCCGGCCGAAGCCCTCGCCAGCGCCCTGATCGACGCGGCAGGCGAGGCCTAGGCACAAACCGCTTGATCTCCCCTCCCGCTTGCGGGAGGGGCCGGGGGAGGGCATGTGGCGCCCAGACCAAGCGAGACCCCCAGTGACCTTCTCCCTTCTCCAGTTCGGCTGCGGCAACATGGGCGGCGCGATGCTCTCGGGCTGGCTTGCCGCCGGGTTCGATCCTGCCGCCTTCATTGTGGTTGATCCCATGCTGGCCGAAGCGCCCGCCGGTGTGCAGTTGCTGCGTGAGGCGCCGGAGGGCGCGCTCCCCGCCGATGTCGTGCTGCTCGGCTTCAAGCCGCAGCAATTCGCCGCCTCCGCGCCCGCGATTGCCCCGCATGTGGGGGAGGGCACCTTGCTGCTCTCGATCCTCGCTGGCGTCGATATCGCCACCTTGCGCGCCGCATTCCCGCAGGCCGCCGCCATCGTGCGCGTGATGCCCAATCTCGCCGCCGCCATCGGCAAGTCGCCCATCGCGCTTTACGGCGCGGCGGAAGGCGCCTTGCGTGAGCGCACTGAAGTGCTGATGGCCCCGCTCGGCCCCGCCGAGTGGCTGGCCGAGGAAGGCGCGATGGACATTGTCACCGCGCTCGCCGGTTCCGGACCGGCATTTGTCTACCGCTTCATCGATGCGCTGGCGGAAGGGGCGGCGACGCTGGGCTTGCCGCGCGCCCAGGCCGACCGCCTCGCGCTCGCCATGGTCGAGGGTGCTGCTGCGCTGGCCACCTCGGCCTCCGCCGCGCCCGGCGAACTCGCTCGTCGCGTCGCCAGCCCCGGCGGCACGACCGAGGCCGGGCTCAAAGTGCTCGATGCCGACCAGCGCCTTGCCGCGCTGATAACCGCCACCTTGCGCGCGGCGCGCGATCGCAGCGCTGAACTTACCGAAGCGGCGCGGAAATAGGGGACAGTCCCTATTTTTCCGGATGCAGGCCGAAACCGGAACTTATTACGCTTTGACACACTCTGTTATGGCCCTCCTGCTTGAAAAGGCGTGGGTTTGGGGCGATATTGGGAGCACTCGGTCCATCCCGGGCCGAAACGGAGTTTGGTACGTCATGGCAAACTGGAATGACCCCCAGCCCTCGGGCTGGAGCCCGGCAGGCTTCGGCGCTGCGGCGGGTCTCGCCGGGCGCGGCGCCGCGTATGATGCGGGTCTGCGCCGCTACATGCTGTCGATCTACAACTACATGGCCTCGGGCGTTCTGCTTTCGGGCATCGTCGCGCTGCTGTTCGCGACCTCCGGCATGGCGGAGGCCGTGTTCGGCACCCCGCTGCGCTGGCTCGTCGCACTCGCCCCGCTCGCCATCGTCATGGTGATGAGCTTCGGCGCGAACCGCATCTCGACCACCACGATGCAGGCGCTGTTCTGGGCCTTCAGCGTGCTGATGGGCATCTCGCTCTCGGCGATTTTCGCGGTCTACACCGGCCCCTCGATCGCGGCGACGTTCTTCGCCACTGCGGGCGCCTTCGCTGGTCTCAGCCTCTATGGCTACACCACCACGAAGAGCCTGTCGGGCTTCGGCACGTTCCTGATCATGGGCCTCGTCGGCATCCTGATCGCCAGCCTGATCAACATCTTCCTGCAGTCGCCGGGCCTTGCCTGGGGCATCAGCTTCCTCGGCGTGCTCATCTTCGCGGGCCTCACCGCGTATGACACGCAGAAGCTGAAGCTGATGTACGATCAAGTGGCGGGCACCGATTTCGCGGGCAAGATGATCGTGCTCGGCGCGCTCACGCTCTACCTCGATTTCGTCAACATGTTCACCTTCCTGCTGCAGTTCATGGGCGATCGCCGCTGATCTGAAGCGCATTGGTTCACATTACCGTGCCCGGCGGGCCATCCGGCTCGCCGGGCATTTTCTTTGCGCGACGAGCCGGTTAAAGCCCGGGGCAAGCTCACCCGGGGGAACCCTTTCGCATGCCACGTACCTCGCGCCCTGTGGCGCCTGCCTTTGAGCGCATTTGCCGGTTCCTTCCGGCCGCCGTGCTCGCCGCTGCTCTTGCCAGCTGCGCTGCGCCGCCGCCGCCGCCGCCCCCGCCGCCTCCGCCCAAGCCCAAGCCCTATATCCCGCCGCCGCCCAAGCCGATGCCGCCCGCCGGCGCCAGCGACAACCTCACGATTCCCCCGCTCGATGCCAATGGCCTGCGCCAGTCGGTCAACCGCAACATCTCGTCCACGCAGATGCTGTGGAACCTGCGCTCGGCCTTCAATGTCGCCGCGCTCAATTGCACCGATCCCAAGCACGCCGAGATCCTGCCGCGCTACAGGGCCTTCCTGAAGAACTACAACACCACGCTGACAGCGACGAACCTCAAGGTCGATGCCGAGTTCAAGGCTCGCTACGGCGCGAAGTTCACGGCCCCGCGCGAAGCCTACATGACCTCGGTCTACAACCACTTCGCACTGCCGCCCGCGATGAACGAGTTCTGCAATGCAGCGCTGGCCGTCACCGGTGACCTGGACGCAATCACGCCGCCCGCTCCAAAGGCGCCCCCGCTGAAGAAGGGAGCGAAGGCGGCCCCTGCGAGAATACCCACGCTGAAGCCTGCCGAGCTCGAAGCCTTTGCCGTCCGCAGTCTGCCCAATATCGAGGTGGTCTACGACGATTTCTACCGGCGCTACGAGAAGTACCGGCTCGATCTCGCTGAATGGAACGCCAGGTACGGCGCGCCTTCCGCCTCGGCGAAAGCCGCGAGCGGGGCGCCCTGAGAGTTTTCCGTCACCATGCCTTGCCGGTGACGAGGCTGGACGGGCTTTCCGCATTTTGCACTTGGCAAGCGCCGCCCCGCTGGGCTAAGGGCCGCGCTCCCGGCAGGGCGGCGTTCGCGCGGTCATGCCGGAGGATAGGTTGCAGGATACTGGGAACGGGGCCGTAGCTCAGCTGGGAGAGCGCGTCGTTCGCAATGACGAGGTCAGGGGTTCGATCCCCCTCGGCTCCACCAGTATGCCGTAAATTGGCCGCGCCTTGGTGCTGATGGCAGGCCTGCGAACGGCACCGTTCTGCGCTTCCGGTGCTCACGGCCATGAAGGCCGCTCCGCTCCGGTTCTCGAACGGCACCATTCTCGGCTCTGCCTGAGCCCAATTTCCGACATACTGGTCTTCACCGCCAGCGGGTCGGGACAGATCGTCCTCTTTCCGTTAGTATTGTCCCATGCATTTTCTCGACCAGGCCAAGATCTTCATCCGCTCCGGCGCGGGCGGGCCGGGGGCGGTCAGCTTCCGGCGCGAGAAATATGTCGAATATGGCGGGCCCGATGGCGGCGATGGCGGCAAGGGCGGCGACATTGTTTTCGAGGCGATCAGCGGGCTCAATACCCTGATCGATTTCCGCTATACCCAGCACTTCAAGGCCCCGCGCGGCAAGGGCGGCGCGGGCAAGAACCGCACCGGTGCGGGCGGCGATGATCTTGTCATCAAGGTGCCCGTCGGCACGCAGGTGATCGACGAGGACGGTGAAACCGTGCTCCTCGATCTTACCGAGATCGGCCAGCGCGTGGTGTTGCTGCGCGGCGGCGATGGCGGGCGCGGCAACCTCTCGTACAAGACCTCCACCAACCGCGCCCCCCGCAATGTCGGCCCCGGCTGGCCCGGGCAGGAAATGTATGTCTGGCTGCGGCTCAAGCTGCTGGCCGATGCGGGCCTTGTCGGCCTGCCCAATGCGGGCAAGTCCACCTTCATCAACCAGATCACCAACACCAAGGCCAAGGTGGGGGACTA
>NZ_JAIEPN010000194.1 GCF_019748365.1 Novosphingobium sp.
AGCACAGGCACGGCCTCGCCCCCGGAATGCAGCACGCCGCTGAGTGCGATCTGCAGGCGGATCTGCCGCTTGGGGAACGTGCCGCGCGACTCGTCGAGCAGCTGCTCTACGTCGATTTCCTGCGGAAAACGGAGCCCGGCATAGTCATCGGCATGCCAGATCAACTCGACCGCATAGCGATCGCCGGTCATCAGCTCGATGGCAAGCTCCTTCGCTTGCGGCAAGGGCGAGAAGAGGCGGATCTTGAGGCCCGTGGCCGAAGCATCGCGGATAATGCAGAGAAATTCTCGTCCATCAGCAATGATCTTTGCGCTGCGAATCAGCAAGGCATAGCGCGGTGCGGAGCGATGCTCCGAACCGGGGGGCGCACCCATCTGATTCTGTCGGGAGCTCCCCGGCAGCTGCTGATCCTGTGCCAAGCCTTGATTCCCCTCGCGTCCCCGTCCGGACCCTTCCGGACAGACACGCGCTCCGCTGTGCAAGCAGCCTTCTAACCCACTGATCATTGACATGTTGTTACCCGAGGTAAGGCGCCCCGGTTACCAAACCACTCAGGCTTCGGCTTTCTGGGCCTTGAAGATACGTGTCAGGGCTACTGCAGGTGTGTGGGCGGCGCCCGTTAGCCCCGGAGGCAGCACGTATTTGGACGTGGCCCTGAACGGGCTGCGCTGCGACGGTGGAAGAGCCTCATACGGCGAGGCAGACCCGCTGCGAACCTGCGGCGGGTCCGCACCACCTGGTACGGACGGCGGGACTCGAACCCGCACGAGCTGAGCTCAAGGGATTTTAAGTCCCCTGCGTCTACCATTCCGCCACGTCCGCGCATCAAGGGTAGACCCGGCGCGATGGCACAGAGCAGCAGTCACGGCAACGCCCGACGCGCTCCTCGCGCCGGTGGGTGCCGTCTGGACGCCGGGAAGCCGCCGGGATTACCCCCGGCCAGCCTGCCTTACTCGGCGTTGAGCCGCACGCGCATGTCCTTGCCGGGCTTGAAATAGGGCACGCGCTTGCCCGGAACCTCGACGGAGTCGCCGGTCCGAGGATTGCGCCCCTTGCGCGCGTCGCGCTCACGCGTTGAAAACGCGCCGAAGCCGCGCAGTTCCACGCGGCCGCCTTCGGCAAGGCGCTTCGCTATCTCGTCGAAGAACACGTCGACCACGCGTTCGATCTCTTCGCCGCGCATGCCTGGGCTCTGTTTGGCAAGCGCCTGCAACAATTCGGATCGGATCATCCGCATCCCCCCTACTTAGTTGCCGGAAACAACGGGTGCCCTTTGGGCTTGATCCGTGCCGCCGACATCACTCCTTCCGGGCGAGTCCCGGTCCGCTGGAGCTTCGCAAGTGTGCCAGAGCGTCGCCCGTGCGGCAACCCGTCAATCGTTATGCGGCAAGGGATTAGCACAAGGCGCGCTCAGGTTCGTTCCGGCTTGCCAAGCAGCGCTGCCGGGTCGAGATGAAGGCGCCGCATCCGCGCAGTGATTTCGGGCCATTCGTGGCGCAGGAAGGCTTCGCGTTCGCGCGCCCGCAGCGTCTCTGCCGCACCCGGTGCCACGAACATCCCGACGCCGCGCTGGACCTGCACGAGCCCTTCGGCCTGGAACTGCTGATAGGCCTTGGCAACCGTGAGCGGGTTCGCCGCTTCTGCCGCAGCAAAGGCCCGTACCGACGGCAGCATGGCACCTTCCGCAAACGTGCCATCCAGAATCGCGGCCGCAATCTGATCGCGCAGCTTCAGATAGACGGGCCGGCCCGCGGATGAGCTCGAAGATGCCATAGGTGATGCGGTGCCATAATACAGCGAGACGCGCAACCGAGCGTAACAAAATTTCACCCCTTTGGCGATTTCGCGACCTGCCGGATCCGGCGAGGCGCAGGTTGCGCACGAAACAACCTTGCGCCCTGATTCCGCTGGGAAACCTGTGACAACAACCTTTCCAAGACGCGGTTTGGCGCTAATCTTGCGGGCAAATTCCGCACAGGATGCGCGAGGGGAGCTTTTTCACACCATGACAGAATCGCCTGAAGCCGCAGTCGACGCCGCGACGATACGAGCCAAGCGCGATGCCAGCTGGTTTGGTCATCCGGCGCAGCTGGCGCGGCTGTTCACCACCGAGGCGATGGAGCGGTTCGGCTACTACGGCATGCGCGCGCTGCTCACGCTCTATCTCGCGCAGCATTTCCTGTTCAGCGATACGACGACTGCCGGCCTCTACGGCGGGTTCACCGCGCTGGTCTACCTCACCCCGCTGATCGGCGGGATGATGGCGGACCGGTTCCTCGGCTCGAAGCGTTCGGTCAAGTTCGGCGCCATTCTCATGAGCCTGGGCTATGCCGTGCTCTGCTTCTCGAGCACCGGCGGCGCGGCCAAGCCCTATGCCACGATCGAGGGCACGCGTTATGAAGTGACGGTCGAAGGCAGCGGCGAGGCCCGCAAGCAATATGTCAGCGACCATGGCACCATGCTGCGGATCAAGGGCAACGAAGACAAGACCGTCTCGCTCCTGCGTGAAGATGGCAGCGAGGCGCGCCGCATTCCGGCCGGCGGTTTCGAGGCGGGCGGCGAGCGCAATCCGCTCTATACCTTCCTCCTGATCGCCGGCCTTGCCTTCGTCACGGTCGGCAATGGTTTCTTCAAGCCGAACATCTCGACCATTGTCGGCGAGCTCTACGAACAGGGCGACCGGCGGCGCGATGCGGGCTTCACCATATTCTACATGGGGATCAACCTCGGCTCGCTGTTCTCGCAGATCCTCTGCCCGCTGCTGGCAGTGGGCATGGGTTCGTGGGGCGGGCTCGGCTGGTGGGCGGGCTTCGCGCTCGCCGCGGCCGGCATGGCGGTCTCGTGGCTGCTATTCCAGTTCGATGGTGGCAAGCTCGATGGCTTTGGCGAGCGGCCAACCGGCGCCAATCCCTCGCGCGACATGCTCGTCTATGCCGGCGCGATCCTGGCGATCCCGCTTGCCTATCTGCTGTTCGCCAACCTCATGGCCTATGTGAAGCCGCCCGAAGGCAGCGGTTTTGCCGGCTACATCGCCAGCCTGCCGATCATGGGCAAGATCATGTTCGGCACTTTCATCGTCGCAATCCCCGGCATCCTGCTGTGGTCGTGGCAGAATGGCGACAAGCGCGAGTTCGAGATGATGGTTGCGGCCATCGTGCTCATCACCTTCAACACCGTGTTCTGGACCCTGTTCGAACAGGCTGGCTCCTCGCTGACCCTGTTCGCAGACCGCAATACGGACATGAGCGTGTTCGGCCTGTTCTCGATTACCGCCGGGCAGACGCAGTTCTTCAATGCGCTGTTCATCGTCATGCTGGCGCCGGTGTTCTCGGTCCTGTGGGGAGCGCTGGCGACGCGCGGGCTGGAGCCGGGCATCCCGGTCAAGTTCGGCCTCGCGCTGGTTGGCGTGGGCGCGGGCTTCCTCTTCCTCGTGTGGGGCGCGCAGTTTGCCGGGCCCGATTTCAAGGTTGCGCTGTGGTGGCTCGCCGGGCTCTACCTGATCCACTCGATGGCCGAGCTGTGCATTTCCCCGGTCGGTCTCTCGATGGTCACCAAGCTTTCGATCGCCCGGATTGTCGGGCTGATGATGGGAACCTGGTTCCTCTCGATTGCGGTCGCGCAGTATGTCGCGGGCGTCGTTGCACAGTTCGCCAGCGTGGAGACGGTCGGCGGCGAAGTCACCAACCTCAAGGTGAGCCTTGAGACCTACGTCGGCGTATTCCAGACCATCGGCGAAGTATCGGCAGTGATCGGCCTGATCCTGCTGGCGCTTTCGGTACCGATGAAGCGGCTGATGCATGGTGTGAAGTGACGGGAATCAAGGCGATACGAGCGATGGGCCACATGGCCATGCATGGTCTGGCGGCGCTTGCCCTGCTTGCCTCGCCGATGGCTGGCATGGCGGAGACCAAACCGGCCCCGGCCACCGGCCCGGTCTGGCAGGAGAACCCCTATCCTTCCACCTACAAGCCCTATCCGGGCGACCCTACCGCAATCGTCGGCGCCACAGTGTTCGACGGCACGGGCGGCGAGATCGCGAACGGCACCGTCCTGCTCAAGGGCGGCAGGATCGTGGCCGTCGGCGATGCGCGGCTCGCGGTGCCCGACGGCTTCAGGCGCATCGACGGCACAGGCAAGTTCGTCACGCCGGGGGTGATCGACATCCACAGCCACCTCGGGGTCTATGCCAGTCCGCAAGTTGCCGCGCATTCGGACGGCAACGAGGCGACCGCGCCGACAACGCCGCAAGTCTGGGCCGAACACAGCGTCTGGCCGCAGGACCCTGGCTTCAGCCGTGCGCTGACCAACGGCGGCGTGACCACGATGCAGATCCTGCCGGGTTCGGCCAATCTGATTGGCGGGCGCTCGGTCGTGCTCAAGAACGTCTATGCGCGCACAGTGCAGGCCATGAAGTTCCCCGGTGCGCCCTATGGCATGAAGATGGCCTGCGGCGAGAACCCCAAGCGTGTCTACGGCGGGAAGGGCCAGATGCCCTCCACCCGCATGGGGAACATGGCGGTCGACCGGCAGACGTGGATCAGGGCCGCAGAATACCGCAAGAAGCGCGCCGAGGGCAAACTCACCGACCGCGACCTCGCGATGGACACGATGGCCGATGTGCTGGACGGCAAGATCCTCGTCCAGAACCACTGCTACCGCGCCGACGAGATGGCGCAGGTCATCGATATGGCCAAGGAGTTCGGCTACAAGGTTTCCGCGTTCCACCATGCGGTGGAAGCCTACAAGATCGCCGACCTGCTGCGCGACAACGGCATCTGCGCCGCGATCTGGGCGGATTGGTGGGGCTTCAAGATGGAAGCCTTCGATGCCATTCCCGAAAACGCCGCTCTTCTTGCTGATCAGGGCGCCTGCGTGATCATCCATTCCGACGACGCGAACGGCATCCAGCGGCTCAATCAGGAAGCCGCCAAGGCGCGCGCTGCCGGCAAGCGGATGGGGATCACGATTCCCGATGGCGAAGTGATCCGCTGGATCACGCTGAACCCCGCGAAGGCGCTCGGCATCGACAGGCAGACCGGCAGCCTTGCGCAAGGCAAGATGGGCGATGTCGTGCTGTGGAACGGCAATCCGCTGTCGGTCTATTCACGGCCCGAGAAAGTGTGGATCGATGGCGCCTTGCTGTTTGATCTCGGCGATCCGAAACGGCGACCGGTCAGCGATTTTGAACTGGGCCTGCCGGGTGAGGGAGACGTGAAGTGAAGCGGAGCGCTCTTCTCGCCGCCGTCCTGCTGCTGGCCGGTACCGCGCTTCCGGCCCGCGCTGCCGATGCGCCTCCAGCGCTGCCCTCCGGCGATTTTGCAGTAACGGGCGCCACGATCGCCGTCGGTGACGGCAGCGCGCCGATCCCGGGCGGGACCTTGGTCGTGCGGGGCGGCAGGATCGTTGCCGCTGGCAAGTCCGTGGCTGTCCCCGCCGGTATCCCGGTGATCGATGGCACCGGCAAATGGGTCACGCCCGGCCTCGTCACGGCGATGACTGATCTTGGCCTCGTGGATGTCGGCGCGGTCGACGAAAGCAACGACAGCTATGCCGGTACCGCGCGCTTTTCAGCCGGGCTTGACGTGTCGGTCGCGATTGATCCCGATGCACCGCCAGTCGCCATCAGCCGTGCCAGCGGGATTACCCGCGCGGGCGTGGCTCCGTTGGCCGCGAACGCGATCTTCGCGGGGCAGGGAGCCGTGATCGATCTGGCTGCGAACGGGCCGGGCATGGTCAAGTCGCGCGCGTTTCAGGTGGTCGAACTGGGCGAGCGCGGTGCGGAGCTTGCCGGTGGCAGCCGGGTCGCGGCGCAAGCGCTGCTGCGCAACGCATTGCGGGAAGCGCGCGAATTGGCACAGCGCAAGCCGGGCAAGGCAGCGGATGGCGATGCGCCAGGGCAGCCGACCGATGCGCTGCTAACCCGTGCCGATGCTGCTGCGCTGATCCCTGTCGTGACCGGCAAGCAGCCGCTGTTCGTCCATGTGGAGCGCGCAGCGGACATCCGCGGCGTGCTCGCTCTGGGCCGGGAGTTCCCGGCGCTGCGGCTGGTGATTGTCGGGGCCGGCGAGGGCTGGCGCGTCGCGGGCGAGATCGCACAAGCCAAGGTGCCGGTGCTGGCTAGCGCGCTGGCCGACCTGCCGAACACGTTCGAGACTCTTGCCGTCACCCAGTCCAATGTGGGCCGGATGACGGCGGCGGGTGTGAAAGTGGCGCTCGGCGGTTTCTACGAAAACGACCAGCCGCGCTATGCGCCCCAGTTTGCCGGCAATCTCGTCGGCCTGTCACGCTTGCCGGGAGCAACCGGACTGAGCTGGGGGCAGGCGCTCGCGGCCATCACGTCGATCCCGGCCGACATCCTTGGCGAGGGCGCGGTTTTCGGCAGTCTCAAGCCCGGACTCGCAGCGGATATCGTAATTTGGGACGGTGATCCGCTGGAGGTAGCGTCCGCTCCAGTTACAATATATGTTGCCGGAAGTTTGCAATCATTGGTCAACCATCAATCCCGGTTGCGTCAGAGATACCGACGTTCCACGGAGGGGGCTTTGCCCAAAGCGTACGAATGAGCCCGCGAAGCCGTCGCATTGTGTAAGAAGAACGAAGAACACGGAAGAGGACCGAACCGTGGATACAGCAACTGTGATGCTAGCTGTAGGCATGTCCGCATTTGTCGGAACACACCTCCTGATGTCCCATCCCTGGCGCGCCTCGATGGTTCGCCTCATGGGGCAAGGCGGGTTTCTGGGCTTCTATTCCATCATCTCGCTGGTCACGTTCAGCGCTGCGGTGATTGCTTTCGGCAAGGCACCGTCCTTGCCGCAGCTCTGGGACGGGCAAGCCCTGGTGCCATGGATCCTCGCGTCGCTGCTCACCCTGGTAGCGTCGGTGCTGTTTCTGGCCTCGCTCGTCGGCAATCCGGCGTTGGCAGGCACGGATGTTGCCGGCTTGTCGACGCGGCTGCCGAGCGGTGTGTTCAAGGTCACCCGGCATCCAATGATGTCGGCCTTCACGCTCTGGGGTGTTGCGCATATCATCGTGGCACCGAGCGTGCGCACCATGATCCTCGCCGGCGGCGTGATCGCGCTGGCGGTGATCGGCTCGATCGGACAGGACGCCAAGAAGGCGGCGCTTCATGGCGTGGACTGGAAGGTCTGGATGCGGCGCACATCCTTCCTTCCGAACCCTGCCGCTTTCGGCGAGCTCAAGCTCTACTGGATCGCCGCAATCCCGGTCTGGATGCTGCTGACCTGGCTGCACCTCAAGATGGCATTTATCCCGGCAGGCCTCTGGATCTGGCTCGAACAGTATTGAGACAACTGGCCGCGCGCGGCTAGGCCCTTGCTTCCTGGACGCCAGCGCTGTTGTGGCGGAGGGCCTTGAGCACGGTATCGACGATCTGGGGGGCGTTGAGGCCTGCGGTGTCGTACTGCTTGTCGGGGGCGTCGTGGTCCTGGAACACGTCGGGCAGGCGCATCGTGCGGATGCGCAGGCCGGCGTCGGTCAGGCCCTCGTCGCT
>NZ_JAIEPN010000007.1 GCF_019748365.1 Novosphingobium sp.
CGCCCGCAGCCGCTGCCCCAGCGGCAACGGCTGACACGCCCCCTCCCCCGCCGCAGCCGCGCATTGTCTCGGTCGGCCCCGGCGGTTTCCTGCGGCAGGGCCCCGGCGATCAGCAGGCGCCGATTCCCCCGGCCCCGCCCCGCCGCCTCGTACCCGCGCGGCCGAGCCAGGAAGTGGCGGACAAGACCGGCCTGCTCGATCTCAACGACCGCATCTGCCGCTGGCCGATGGGCCACCCGGGCGAGCCTGATTTCCATTTCTGCGGCGAGAAGGTGAATCCCGGTTTCCCTTATTGCGTCGAGCATTGCGGCCGCGCCTATCAGGCGCAGCTTCCGCGCGGCCATCGTCGCCCGCCGCCGCCTATGCCCTTTGGCGGTCCGCGCGTCCGGTGATTCGTTCGACCGTTTAGGTCCGATTCGGTCTTAGAACCGCAGATTTTCGTCACTTTTTGCGTCCGCCCGTGGTTAACCTCGGGTGGACGCTGCCGTTCTCATGGGCATGAGCGAGCAGACATCAGACGAGAACGCGCGCAAGTCGCGCTGGTGGCAGTGGTTCAGCGGCAGCACCGCCGATGATGCCGAGGAACCGGGTGCAGACGCTGCGGCCCTTGCCGGTGCGCGCGAACTGACCGCGCGCGAGGTTTGGCTGCCGGCCAAGCGGCGGATGATCAGCAAGATCGCCGATTTCCTGATCGATCATGATCTTGAAGTTCTGCCGTCCACGCTGACCGTTGCCTACGAGTGTGTCACCGGCGGTGCGCCTCGCCTTGCCCAGCTGATCCTCGAGCGCACCGAGAAGGGCCTTCCCATCACGCTTGGGTGGATCGAGGAACAGCGCGGCGAAAGCACGCACGACAAGAACGGCGAGGCGCTGGCCGTGCTGATGGGGCGGTTGGAAGACAGCCTTGACGAGTTCAGCAAGACCACCAGCGGCGCACGCAATGCGACGAGCGAGTACAGCAGCGCGCTGCGCCAGCATGTCGATGATCTGGAAGGCGTCGGTCGTGCCGGTGTCGTGATCACCGAACTCGCCGCGCTGACCCGCGCGATGATGGAACGCAGCATCGCGATCGAAAACGAGCTCGCTTGCAGCGAGCGCCGTGCCCAGGTTCTGCAGACCTCGCTCGAGGAAACGCGGCGCATTGCCGATATGGACCACCTGACCGGCCTGCCCAACCGTCGCGCTTTCGATCACATGCTTGATCGCGAGATCCGTGAAGCCCGCGATGCCGGGGAATCGCTGTGTGTCGCCTTTGTCGACATCGACCATTTCAAACGCGTGAATGACACGCATGGCCACCCCGCAGGCGACCGCGTGCTCAAGTTCGTCGGCGAAACGCTTAACCGCATCGCCGATGCGCGCTGCTTTGTGGCCCGGCACGGCGGCGAGGAGTTTGCCGTCCTCTGGCGCAACCACACCGTCGAGAAGGCCTGGAAGAAGCTCGATTCCGCGCGGGAGGAAATCGCCGAACGGCGTCTCGTCAACCGCACCAATGATACGCCCTTCGGCAGGATTACTTTCTCGGGCGGGATTGCCGACGTCTTTGCCTATGCCGACAAGAGTGCCGCGCTGAAAGCAGCGGATGAAGCGCTTTACTCCGCCAAGCAATCAGGCCGCAATCGCATCCTCAAGGCCGGCGACGAGCCGGACCCGCTGGTCAAGGCGGCCTGACAGCAGACGGCTTCAGCAGAAACACGACATAGCCGGCAAAGCGCCTGTCGCGCGCCAGGGCAGCAGGCGGCGTCCACTCGCCGCCTTCCACCAGCGCGATCTTGTGGCGCAATGGCAGGGTATCGATATGGCGGAACCACGCGGCATAGCCCGGGATGGTTGTGCGGCCCTGGTACGTCTGGATCACCACTTCATCGACAAGGCCGGCAAGGCGCGCGAGCTCCGCCGGATCGCCGTTCGCACTCCAGTCGAGCAGGCCGGTGATCGATAGCCGTGTGCCCGGCGGCAGCTCCCGGCGGACTTGCTCAAGGAAGGCGCGGTAGTGTGTCAGCCCGGAGGTTGCTGCATCGAAATCGATCTGCAAACCCTCCAGCCGGTTTCCAGCCGTCCGCCAGCGGGCCAGCATCGCGTGCACTCCATTCCAGACGCGCGTATCCCAATCGAGCCGCTCGGTCCGCACGGTCAGCCAGACCTTGGCGCTGCGCACATGCGGCACGCCCGCGCGCATGTCGACCAGCCGTGCCGGACCGCCACGCCGGATCTCGCCGCCGAGGATATAGAGTTCGCGGGCGCGCGCGACCGCTGGTGGTGGCGGCACGCCGGCCCAGAGGAAGAACTGGTCGTAGTTTGCAGGATCGACCGGCTGGGGAGACTCCGCACGCTGACACGAAGCCAGAGCCAGCGCGGCCAGCAGCGCCGCCCTCGTGCGTATCACCAATAGTACTTCAGCTTCTGCGCCCAGAGGCTTTTCGGGAACTCGCGCTTCAGCCGATCATACCAGCCCTTGCGCACCGGCTTTGCCACTTCCTCGCCGCCGCAGCCGTTGTAGCCCGAGGGGCCGTAGCAATTGACCGCCCGGTAGAGCGCATAGGCCCGGTCATCCGGCGCGCTGCGCGGATCGGCGATCACTGCGGCGTAAATCGAGCCGCGCGCCAAGGGCTTGCCGGCAAACTCGTTCGCCGCCCCGCCCAGTGCGCCGCGCGAAGGCGGCGTATCGAGCGTGGTGAAGCCGTCAAAGCCATTGAGCCGCCAGAACTCGCCAAGGCAGAGCCCCGCGTGAACATCCTTCGGGTTGGCGGCCAGCGCGGCGACAGTGCCTTGCAGTGCCGGACAAGCGAACCCGGCTTGCGAAGTGCGCCCCTTGGCAAATAGCCCCAGCGGCGCCGCCGAACCGGGCGCAAAGCCCCAAAGCCCTTCGGTCGTCGCATCGCTGCGCACCAGTGTCTGATTGCTCCGGAAGCCGGCGTAGTCGCCCCGGCTCAGCTGCTTGTAGAGCAGCGTGAACAACGCCACGTCGCGTTCGGTCTGTGCGCGCTCCACGTCGAGGGCCACGCGGCGCAGCAGCGCAGGGCCGGCGGAATGGGTGAGCAGGATCTCGCGCACCATGCGGTCCGTGATCGGCGAGCCCGATGCAAAAACCTGTGCCAGCTTGCCATGCCGCTCCCAGTTCATCGCAAGGCCAAGTTCGACCGTGGGCCGCTGCCAAAGGGCTTTCGCCCCGCCAAGCAGTTCGAGCCAGAAGCCCGCCTCATTGGGATCGCCCTTCGCCGCCAGCGCCTGCCCGCGCAGCACTTGCCGGCTGAACGCAAGCGGCGTGTAAGAGGGCCGCTTGGCGTCGTCAGGGATCAACTGCAGCACCCGTGCGTAGTCCTTGGCGACATAGAACGCATGGTTCGCCTGCAGGAAGGCGTAGAGTTGCGGCGCGCGCAGGAAGGCCGCCTGCTGGCTCGCGAGCGTAGCCGCCTCGATCTGCTTCTCCGGGCCGCCCATATCATAGCGGGCATCCGGATCGGCGACGCGCATGGCCTTGAGGTCGGCCGCGGCCAGCAGCAGCAATCCACCGCCGAATGCATCGGGATTGTCATTGTTTGAAAGGTACTTGCCGTCCACTTCGTTGATCAGGTCAACCAGCGGCTCGCCTTCTTTCGGCGCCTCGGCCAGCACGCTTTCATAGCGCTGGCCGAGTGCGGCAAAGTCGCCCGAGAGCCACATCGCGCGGCGTTCCAGCCCGCGTGCCGATGCGGCATAGCGGCCCTTGGGATAGGCCTTGAGATAGTCCGCCAGCGCCGCCCGCCCACGCAGCGCGGCTGCCTTGTCGACTGCCTTCAGGCCGTCGAAAAAACCGTACTGGTCCATGCTGTGCAGCAGCGCCTCGCCCAGCCACGCGCGGGCCACCATATAGCGCGCGGTCTCGGCCACCCACGGATCGGGCGCGCTGGCAAGCGCTGCATAGCCGCTCGCTGCTTCGCTGTAGCGTGTCGCATAGAACGCATCGGAAGCTGCCAGATAGCCGAGGAAGGCCTTGCCCGACGCACTGCTGACGGCAACGCCGGGCAGCACGGCCGGCAGCGAGGAATCGGCGCAGCGCGCCACGAGCTGCGTTCTGGCGGCCGTCAGCGCGGTGCGATCGCCTCCCGGCAAGGCCCGGTTCGCCGCAAGCGCGGCCGTGAATTCGGGCGTTGCGGCGCGGAACGCCCCGCAGGGGCCATCGATGACATCCGCCGGCGGATCGGCCATCGGGTCCAGCGCGGGCACCCATGTCCGCGTCACCATGCCCCAATCGAGGAACATGTGGCCGAAGCCTTCCTCGTCGTACTCGGGCTTGGGGTACTCGGTCCCGCCCAGCCCAAGCCCGGCGGAATCGCGCAGCAGCGCCAGCAGGTTGACCCGGCTGTCGTTCCCCGGCGCGATCACCACGCGGTTGTGGCAGGCCTGCGCGCCGCCAAACAGCGACCACGTGGGGTCACACCCCACGTCCGCGCAGGCCAGCGCCGCGCCCGATGAAGCGAGCAGCCCCGCCATGACCAGCCCTCGGGCGCGCTTCAGCCGCATCGTCGTCTCTCCCGCTGTCCGTGCCGCCACATGGTTCCCCGCCGCCCACGCCAAGGCAAGAAAAAAGGGCCCGCGTTGCCGCGAGCCCTCGTTTCATCTGGCTTGAAGCCGGAGCGATCAGTCGTCCGACTTGAGGAACGCCGGGATATGATCCCCGCCGCCCTCGCCGCCGCCACGCGGACCACGGTCGCGGTCGCGGCCACCATCACGGCCCCCATCGCGTCTGGGACCACGGTCACGGCCGCCCGGACCACGACGATCACCACCGCGATCACCACGATCACCACGCGGTTCACGCGGTTCGCGGGGCGGACGGGTATCTTCCAGCTCGGCGCCGGTCTCCTGATCGACGACGCGCATGGACAGACGAACCTTGCCGCGCGGATCGATCTCGAGAACCTTGACCTTCACGGCCTGCCCTTCCTTGACCACATCGGTGGGCTTCTCGACCCGCTCGTTGCGCATCTCGGAGACGTGGACGAGACCGTCCTTGCCGCCCATGAAGTTCACGAACGCGCCGAAATCGACGATGTTCACGACCTTGCCGTCGTAGATCTTGCCGACTTCGGCTTCTTCGACGATGCCGAGGATCCACTTCTTTGCAGCCTCGATCTGGCCCATATCGGACGAGCTGATCTTGATCAGGCCTTCGTCGTCGATATCCACCTTGGCGCCGGTTTCAGCGACGATCTCGCGGATCACCTTGCCGCCGGTGCCGATGACTTCGCGGATCTTCGACTTGTCGATCTGGATCGTCTCGATGCGCGGAGCGTGGGCCGAAAGCTCGGTACGGGCCGAACCCAGCGCCTTGGTCATCTCGTTCAGGATGTGCGCACGGCCTTCGCTCGCCTGATGCAGCGCCTTGGCCATGATCTCGCGCGTGATGCCCGCGATCTTGATGTCCATCTGCATCGTGGTGATGCCCGCGCTCGTGCCGGCCACCTTGAAGTCCATGTCGCCGAGGTGATCCTCGTCGCCCAGGATGTCCGAAAGGACGGCGAACTCGTCGCCTTCAAGGATCAGACCCATCGCGATGCCCGAAACCGGACGCTCGATCGGAACGCCGGCATCCATCATCGAAAGGCAGCCGCCGCAGACGGTCGCCATCGAGGAGGACCCGTTCGACTCGGTGATGTCCGAGAGAACGCGGATCGTGTAGGGGAAGTCTTCCTTGCTCGGCAGCACCGGGTGCAGCGCGCGCCAGGCGAGCTTGCCGTGGCCCACTTCGCGGCGGCCCGGAGCGCCGAAACGGCCAACTTCGCCAACCGAGTACGGCGGGAAGTTGTAGTGCAGCATGAAGCGCTGATACGACAGGCCGTCGAGACCGTCGATCATCTGCTCGGCATCCTTGGTGCCCAGCGTGGTGGTGCAGATCGCCTGCGTTTCACCGCGCGTGAAGAGCGAGGAACCGTGCGTGCGCGGCAGGAAGCCGACGATCGATTCGATCGGGCGGACCTGCGTCGTGGTGCGCCCGTCGATACGCGTGCCGTCCTTGAGGATGGCGCCGCGCACGATGTCGGCCTCGACCTTCTTCATGGTCTTCATCGCGACCATCTGGGTCTGCGGGCCTTCCTCGGCGAAGGCTTCCTTGGCCTTGGCCCGCGCCTCGTTCAGCGCGTTCGAACGCGCCGACTTATCCGTCAGCTTGTAGGCAGCGGCCACATCGGCGCCGACGAGCGCCTTGAGCTTGGCCTTGATGTCAGCCGTGTTGTCGGTGAGGTCGATTTCCCACGGATCCTTGGCGGCCTTTTCGGCCAGCGAGATGATCGCGCCGACGACCTTGCGGATCTCGTCATGCGCAAACATGACCGCGCCGAGCATTTCGTCTTCGGTCAGTTCCTTGGCTTCGGATTCGACCATCATCACGGCCGCATCGGTAGCAGCGACAACGAGATCGAGGCGGCCTTCGGCGACCTGCGACATCGACGGGTTGAGCTGGTACTCACCGTCCTTGAAACCGACGCGCGCGGCGCCGATCGGGCCCATGAAGGGCACGCCCGAGATGGTGAGCGCAGCCGAGGCCGCGATCATCGCCACGATATCGGGCTCGGTCTCGCCGTCATAGCTCAGCACCTGGGCGATGACGTTGATCTCGTTGTAGAAACCTTCGGGGAACAGCGGACGGACCGGGCGGTCGATCAGGCGGGAAACCAGCGTTTCCTTTTCCGTCGCGCCGCGCTCGCGCTTGAAGAAGCCGCCCGGGATGCGCCCGGCAGCCGAGAACTTTTCCTGATAGTGCACGGTCAGCGGGAAGAAGTCCTGGCCTTCCTTGACCTTCTTGGCGGCAGTCACCGCGCAGAGCACGACAGTTTCGCCATAAGTGGCGAGGACCGCGCCGTCAGCCTGACGGGCAATGCGGCCGGTTTCCAGAGTGAGGGTCTTCCCGCCCCACTCCAGCGATACGGTTTTGACGTCGAACATGTGTTTTCCTTCAGCCCGCCGCCCTATTGCGCGCGGGGTTTGCTGCCGGGTGTGCCGTCCCGGTCCGGTGCGGGGCGCTTGTCTGGCCCCATGGGATGCGCCCGCCGGCCGGATTGCCGAACGGTCGCCACATGCAAAAAGCGGCCCGTTTTGGGGCCGCTTTCCGCTTGGTTACTTGCGCAGACCGAGCTTCTGGATGAGGGCATTGTAGCGCGCCACATCCTTCTTCTTCAGATAGTCCAGCAGCGAGCGCCGCTTGTTGACCATCATCAGCAGCCCGCGGCGCGAATGGTTATCCTTGTGGTGCGCCTTGAAGTGCTCCGTCAGGGTCTGGATGCGGCTGGTCAGGATCGCGACCTGAACTTCGGGCGAACCGGTATCGTTCGAGCCGCGCGCGTTGTCCGCGATGATAGCCTGCTTCTTTTCAGCGGTAACCGACATATTCTCTACTCCGCGACATCGGGAAGGTTGAATCCCCGTGCGACGGTCAGGACGGAGCCTGAAAGCTCGACCAAGGCCACCGGCACCTTGCCGCTGCGCACCCAGTAAAGCCCGTCATCATGGGGCAGCCCGTCAAGAACGCGGCCCTGTCGGACCGCTCTTGCCTGCTCGGGCGAAAGGTCAAGAGCCGGGATGTCGACCAGCCCTGCCTCCAGCGGCAAGAGTAC
>NZ_JAIEPN010000103.1 GCF_019748365.1 Novosphingobium sp.
GCCTTCCCGCCTCAGGAATGCGCAAACTACTTCAGAAACTCCGGATATGCTTCAACCTAAGTGAAAACGAGTCTAGGTCCTACAACCGAGACCAGCACGCGTCGGAAACTACCCAGTTCGACCTTGCTCGACCGGAAGCGCCTCGCCTTGCTGTTGCGGCTTCAGCCGGCGTGACGGTGCCAGCGCACCGCCTTCGTTGTCCCACCGTGCCAGCGCCGCGCTGGCCTGCTTGCCGCCAGCCGTGTGTTGGGAAGAACGTGCCATCAACCCTGATCCCCGCGCGAGAGACCCCGCCGATCAAGGTTCATCGCAACGAATGTCCAGTTGACGGGATGGCTCAGGACGGCGGCAGTATAGTCGCCCCGGGCATTGCCATGATCGACTTTGGCGCGGTGATGCCGGCCAAGGTGCAGATCCAGCGTTTCGGGCGACATGTGCGGGGCGCGCGCATCGCGATCATAAGGCAGTGGCGGCAGTTTGAAAGGCATGGAAGGCGGCTCCTGCTGCATTGAAGGCGCGCGCGCAGCGCGGCCTCGGCAGCAGGGCTAGCGACGAGCGCAGCCCGCCCGCAGCCTCGGAATGTACCCAGTTGCCCCATCTGGGTAGTTTCCGACCCTGTGCCCGTTCCTCGCAGCGGCCTATCTGGGAACGGTGATGCCGGCGATGGCCCGTTCCCCCAAGCTTTGTGGGCACAGTCGCACCGGGCAGGTTATGCGTCCCAGCTCGAGCCCGCGGCATCAGACCTAAAGTCGGCGGTTGCGTGCAACCGTCGGCTTCCCTTTCCCATCGGCAACTGCGTGCGCGCCGTGCCGGAGGAGACGCGCCTTCGCAGCGCGGACGGAGTCCTGAGCCATGCCACCCGACGACCGCCCTGCAGCGGGCCGAAGCCAACCTTTCTCCCCTCTTGCCTCGTGGCCGCCTTCTGCGACGCCACCAAAAACGAACGGATATTTCATGAGGAAAATCATCGTCAGCCTGTTGCTGGCTTCATGCGCGATGGGTGCAAGTGCCCACGCCAATGAAACCGGCCCCTACATCACGCTTGAAGGCGGCGTCGTCAAACAGGAGCATTCGGATGTTTCCAGCGCAGGCGGCTATGAGCATACCGACCGGTTCAAGACCGGCTGGGAAGCTGGCGGTGCACTGGGCTATGATCTCGGCCACTTCCGGCTCGAGGCAGAGGGCTTCTACTCCCGCTCGAACCTGCGCGAACAGGGTCGCCCGACCGGCACGCCGTTGCCCAACGGCAGCTTTACCGGCGCCGATGGCTTGTCAGGCCGGACCAGCACGTTCGCCGCGATGGGCAACGCGCTGATCGGAGTTGGCCACTGGGGCGGAATCAAGGCCTATGTCGGCGCCGGTGCGGGCTATGCCACCACCCGGCTTGTCGAAAGCCTGCCTACGGCCGTCGGGCTGCGGGATCGTGCTCACGGCTTTGCCTGGCAGGCGCTGGCCGGGATTACCATGCCGATCAGCCACAATGTCGATCTCGGTGTGAAGTACCGCTACTTCCGCCCGGACGGCGCTGACAAGTTCATCGCTCAAGATGGCACCTCGCGGTCGGCGCACTTGCGTTCGCACGCCCTGCTGGCGACGCTGACGTTCAATCTTGGCGGGCATGTTGCCGAACCGGAACCTGAGGCTGCTCCTCCTCCGCCTCCGCTTCCGCCGCCACCAGCTCCGCCGCCCCCACCGCCGCCTCCGGCCCCGCCACTTGCCGCGGTCTGCAACAAGGGACCGTTCATCGTATTCTTCGATTGGGATAAGTCCGATATCTCGCCCGAAGCGGCGAGCGTGCTGGACAATGCGGTTCAGGCTTACGGGAACTGCGGCAATATCGGCATCATGCTGGCAGGCCATACCGACAGTTCTGGCTCGCCGCGCTACAACCTCAGCCTCTCGACACGGCGCGACACCGAGGTTCAGGGCTATCTGACCGGGCACGGCATCTCCGCCGGGGCGATCTCGAGCCAGGCCTTTGGCGAGACGAATCAGCGGGTGCCCACCGCCGACGGTGTGCGCGAAGTGCAGAACCGGCGCGTGGAAATCAGCTACGGCCCGGGCTCGGGCTCCTGATCCAGCGCAGCGCATGAAGTGGACATGGGGTCGGCCGCAAGGTCGGCCCCATTGCCGTTCAGGCCTCCAGCATCAGTACCTTGCGTGCGAGCTCGGGCAGCGAGCGCACGCCCATCCGGTGCATGACCTCGGCGCGGTGGTTTTCGACCGTACGCTGGCTGATGCCGAGATCGGCGGCGATGTTCTTGCTGGGATGTCCGGCAAGGACCATGTCCATCACTTCTTTCTGCCGCGCGGTGAGCGCGGCAAAGCAGGCCGCCGCTTCGGCCTGCGCGACATCGGCCAGGGTGGTGCCCAGCGATTGCTCGGTGGCGCGGTCAATACTGGCCATCAGCGCGTCACGCCCCACCGGCTTGGTGATGAAATCGCAGGCGCCCGCACGCATCGCCGCGACCGCAAGGCCGATATCGTCATCGCCGGTGATCAGAATGACCGGCAAGTGATCGCCGCGCGCGCGCAGCTCGCCGAGGAGGCCGATGCCGCTGAGGCCAGGCAGATGCGCGTCGACCAGCAGGCAACCCGGCCGTCCCGCACGGTAGCTGGCCAGAAAGTCCTCGGCAGAGCCGAAATCAGCCACTTCGCGACCATGCGCTGTGAGGAGATCACGGATCGCGTCGCAGACGTGGGGCTCGTCGTCGATCACGTAGATCATCGGCGGCATCTGCGGCGTGCGGCCCGGGGGGAGGGCAGGGACCAGCGCCAGCGCAGGCGGGCACAGGCGTTCCACGGCGCGCAGCAGGACAGCGGGCACGACCGGCTTGCGCAAGTGGATGCAATCAGCCTCGGCCATGATCGCCTGCGCGCCGGTGGAAATGTCGCCGGTGAGCACGATCGCGGGCAGCGGCCGCTGCAGACGTTGGCGCAGGGCTTTGAGCAGGTCCACGCCGCTCTGGCCCGAAGGCAGATTGTAGTCGGTGAGGAGGATGTCCGGCCGGATCGCGCCGCCCGTGACGAGCCGCAAAGCCTCGGCCCCATCGGACGCGCCGCTTACCATATGACCGTTCTCGCGGAGCAGCAGCGTCACGAGATCAAGCAAATCGGGATCGTCCTCGACGACCATGATCAGCGAGGGGCGCGCGGCGGGCTCCGGCTCGGGTGCAGGTTCGGGCAATGGCGCGGGCGGCAGGCGTGCGGCGCCCTTGCGGCGGGGCACGGTGATCGCGAACATCGAGCCGCGCCCGGGCACTGAGCGGACATCGACAGTATGATGCAAGAGCCGGCCCAGCCGCCGCACGATCGAGAGCCCAAGCCCCAGCCCCAGCCCGCTTTCGCGCGCGGGATTGTCGACCTGATGGAATTCCTCGAAAATATGTTCGAGCTGGCTTGCCTCGATGCCGATGCCGGTATCCCAGACCTCGATCCTGAGGTCGTTGCCGCGCCGCCGGCACCCCAGCAGGATGCGGCCTGTGCGGGTATACTTGACCGCGTTGCCGAGGAGGTTGCGGATCATCTGCTCGAGCAGGCGCGGATCGCTCTCCACCCAGGCCGAGCAGGGCATGAACCGCAGCGATAGATCGCGCGCCTCCGCCAATGCAAGGAATTCGCCGTGCAGTGTCTCCAGCACATCGGCCACCGGAAACCGGACAAGTTCCGGCCGCACCGCGCCCGCTTCGATCTGGCTGATGTTGAGCAGCACGTCGAGCATGCCCGAAAGCGCGCCCAGCGTCTTGTCAAAGCGCGCCATGAGTTCGCCGGCACGTTCGCCCGAGACATTGGGCGCAAGGAAATCCTTGAGCAGGGCCAGCGCCTGCAGCGGCTGGCGCAGATCGTGGCTGGCCGCGGCGAGGAAGCGCGACTTGGCCGCATTGGCGCGTTCGGCCTCGAGCTTGGCTTCTTCGAGCGCCGAGGTCACGTGTTTGCGATCGGTGATATCGGCAAAAGTGATGACCACCCCGCTGATCTGGCTGTCGAGCGCGCGGTAGGGGAAGATGCGCCGGACAAACCAGGTGTCGCCCGGTGCGCGGATCTCGCGCTCGATGGTCGTTTCGTTACCCAGCACGCGCTGCGCATCGGCGAGCAGTTCGGGATCATCGGCAATGGGCCTGAGATCGGCAAGCGGCCTGCCGATATCGCTCGCGATGACGTTGTAGAGCGGGCTGATCGCCGGGGTGAAAAAGCGGATCCTGAGGGCCGCATCGAGGAACATCGTGCCGACATTGGTGCTGAACAGCACGTTCTGCAGATCATCCGAAGCCAGGCGCTGGCGGTCAAGTGTTTCCTGCAGCTGGCTGTTGAGCGCGGTGAGTTCCTCGTTGAGCGATTGCAGCTCCTCCTTCGAGGTCAGCAGTTCCTCGTTGGTGGACTGGAACTCCTCGTTGATCGACAAGGCTTCCTCGTTGATGGCCTTCTGCTCCTGATTGGCCATGTCGCGGTCGCGGATCGAGGTCTGCAGTTCGGCCTGCGTCTCCTCGAGCTCGCGCTCCAGTTCGGCCAGCCGGTCGGCCTGTTCCGGAGCTATCCCCTTGGGCTGGGCTCCGCTTCCGGCCGCTTCTTCAGCGAAGCAAACGAGCAGGAGCTCCTCCGCCGTCTCGGCGAGACGCTCCACCGTGATGCGGAAATGGACCGTGATCCCGTCGATCGTCAGCGTGGCCAAGCCGCCGTCGACACGCGGCGTAGCGGCGTCGACGCGGCCTATCGCGAGGCGCAGGCGGGTGCGCAGCGCGGGTGAGGCCATCGCGAGCAGGTCCTGCGTCGGATAGCCTGGCAGGATGCGCAGGAAGCGGTGCGTCGGCCCCATCGAAAACAGGCAATCGTGATGCCGGTTGATCAGCACGGCGGCAGGCGCGTGCCCCGCGAGCACCGCCCGCTCGCAGATCTCGGCCAGACTGCGCCGCACGGCAGGGGCTTCGCGCCCGGCAGCAGTAAGCAGGGGCAGTTTGCCGTCGAAGCTGAATGGGAAGCCGGCCTCGCCCGGCCGGGTCCGCGCGACATGGCGATAGAAGCATTCGGCGCGCGCCATGGGCTCGAACCGGCCATCGGGCTTGCCGATTGTCTCGGTCGTGCCAAGCAGCAGGATGCCGGCTTCGCGCAGGGCAAAGTGGAACAGCGCAACCACCCGGGCCTGTGCGGCGCTGTCCAGATAGATCAGCAGATTGCGGCAGGAGATCATGTCGAGCCGCGAGAAGGGCGGGTCGGTCAGTACGTCCTGCACCGAGAACACGACATGGCTGCGCAGGGCGGGAACCACGCGGTAGCCGGTATCTTCCTCGGTGAAATAGCGCGCCAGTCGCTCGGGCGAGACCGCGGCGGTGATATCGTCGGGGTAGAGCCCATCACGGGCGGCGGCGATGGCATCGGGATCGAGGTCCGAGGCGAAGATCTGCAGCTTCACGTCGCGGCGCACGCGCGCCAGCGCATCCTGGCAGACCATCGCGATCGAATAGGCCTCCTCGCCGGTGCTGCAACCCGCCACCCAGATACGCAGCGGTTGCCCTCCCGCCAGCCGTTCGAGCATTCCGGGCAGGATCACGGTTTCGAGAGTCTCGAAAACCTTGGGATCGCGGAAGAAGCTGGTTACGTTGATGAGCAGATCGCTGGCGAGCAGCGTGCTTTCAGCCGGATCACCAAGCAGCCGCTCGGCATAGGCGGCCATGTCCCCGGCGGTCATGGCAAGCATCGCCATGCGCCGCGCGATGCGCCGGGATATCGTGCCGGGCTTGTAGTGGCTGAAGTCCTGTCCGGTCGAGTGGCGCAATGCGGCGAGGATCGCGGCCAGCCCTTCGCCCGTATCAAGCGGGGGCTCCGCATCCATCTTGAACCCGGGGAGCGTGACGCGCGCGGCGAAGGCGGCGATTGCCTCGGGCATCGCGGCAAGCGGCAGCGCCGCATCAACCAGCGCAGTATCGAGCGCGGCTTGCGGCATGCCGGGATGCTCGGCTTCGGCAATGGACTGGGCGAGTATCATCCCGCCCGCCGCATGCAGCGCAATGATCCCTCGGCTGCCATCCCCGCCTGTGCCCGAAAGGATCACCGCCGCGCTTTGCCGCCCGCAGGAGGCCGCGAGCGAGCGGATCAACCAATCGAACGGCAGGCGTGTGCCATGCCCTGCCTCCGGCTTGGAGAGCCGCAAGGTACCGGCGCTGACCGAGAGATAGCGGCCGGGGGGAATGACATAGACATGGTCTGCCATGAGCGGGCAGCCGTGCACCGCCTCGACCACGGGCATCGCAGTATGCTCGGCGAGCAGCGCGACCATGAGACTTTCGTGATGCGGATCAAGGTGCTGGATGACAATAAACGCACAGCCCGTCGCGCTCGGCAGCGCGTCGAACAGGCGCGAGGTCGCCTCCAGCCCGCCAGCCGAGGCACCGATGGCGATGATCGGCAGAACGGGCCTTGGCGGCACGGCGTTCCTTGGCGATGCGCCGCCTGGTTCGCGCGGCGGACTTACCACCGTGCCGGCGGGGTGCGAAACCTCCCGCGTCCGGCGGCCTTGGCATGGAGTCGTTGCATAACGGCATGCCCCTTGTGAGGAGCTTGCCTACCACGGTTCGTCAGGGTTCACCCTATACCGAATGGGCGTGCTGCAATTCTGGACCGCAGGCCCCGGGCCTTCACTTGCCGATATGAATGGCATCGAGCGAGGAAAGCAGTCCTAGCACCCTCAGCAGCCACAACACGACCCCGATGACCACGACTGCATTGAGGATTGCTTTGATCTTGCCGTCCATCGGCAGGTAGGTGTTGATCAGCCAGAGCAGAACCCCGACGACCATCAGAATGACGATGAGATTTATGAGCGACATGGGGAAAAGCTCCTGAAAAGTATAAAAATTCAAATGGTTTGACTGGGGCTAGGGAGCGTGGCGGGATTCTGCCTGAGCAGGAATTCCGCCACGCTCCCCGTGGGTCCCGGCCCGACCGGGGGAGGTGGGTGATCGGGCCGGAATGCGATCAAGGGTGTGGCCGCCTGTCGGGTTTGCCATGGTCCATCCGAGGCTGATCCACGCTTTGCTGGCGATTTCGGTACTGGCCGTGATTGCTCCGGGGGCCTTCATCCCGGCGCTGCTCGCGCTCGCCCCATTCCGGGCGGTAGGCCGTGTCATACTGCCTCTGCCAGCGCTGACGCTCGCCGTAGAAGCGGCGGCCCTGATAGTGCGTGTTCCAGTAGGACCCGAACGTGAACGAGATCACCCCGACGCCCATGTCAGCAGCAATGCCCCGCCGTCGCCCGTTGTGGCTGACGCGCAGATCATCCCCCGCGACCCACCCGCGATTGGCGCGGTAGGTCACATCGCACCAGCTCCAGTCGCGCAGGCAGCCATGCATGCTGACCCTGACACCGCGTCCGACGTAGCGCACGCTGGGATAATTCCGCAGTGGCCCCGAATAGAGCCGGGTCGCGCGCACGGTATAGGCGCGCATGGTCTGCGCCGAGACAGCGGTGATCGGCAGGACGGCAGCGACAAGTGCTGCAAGGGTGATGATCGAGCGCATGGACATGGCTCCTTTTCTGAGAGAATCGATGGAGATGCGGGTGGTTGGTGCCTGGGGAATGCTAGATTCGCCCGGTCAGCATGAGGATCACGAGCACGATCAGGATGATCCCGATCACGCCGATCCCGCCATGGCCGTAGCCATAGCCATAACCGCCGATGCGCCCACTGAAGCCGCCCGCGAGAAAGACAACGAGGATGATGACGAGAATGAGGCCGAGGGACATGAGAGCCTCCTTGTTCGCTTGGCAGTGTCAACACCGGGATAAAAACGGGCCAGGCACCGGTTTAAAAAGGGGCCAGTTGGGTTGAATAAAAAGCCCCATG